>JALEMR010000091.1 GCA_022768245.1 Oscillospiraceae bacterium
TTAGTCAGAATCAACATTACAATGATTTTCAAAAATTGAATAACGGCGTCCCAAAGGAGCGGGGCGGAACAGCGAAAGAGAGCTAAGAGCAAATCTGCGGATTTGTTTCTTGGCTCTCTTTTTTGTTTACAGAAAGGAACAAAATATGAGGAATACAGAAAAGACAACAGAGCAGACTTTTGAAAGCGTAGATGACAACGGCTTCAAGAATACGCAGTTTTACGTTGTTGACGGCTTTTCGGGAACGAACTTCAACCGTCCCGATTTTATGCGTATGATTGCTGATGTTGAATCTGGTAAAGTCGGTATCGTGATAACAAAGGACTTATCACGCCTCGGAAGATATTATCTTTTGACGGGACAGTATATTGAAATGGTGTTTCCCGATTTTGAGCCGCTCTTTTGTTTTTGCTTGATTTTTACAGACGGATATGCTATAATAAGACAATGAATATGGAGGGTGATAAAATGGTATGGTTCAATGTGTTCGGTCTGGCGTTCGTGGCGGTTATCATGATACCGAACATCGTCTTTGCGGTAAAGTGCAGGGACGGCTTCGAAAATATGTGGAGCAATAAAGCAGTGGAGACCTTTGAGCAGATAGGCAGATACGGCTGCTTTTTCACGATGATAATAAACATTCCGGGCACAGCCTTCGGATTCCGGTCGGACGAAGCTTTTGCGGTGTATCTCATCGCAGACGCGGTGCTTGTTCTTGCATATTGCGGGATATGGATAGTCTGCTTCAAAAGGAACAGTATTTTCAGAGCGCTGGCTCTGTCGATAATTCCGTCGGTGATTTTCCTGTTCAGCGGGATAATGAGCCGTTCGGTGCTGCTGATGATTTCTGCGGTCATATTTGCGCCCTGTCATATTCTGATAAGCTATAAAAACGCAACGGAAAGGAAGTAATATCATGGATTTTTATCACGGAACGACCACAGCCTTTGAGCTGCGGGTGGGCGGGTATCTGCTGCCCGCAATTGAAACGGGTATACTCCGCGAGGACTGGCGTAAGAAGCATACCGACAAGGTATTCTTCACGCCGTCGCTGTTAAGTGCGGAAAAGTACGCAAAGAAAGCGGCAGCAAAATACGGCGGCGAGCCCATATTATTCACAGTCAAGCCGAGCGTGCCGTACTATAACATCAACACCAATGAGTACATATCCGACAGAGCAAAGATACTTGCCGTAAAGGAGATCATAATGACAAAGCCAATAAAAAAATCCCTGCCAAAGAGCAGGGATCATTTTTTTGCATATTCGATCACTTGTCCATACCGAAACGCTTCTTGAATCTGTCAACGCGTCCGCCTGTATCAACGAGCTTCTGCTTGCCTGTGTAGAAGGGGTGGCACTTGGAGCAGATTTCTACGTGGATATCCTTCTTAGTGGAACGAGTCTTGATGACATTGCCGCAAGCGCAGGTAATGGTAGTCTCCTCGTAATTGGGGTGGATTCCTTCCTTCATTTGTTGCACCTCCGTTTCTGTAAATATATGATCGACATAGCAGCCCATCACATAGATCCAGAGACAGTAGTGCTATGGAATAATCAATTACCTATATATTATATCACAGCAGAATAGAAATGTCAAGAAAAATCGTATGAAATTTCCGACAAATTATCGGTCGATCTGACAGTATATCTTATTTATTTTCAATAAGAGCGGACATATCGTACAGTCCCGCAGGCTTTCCGCTGAGATAAACAGCAGCGTTCACGCCGCCCACAGCGAATACTTCCTTGGAAGCTGCCTGATGTGACAGAGTGATGACCTCGTCTCTTCCCGCAAAGATGATCTCATGTTCGCCGACGATTGTTCCGCCTCTGACAGAATGGATACCTATCTCGGATTTTTCACGCTTCTGACGGCGGCAGTGGCGGTCGTATACGTAGTTGTACCTGTCGTCGGCAGCGGAATTGATAGCGTCTGCCAGCATAAGCGCGGTGCCGCTGGGAGCGTCTATCTTCTGATTGTGGTGCTTTTCGACTATCTCCACATCGAACTGGTCGCCGAGGATAGCGTGAGCAGTCTTTGCCAGATTTGCCAGCAGATTGATGCCCAGCGACATATTGAATGAGAAGAACACGGGTATCTGCTCGGAAGCCTTTTTGATCTTCTCGGTCTGAGTCTCGGAGAAGCCCGTAGTGCAGAGCACCAGGGGAGTGCCGTTAGCCAGAGCATATTCCAGAAGTGAGTCCAGCACCGACGGGTGTGAGAAATCGAGGATAACGTCGGGCTTTTCGGGCATTTTTGCGGGAGCGTCGTATATTTCAAAATCGGCGTACTTGTCGGTTATCTTGTCGATACCGCAGAGCACGGTGCAGTCGTCACGTCCGCCGATAACGGAGCTGATGACCTTACCCATTTTACCGTTTGCGCCGCAGACGGCTATTTTTACCATTGGGATCTGTCCTTTCTTTTTGGGATTTTTCGGGTCGCTTGTATGCTGATAATTATTGTAAGAGCGGCTATTCGTTTTCGGCTTGCTGTGTTGCTGGATAAGCTGAAAAGCTGCATGAGACTCGCTGTTCGTTTTCTCGGCACCTTCGGCGCCGCGCATTTGATTCGCAATGCTTTAGGGCAACACCGCACAAAGCATGCCTGACGGCATTGCACACAATCTGACTACATATCTTGCGCACAAGCTTTGTGCGGTGTTGCCTTAGCATTATTGCTCATCAAATGCTGCGCCGTCCGTGATTTGCTTCCCGTCAGATTTTAACGGGATATCCTTTGACGGATTCCGCTTTTTTGCCACGGACGGCGCTTTATTGCTGTTCATTGCTTCGGTTTTCGGTAACTTCTGCGGGATGATGTCACCTAAGATGAATAACTAACGACGCGGCATTAGCTGCGGGTCATCCCACCCAAAGGACTCCGCCCTTTGAAAACTCGCAGCCTTTGAAAAGACCGGCGAACTATTTATGGCTGGGTTACTTCTCAGCTTCGGTTACTCTCAACCTCGCACCTTACCGACTACGTACTATTTCCTAATTGCTATTAGCTATTTGCTATCAGCTTATATAAGCCCTGCGTTCTTCAGAGCTTCTGCCAGCTGGTCAATCTTCGCCTGCTCCGACCTTATGAGCGGAAGTCTGCATTCGCCTACATTCCTGCCCATGAGATTCATCGCTTCCTTTACGGGAATGGGATTGACATCGTTGAACAGCGCATGGCACAGGTCAAGGTACTTCAGCTGAAGTCTTGCGCCCTCTGCATAGTTTCCGTCCAGACAGCACTGACAGATGTCATGTGTTTCCCGGGGCGCAACGTTTGAAAGCACCGAGATAACGCCCTTTCCGCCGAGGGACATGATAGGTACTATCTGGTCGTCGTTGCCGCTGTATACGTCAAGGTCATCGCCGCATGCTGCGATAAGGCTTGCGATAGTGGAGATGTTTCCGCTTGCCGCCTTCACAGCGCAGATGTTCCTGTGCCTGCCGAGAGTCTTGAAGGTATCTATCGCGGTAGTTACGCCTGTTCTGGAGGGAACGTCGTAGAGGATAACGGGGATGTTCACAGCGTCCGCAACGGCGGTGAAATGTGCGATAAGTCCTCTCTGGGAGGTCTTGTTGTAGTAGGGGGTAACGCTTAAGAGACCGTCTGCGCCCATGTTCTCGGCTTCCTTGGAAAGCTCCACAGCGTAAGCGGTGTCGTTGCTGCCCGTGCCTGCGATGACGGGAATCCTATGGTTTACGTGCTTAACGGTAAATCTTATTACTTCTCTGTGTTCCTCATCGGTGAGAGTGGCAGATTCGCCCGTGGTGCCGCAGGTTATGATAGCGTCGGTGTGGTTAGCTATCTGTTCTTCGAGAATATCGGCGAGAACGTCGTAGTTGACGGAACCGTCATTATTCATAGGAGTTACGATAGCTACTCCTGCGCCTGTAAAAATAGTGTTCTTCATATAAACCGATCCTTTCAAAACGAATGGTCATTTCAGTTCAATAGTATAAGTAAGCCAGCCCTCAGAGGTGATCTTTCCGCCAATTCTGTTATAGAAGCCCTTGGCAGGCTCGTTCCAGTCAAGGCATTTCCATTCGAGACGGTCGCAGTCCGTTTCTTCGGCGATGCTTTTCGCCTCGGCGAAAAATCGTCCGCCTATGCCGTTTCCGCGGTACTTTTCGTCGATGAAAACGTCCTCGATGTAGAGAACATGCTTTCCCGAAAAGGTGGCGATCTTGTAGAAATAGTAGGTCATTATCCCCACAGCTTCGCTGTTTTGCTCGGCTATGAGCACATGCAGACCGTTTTCCTCCCGCATAAGCTTTCTGAGGACTTCGGGTGTGATATTGCAGCTTTCGGAGAGCTTTTCATACTCGGCAAGCTTTTTTAAATAGCCGATGATAAGCTCCCCGTCGGCGTCCGTACCTTTTCTGAATGATACGTTCATCAGTCAAAGTAGCCCTTAGCGGCAAGCAGCTCGGCAAGAAGAACTCCGCCGCCTGCAGCGCCTCTTAAGGTGTTGTGGGAGAGACATGCGAACTTGTAGTCGTACTGATTATCCTCGCGGAGACGACCTACAGATACAGCCATGCCGTTTTCGATCATACGGTCAAGCTTAGCCTGAGGACGGTTATCCTCGGTGAAATAGTGGAGGAACTGCTTGGGTGCGCTGGGGAGACCGAGCTCCTGAGGAACGCCCTTGAAACTTTCCCATGCTTCGATCATCTGCTCCTTGGTGGGCTTCTTCTTGAATTTTACGAACACAGCCGCAGTATGACCGTCGGAAACGGGAACACGGAAGCACTGTGCAGTAAAGAGAGGCTCGGAAGCGCTTACTATCTTATCGCCCTCGATATGACCCCAGAGCTTGAGGGGCTCCTGCTCGGACTTTTCCTCCTCGCCGCCGATGTAGGGGATAACGTTGTCAACTATCTCGGGCATTGTCTCGAAGGTCTTGCCTGCACCCGAAATTGCCTGATATGTGCATACGAGGACTCTGTCGATGCCGAATTCGTCCTTTAAGGGGTGAAGTGCGGGAACATAGCTCTGCAGCGAGCAGTTTGACTTTACCGCAACGAAGCCCTTCTTTGTGCCGAGACGCTTTCTCTGAGCTTCGATTATCTGAATGTGGTCGGGGTTTATCTCGGGAACTACCATGGGAACGTCGGGAGTGAATCTGTGAGCCGAGTTGTTGGAAACAACGGGGCATTCAGCCTTAGCGTAGCGCTCCTCGAGAGCCTTTATCTCGTCTTTTTTCATATCAACAGCGCAGAAAACGAAGTCTACCTGCTCTGCGATCTTTTCAACGTCTGCGGTTGCGTCCATGACGATAATATCCTTTACCTTTTCGGGGATAGGGGAGGTCATAGCCCACTTAGCGCCCACTGCGTCCTCATAGCGCTTGCCTGCGCTTCTGGGAGATGCTGCCAGAACCTTTACATTAAACCAGGGATGTTCTGCGAGAAGTGTGCAGAAACGCTGTCCTACCATACCTGTTGCGCCGATAACGCCTACATTATACTGCTTCATTTTAAAAACTCCTTACATTAAAAAATAGCAAAAAAATAAATCGGCTGAAAACCGACTCACCATTGAAATATAACAGAACCTTAGACATATGAAAAATATGTCGATAGCACTCCATCATACAAAATGATGACAATCGCATACCTGTTCGATATACGATCAGAAGCATCGTCCTCCGTTACAGACGATGGATCTTCGGCAGCATTGCCTTTCACGGCGGATACGGAAATAATCCACGACACGGAATCTTTCCGCCGATACTAATCTTTGCTGCGCCTCTATCAGTTATCTTTATAGCATTGTATCACACTTATTCTCTTTTGTCAAGAGGTTTTCTCTGTAAAAAAATATTTTTCCGTAAAATGTTGCAATATCCTGCGAATTGTTATATAATAGATATATACTATATGTCTGCGGATATGCAGACAGCGAAAAGGACATTTTGCACTATGATGATGAAAAAATCCGACTTTTACTACGATCTCCCCGAGGAGCTTATCGCGCAGACTCCTCTTGAACCGAGGAACACCTCGCGGCTGATGAAGATTGACCGCGAAACGGGAGAGATCGAACACAGTCATTTCTATAATTTATGCGATTACCTGAAAAAGGGTGACACGCTGATACTTAACGATTCGAGAGTTCTCCCTGCAAGGCTTTACGGCGTGAAGGAACACACGGGCGCACATATCGAGTTCCTGCTTTTGGAGCAGAAGGGCGATAAAAAGTGGGAGATACTTGTCCGTCCCGGCAAGAAGGCGAAGCCCGGCACGAGATTTGTATTCGGCGACGGCAGACTGACCGCCGAGATACTTGAAACGGTGGAGGGCGGAAACCGTATCGCACAATTTTACTGCGAGGGCAATTTCTTCACGGCGCTGGAGGATATCGGACAGATGCCGCTGCCGCCCTACATTAAAGAAAAGCTTAAGGACAAGGAGCGCTATCAGACGGTGTATTCCCATGAGCTTGGCTCTGCGGCGGCTCCCACGGCGGGACTTCATTTCACCGAGGAACAGCTGGAGGATCTCAAAAACAGAGGTATCAACTTAGGATATGTGACGCTCCATGTGGGACTTGGCACGTTCCGTCCCGTGAAGGAGGACAACATCTTAGAGCACAAAATGCACAGCGAGCATTTCCATATGCCGAAGGAAACAGCCGACCTTATCAACCGCACAAAGGCGGAGGGCGGACGGGTCATCTGTGTAGGAACAACGTCCTGCCGCACTTTGGAGAGTGTTGCTACCCAGTGCGGAGAGATATGTGAATGCGAGGGATATACGGACATTTTTATCTATCCCGGGTACGAGTTCAAGGCAATGGACGGACTTATCACGAATTTCCACCTGCCCGAGAGCACACTGATAATGCTTGTTTCGGCGTTTCTGGGGTATGATAAGACGATGAATGCTTATAAGACAGCAGTTATGGAGAAGTATCGGTTTTTCAGCTTCGGAGACTCTATGATAATAGTATAGTGAATAGTACTTTGCCGGTTGGGTTTGCTGTTGGGAGCAACAGTGAGTATACACGTGCAGCAGGAAAATATCACAGTCAGCCAAAGCCTGACAGCGTTTTTTACTGCACGATCGGGAGGAAAGACAAATGAGAACAAAATATTATAGATCAAAATCGGTGCTCATGCTTATCGGCATTATATTTTTTATCATAGGAGCAGCGTTTGTCGGCGTGGGCACAGCTGTGCTTTTAAGTCATGATGCATTTATGAAAAATGCTGTTAAGACCGAGGCAGTGATCTCCGGGATAGAATCACATTCCTATCGAAAAAACGGAAAAACCCGCACCGATCATGATGTCCGGGTCGTATATGAAGCGGACGGCAATGTCTATGAGGAACTGCTGGGATACTACAGCTCGGGAATGAGCGAGGGTGATATGATCGAAATATATTATGACCCCGATGACCCCTCCGAGATAATGTCCGATTCTAAGCTGCTTGAACTGATGTTTATCCTGCTGGGCTGCATATTTGCGGTGTTGGGAGCAATATTCATACTTATAAAAATATCGTCCGCAAACCGCAGGAAAAGGCTTATAGAAACGGGCGACAGGCTTACGGGTATCATCACCGATGTGGTGATAAATAATGCGGTGAGGATAAACGGACGTCACCCGTTCAAAGCCGAATGCGAGGTCATTGACCCGTTCAGCGGTGAAAAGTATCTGTTCGCTTCGGAGAGCGTTACCTCGGATATATCATATCTGGCGGGCAGGGAAGTCACCGTATACACCGACAGGAATGATAAGAGAAAATATTTCGTTGACATTTACGAGCTTATGGACAATTACATATCGGAAGAAAAAATACACGATTACAGATAGGAGAGCTTATGTACACACTTATAAAAACCGAAGGCAAAGCCCGAAGAGGACAATTCGAGACTGTCCACGGCACATTCCGTACACCATGCTTTATGAACGTGGGAACTGCGGCGGCTATCAAGGGCGGAGTTTCCTCTATCGACCTTAAGGACCTGAAATGTCAGGTGGAGCTGTGCAATACCTATCATCTGCATCTGCGACCCACCGACGAGGTCATCCGCAAAATGGGCGGACTTCATAAATTCATGAACTGGGATAAGCCTATCCTTACCGACAGCGGCGGCTTTCAGGTGTTTTCCCTTGCAAAGCTCCGCAAGATAAAGGAAGAGGGCGTGTTCTTCAACTCCCATATCGACGGCAGACGCATCTTCATCGGCCCCGAGGAATCCATGCGCATACAGTCTAACTTAGGCTCCACTATTGCAATGGCGTTCGACGAGTGCGTGGACAACTCCGTTATGAAGATAACCGACGACATGGACGAAAAGACAAAACAGCGCATTATCCGCAAGGCATACGACTACTCCAAAAACTCCTGCGAGCGCACCACCCGCTGGCTTTACCGCTGCAAGGAGGAAATGGCACGGCTCAACTCCCTGCCCGATACTATCAATAAGCATCAGCTGCTTTTCGGCATAAATCAGGGCTGCACCTTCGAGGACCTGCGCATACGCCATATGGAGGAGATAGCCAAGCTTGACATGGACGGCTATGCTGTGGGAGGTCTTGCGGTGGGCGAGTCCACCTCCGAGATGTACCGCATACTTGACGCAGTCGTTCCTCATATGCCCGAAAAAAAGATACGCTATCTTATGGGCGTGGGCACTCCGTCCAACATCATCGAAGCAGTGGCGCGGGGAATTGACCTGTTCGACTGCGTAATGCCCAGCAGGAATGCTCGTCATGCTACCATATTCACATGGCAGGGCATAATGCACATCACCAACAAATGCTACGAGCTTGACCCGAATCCCATAGACCCCGAGTGCGACTGTCCTACCTGCCGCAATTTCTCACGGTCTTATATCCGTCACCTGTTCAAGGCGGACGAGCAGCTTGCGGGCAGACTTGCTGTCACTCACAATCTCTATTTCTACAACACGCTCACCGAGCGCATAAGAGAGGCTCTCGACAACGGCACATTCGAGCAGTTCAGAGCGAAATATTCGCCGCTGCTCTCAAAGCTGATAAAGTGAAAGGAGAACGCTATGGAAGATAATATCATACTTTCCGCCGAAAAGCTGACCAAGATATACGGCAAGGGCGACGTTGAGGTACGTGCGCTGGACGAGGTGGACTTTTCCGTTAAAAAGGGAGAATTCGTCTCGGTGGTGGGACAGAGCGGAAGCGGAAAATCCACGCTGCTCCACATTTTAGGCGCAATGGACACTCCCACGTCGGGCAGACTCACCGTTGACGGCACGGACGTGTTCTCACAGAAGGAAGCGGAGCTTGCAGTCTACCGCCGCAGAAAAGTGGGCTTCGTGTTCCAGTTCTTCAATCTTATCCCCGTCATGACTGCAAAGGAGAATATCCTCCTGCCGTTGTCGCTGGACGGCAAAAAGCCCGACGAGGACTTTCTTAACGATATCATCGAGACCATCGGTCTTGCGGACAGAATGAATCATTATCCTCATCAGCTGTCGGGCGGTCAGCAGCAGAGGATAGCCATTGCACGGGCACTTATCGCGCGTCCTGCAATAGTCCTCGCCGACGAGCCTACGGGAAATCTGGACAGCGCTTCGGGCGAGGAGATAATCGGTCTGCTGAAATCTTCCATTAAAAAGTACGACCAGACGCTGGTGCTTATCACTCACGATAACCATATCGCCGCACAGGCGGACAGGACAGTCACCATAAAGGACGGAAAAATTCTGCAGAATACTTGACAAATCCGAGTTATTATGATATAATTAGTAAGGTTTATAAGCTGTGACGGGGAGAGTAGGTCATTCCGTGTTTTTCAGAGAAGCGGCGGTCGGTGCGAGCCGCAGACGGGGATGATTCGAAGGACGCCTCCGAGCTTTCCGGTGACAAAGCCGGAACGTATGCCGCGTTAAGGCGCTAAAGGTCGGTCTGCCGATGAATCAGGGTGGTACCGCGGTTTTATTACATGTTAATGAGCCGCCCCTTGCTATGCTTGGGGCGGTTTTTGCTTTTTTGAAAGGGAGATGTTAAATGGATCTTATCGCAAAACGCGTAAACGGAACGGAGGACGTGACGCCCGCCGATTCCTACAAGTGGCAGCTTGTGGAGCGGATATGCACGGAAACTGCCGAAGCTTACGGCTTCAAGCAGGTGAGGATACCCACCTTTGAGAACACCGAGCTTTTCGTCCGCTCCGTAGGCGATACAACCGACGTGGTGCAGAAGGAGATGTTCACCGTCATGGGACGGGAGAGCAGATTCACCCTCCGTCCCGAGGGTACGGCGGGCACTATCCGCTGTATGCTGGAAAACGGCATGCTCAATGAGGCGCTTCCTCAGAAGGTGTACTATATCCTTTCCTGCTTCCGCCACGAGAAGCCACAGGCAGGACGTTTGTGGGAATTCCACCAGTTCGGCGTGGAAATGGCGGGGAGTAAGTCGCCCTCTGCGGACGCGGAGGTTATATGCCTTGCAAAGAATCTCATTGACCGCTTCGGACTGAATAATGTTTCGCTGAATATCAACTCGATAGGCTGTCCCAAGTGTAGGGAGGAGTACTACAAGGCGCTCCGTGCGTATCTGGAGCCTCACAAGAGCGAGCTCTGTGAGACCTGTCAGAGCCGCTTCGAGAAGAATCCCATGAGGATACTGGACTGCAAGAGCGAGATATGCAGCGAGATAGCAAAGGGAGCGCCTCTTGTACTTGACTACCTCTGCGACGACTGCAGGACTCACTTTGAAAAGCTGAAGGCGCTCCTTGACAGCATGGACATCAAATACACCGTGAACCCCAAGATCGTAAGAGGACTGGATTACTACACCAAAACAGTATTCGAGTTCATCGCGGGCGAGGGCAAGCAGAAGGGTACTATCTGCGGCGGCGGACGATACGACGGCATGATAGAGCAGATGGGCGGAAAGCCCACACCTGCGCTGGGCTTTGCAATGGGACTGGAGCGGATACTGCTGAACATGGAAGCGCAGGGCTGCGATTTCGGCGAGAAGAGCCGCTGCGACATCTACATTCTCCCCATGGGCGAGGCTGCGGAGATGAAAGCTGCTTTGCTGGCGGAGAGTCTGCGCAAGGAGGGCTTCAAGGCGGAGACCGACCTTATGGGAAGATCCTTCGGAAAGCAGATGAAGTATGCAAATACTATCAATGCGAGGTATGTTCTTGTGCTGGGCGATAACGAGCTTGAAAGCGGCAGGGCAAAGCTTAAGAACATGGACACAGGCAAGGAGGAGGACATCGCGCTGGACGACAAGTTCACCGAGACCTTTTCGACACACCTTATGGCAGGCATCTTTGAAAACACTCTTAATGGGTGATCGGAGCAAATCGCAATTATCAAATAAATAATAGTGAATAGCTAATGGCTAATTGCTAATCAGCTTATATTATAGGAGGAATTTAACTATGTACATTACTTGCTTAGACTTAGAGGGAGTTCTCGTTCCCGAGATCTGGATCGCATTCGCAGAGGAGACGGGTATCCCCGAGCTGAAAAAGACCACCAGAGATGAGCCCGATTACGACAAGCTCATGAAGTACCGCATCGGTATCCTCAAGGAGCACGGTCTCGGACTGAAAGAAATTCAGGACGTTATCGCAAAGATAGACCCTATGCCCGGAGCTAAGGAGTTCCTCGATGAACTGCGCTCGATCTGTCAGGTCATCATCATCAGCGATACCTTCTCCCAGTTTGCGGGACCTCTTATGAAAAAGCTGGGCTATCCCACTATCTTCTGCAATTCCCTTGAAGTGGCAGACAGCGGCGAGATCACAGGCTTCAAAATGCGCATCGAAAACTCCAAGTACACCACCGTCAAGGCGCTCCAGTCCATCGGCTATGATACTATTGCCAGCGGCGACAGCTACAACGATCTCGGCATGATAAAGGCAAGCAAGGGCGGTTTCCTGTTCAAGAGCACCGACAAGATAAAGGCTGATAACCCCGATATCCCCGCCTTTGAGACCTATGACGAGCTTATGGGCGCAATCAAAAAGGTACTCGCCGAATAATTTCTGAAAGGATATGTAAATACTATGGCAGATACAATGAACGGACTTAAAAGGACCTGCGGCTGCGGAGAAGTTCTGAAAGCAGGTCAGACCGTGACCGTGGGCGGATATGTCGATACCGTCAGAAACAAGGGCGGCATCATCTTTATAGTCCTCAGAGACAGAACAGGTCTGGTACAGCTGACCTTTAACGAGACCACCGACAAGGAAGTGTTTGAAAAGGCGGCTTCCTGTCATTCCGAGTATGTTCTCCTTGCAAAGGGTGAGGTCAGAGAGCGTGAGAGCATCAACGACAAGATAGCAACAGGTCACTTTGAGATTTTCGTGGACGACCTGCGCATTCTTGCAAAGGCGCAGACTCCTCCCTTCGAGATAGTGGACAACACCAACACCAACGAGGAGCTTCGTCTGAAATACCGTTATCTTGACCTGCGCCGCCGTCCTCTTACCGAGAACATAATACGCCGCAGCAAGATTGCCAAGGTGGCAAGAGACTATTTCTATGAGAATGGCTTTATCGAGATAGAAACTCCCATGCTGATAAAATCCACACCCGAGGGCGCAAGAGACTATCTCGTACCGTCAAGAGTTCATCCGGGCAGCTTCTATGCGCTTCCCCAGTCGCCCCAGATGTACAAGCAGCTGCTTATGGTGGCGGGCTTTGAGAGATATATCCAGATAGCAAGATGCTTCCGCGACGAGGACCTGCGTGCGGACCGTCAGCCCGAGTTCACTCAGATAGACCTTGAAATGTCCTTCGTTGACGTGGACGATATCCTTGAAATGGCGGAGGGCTTCGTAAAGCGCCTGTTCAAGGAGGTCCTTGACACAGATATCCCAACGCCGCTTCCGAGAATGACCTACACCGACGCCATGAACCGTTTCGGCTCAGACAAGCCCGACACCCGCTTCGGCATGGAAATAACTGATATCTCCGACATCGTAAAGGACTGCGGCTTCGGAGTGTTCACCTCTGCCATTGAAAACGGCGGCTCTGTACGCGCTATCACCGCGAAGAACAGCGCATCCGTATTCACACGAAAAGAGATAGATAAGCTCATCGAATACGTCAAGGGCATAGGCGCAAAGGGACTGGCATACGTCCGCTGGGTGGACGACGCTCCCTCGTGCTCCTTCTCTAAGTTCATGGGCGAGGGCGAGCTTGACAGTATCCTCTACGCAGTGGGAGCGGAAAAGGGAGATGTTGTGTTCATCTGTGCGGATAAGAACAGCGTTGTTCTGCCCACACTGGGAGCGCTTCGTCTCAAGACCGCAAAGCAGCTGGGCATTATCCCCGAGGGACAGTTCAACTTCCTGTGGATAACGAAGTTCCCGTTCTTCGAATGGAACGAGGAAACACAGCACTGGGACGCAATGCATCACCCCTTTACCATGCCGATGGACGAGTGTCTGCAGTATCTTGACACCGAGCCCGAGAAGGTCTTTGCAAAAGCGTTCGACCTTGTGCTGAACGGCACGGAGCTTTCCAGCGGCTCTATCAGAATCACCGACTATGAGCTCCAGCAGAAGATGTTCGAGAAGCTTGGACTGACCGATGAAGAGATCGAAGCCAAGTTCGGATTCCTTGTTGAAGCGTACAAATACGGTGCGGCACCTCACGGCGGAATGGGCATCGGACTTGACCGCCTGGCGATGATAATGTGCGGCGCAGACAGTCTGAAGGATGTAACAGCGTTCCCGAAGGTACAGAATGCGTCCGAGCTGATGAGCAATGCGCCTGCGGAGGTCGATAAGGAGAGCCTTGACGTGCTTGGGATCGGATTAGTGAATAGTGAAGAGTGAGGAGTACTTATTACCTGGTACTTAGTCATGAAGGTACGAGGCTGAGAGTAACAATTACTGAGCAGTAAGTTCCGTATAAAAAGTTCGCCGGCCTTTTCCAAAGGTGCTGCAAAAACGAACAGCTGCTCATATGTATACTGCAGGCACTTTTCCAACAAATCCCAAGTGAAAAGCGGGCAACCAACAAGCAACCTACGAAAAGCAGGTAAAAAAATGAAATTGATACAAAAAATAATATCCGCAGTGATAACTGCTGCAATGCTTGCAGCGGCGGGCTGCGGCGGGACTGCGGAGCAAACGTCGGAGACGGCTTCCGAAACAGCCGCACAGACTGCGGCAGAGACCACTTCGTCAGCTGCCGAGACAAAGGAGGAAACCAACGTGACAAGACCCGAAAGACCAATTTTCACTAAGGACGATAAGGTGATAGCTCTGACCTTCGACGACGGAC
>JALEMR010000009.1 GCA_022768245.1 Oscillospiraceae bacterium
ATTAACCTAAAAACGCATAAAGGCATATGGGCATAAACCACGAAGTATAGCCATTTGCCGAATATGGCATAAATTTACAATTAGTGGAATAAATCGCTCCAAAACCGCGTGCCGAGGGTTCGAATCCTTCTGCCCCTGCCATGAATTGTCTGCGGAAACGACGTATTTAAGCCGTTTCCGCAGACTTTTTTATTTGTATGGCAGTGATCTGTCCGTTGTTTGTCCGTTTTTTCTGAAAATTTGCAAAATCGCTTGAATCAGCCACATTTCTGTCCGTCAGGCTTGTCCGTTCCGAGAATGCAATCGGCTACGCTGTCCATCGCCATTGCCTGTGCTTTGCGGAAGGAATGAGCATAAATTTTCAAAGTTGTTGTAGCGTCGTTATGACCAAGGCACGCCTGTACGGTTTTGACATCAACGCCCTTGAGGATCATAATGGAAGCGTTGAAATGACGGAATGAATGGATATTTACAAACCTGAGTCCCGTTCTTTCACAGAATTTTTCATAGAACTTGTAGGGCGAACGCAGTCCCATAGGCTCACCATTGACCTTTGTGAACAGCCTGTCATGCTCTATCCATTTGGAAACCATAGATGCCTTGTACTCGTCCTGCCACTTCTTGTATTCCCGCAGCTTTTCAATGATAACTTCGGGGATTTTGATGATACGCACGCTGCTGTCGGTTTTGGGAGTATCGGTGTATATACCCTTTTCTGTCCTTGTAAGGCACAAATTTACAGCTGTTTCTAATCTGATGAACAATGCAGAGCTGATTTTTCGTCTTTGGAAATATGGCATTTATTGCATCGCAAAGTCCTGTCAGATTATCGTGACAAGCAATGAAAATGTCCGTAACACCGCGGTTTCTGAGGTCTGAGCATATACTTGCATAGAAGCTTGCGGACTCATTTTCGGATATCCAGGTTCCCAGTATTTCTTTCTGTCCTTCCATATTGATCCCGAGAACAGAATATACGCATTTGCTGATAATTTTATTGTCTTTTCTTGAATTGAAAACTATTCCGTCGAAGAAAACTACGGGGTAAATCTTGTCGAGAGGACGGTTCTGTCACTCGTTTACTTCGGGAAGAATTTTGTCGGTTATACGGGAAATGAGTCCCTGCGAAATTTCGGAGCCATAGATCTCCTTGAGCGTGTCTTCAATATCACGCTGTGACATACCTTTAGCATACATTGCCATGATTTTCTGTTCAATTTCATCTGTGCGGGTCTGTCTTTTTTTAATGACCTTCGGTTCAAATTCACCGTTGCGATCGCGTGGAACGGAAATCTCGCATTCACCGTAATCGCTGATTATTGGTTGCTTACCATAGCCGTTGCGGCTGTTTCCGGAGTTGTTTCCTGCAACAGAATTTTTCTCATAACCGAGATGCTCGTCCATTTCTGCTTCGAGCATCTGCTCAATCGTTCCTGCAAACAGTTTCTTCAGTTTGTTCTGAATGTCTGCCGTTGTTTCGCATTCTGCCATCAGAAGCTTTACAAGTTCCATTTCCTTTTCGCTTAAACCGTGATTTCTGTTTTTCATACCAATTACCTCCAAATTTCTTTGTGGTTATTATTGGCATTTACACGGTTCGTTATTCGGCCTCAAGGGATATTGACAATATCATATCATATTGCTCCCCCAATTAACTGTTGAATTTTCTGCTTGCCCCGCTGCCAGGATCCTTCGTCAGAAAACCTTGAAATATCGCATATTCCTTCGGTTTCTTCCTATTCTTTTGACAGCGGTTCTGCGCATAACTCTTCATCAGTTAATTGGTGAAGCAATACTTTTCCTACAAACAATATATTTGATTTTTGTGTACATTTATGCTGCGATCGCTTTTTTCACAGAGACCATTACGGCAATACAGCTGCCCTTACAGAAAATATGCTTGTGGACAGAGTATATAGACAGCACCGCACTACGGCATGGGCACAGAAGCAGATGATGCATACAGACTTTCGGAATGGAAAAATACCGTGCAATTAAGTCTGCGGCAAAATTTGCCGGAAAGACGTGCGCATATGCTTGTGAAGACAGGTTCTGACAAAAAATGATGATATCGTCATTGATACAGAGCAGTTCTGACGGAACGGAGCGATGGGAACTGCTCCCGCTTTGTTGACATTATAGTATGAATATGATATAATATTAAGGCAACACCGCACAAAGCTTGTGCGCAAGATGCGCCGTCAGATTCTTTGTCAGATCGTATAGAAATTTCGCAGGCGGGCTTTGTGCGGTGTTGCCTTAATGTCAGATCATATATGAGGTGAACGGCGTGGACGATATGGAGCAGATCCTCGGGATCGCGGGAAAATATGAGGTTATAACATTCGATGTATTTGATACTCTTATTATCAGGGATGTAATGGAGCCTGTTGATGTATTTCGCTTCTGCTACGGAGCTCCGGGAAGATATTTTCGTTCGGCAGCCGAGATAATTGCAAGACGCAGGGTGAAAAACGGCGAACCGTCTCTGGAACATATTGAGCATAATTGTATGTTTTCATGCAAAAAGGAAATTGAGTTTGAAAAAAGCATATGCCGAGCAGATCCGGCAATGTATACGCTCTATGCCGCCCTTAAGAAGCAGGGGAAGAAAATCTACGCTCTGTCGGATATGTACCTGAGCAATGAGGTCATATCGGAGCTTTTAAGCAGTGCGGGATATGATATCCCTGTAATGGTATCATCGGAATACGGCTGCAATAAAACCTCGGGAAAGCTGTTTGAAGTCTTTCTGAAAAAGTACAGATATGACCCTTCACGGGTGCTTCACATCGGCGATAATGAGGAAGCCGACATAAAGGGTGCCGCAAAGGCGGGGATAAGCGCTTATCATATCAATAAGCACAAAAATATATTGTCATATACAAAATACACCGAAAAAAACTATGAGCTTGCGGCGTTTATAAATCATGGACTTCACCGCATAAGCGACCCTGCCGAACGGATAGGCTATGAGATAGTGGGGCCTATTGTCATGGTATTCTGTCAGTGGACCCATGAAAAATCCATTGAGGAAAAATTCGATAGATTATTCTTCCTTGCAAGGGATATGCGCTTTTTTTATGATATATACAAATCTATATATCATGACGATGTCCGGTATCTCAGAGTATCGAGAAGATCCCTCAGAAACGCAAGAAATGCTCCCGAAAGCTTCTGCGAATATCTGAAAAAGGAAGGCTGCTTCGGAAATGCCGCAGTTGTTGATACGGGCTGGAGAGGAGCAGCGCAGCTTGAAATAGAAAAGTATGCAAAGCTGATAGACCCCGCCACCGATCTGGGAGGACTGTATCTGGGCACAAAGCTTGCCTTCCGCACAAAAAAACGCTCAAAAAGAAGCCACGCCTGCCTTTATTCAAGCCTTTGGGAACAGGCATGCTGTGCGATAAAAACAGGCTTTATGGAGACCCTTATCGGGACTAACGAGCCTCAGGTCATCTCATATGAAAACGGACTTCCCGTGTTCGACAGGGAAGAGGATAGGGATGATACAAATGCGCTGAAATGCGGCGCACGCAGGTTTGTTTCGGATTGGGTAAAGTTGAAGGGAAATAAAAAGCTCCTTCCGAAGCAGGCAAGAAAGGGCTTTGACAGGCTGTTCTATTTCCCGAAGGAACAGCATATGGAGCTGCTGGGAGGTCTGCTTTTTGAGAACGAGAATATGGTCACAAGTACTATTTCCTACAAAGAAGGATACCCCTATTGGAAGCATCCCATCAGATGGCTGTACGATTTGAAATGCTCTGTCTGGAAGGGCGCTTATTTTAAAAAATCAGGCTTTTTGGGACCGCTCTTTCTGCTGGGCTATTTTATTGTGGTAAATGCAAGACTTTTTATTGATGACCTTATTCGGAACAAAAAAAATGAGCTATAAAAATCATATATCAGACAAGCATTGCTAGGAGGAATTTATGAGTATTTTAAGGATCGGAAATGATGGCAAAGAACGCATTAAGGACAGAGTGCTTGTGCTGCTGTCCTCATACAACGGCGAAAAATACATAAGGGAACAGCTTGACAGTCTGCTGAGCCAGACCATGCCTGTTTTTATCCTTATCAGAGACGACGGTTCCCGCGACAGCACTGTTTCAATTATTCGTGAATATATGGAGCGTCATGACAACATCAGGCTTATCGAGGGCGAAAATTTAGGCTTTGTGGGGAGCTTTAACGCACTTATCTGCAATGAGCTCACCGATGAATACGAGTGGTCAGCCTTCTGCGACCAGGACGATGTATGGCTCCCCGAAAAGCTTTCAGCTGCCGTAAGCATGATGAAAAAGGACTATGACCCCGAGATACCCACTGTTTACTGCTCAAACCTTACGGTCACCGACAGCGAGCTGAATCCTTCGGGGCTGGCATACGATGAGTCCATAAGCGCAGATAAGGACCCCATCTTATATAACTATATTTCGGGCTGTGCGAGCCTGATAAATCACGCCGCCGCAGTCATTTACAGAGAGGGCATAAATCCCGGTATTTATGCCCATGACAAGCAGATACACTGTATCTGCTATTATCTGGGCAGAATAATATATGATGAAAATTCCTATATCCTGTACAGGCAGCACGGCTCAAATACTATCGGCTATTCAAAGTCCAAGCCCTTTTTACAAGGCGTGAGGGATGTTATTTCCGATGTTTTTGTGCCCAAGGGAGGACATCGCTGGGCAGCTCATTTCAGGGGGTTTTCAGAGGCATATGATAAATATCTTTCGGAGGATGAGAGAAAGCATCTGAAATTATTTGTTGACCATGAACACAGCCTGCCTGCCCGGGTCAGGATATTTTTCAGCCCACGTTTCCGCGCAAAGACCTTCATAGATACGTTAGCCTTTAAGGTCAGAGTATTGGTAAACAGGCTGTACTGACAGTATTCAGCTTCTCTGTTCCTTTTCCGCTTTTATCGGACAGACCGTTATACACCGATAACAGCATACGCAGCGGCCCGCGTCTATCTGCGGGTACTCAAAGCCCTCCTCGTCCTTTGTCATTGCTATGGCAGCTTCGGGGCAGACCGCATAACAGGCAGTACAGCCGCAGCATTCCTCTTTTCTGCTGTATAACACAGGCAGCTTTTTCTCTTCCATTATCCAATCAACCTTCTTTTGATATCTGCCATTATCTGCAGTATTCTCCCAAGTATCCGCCTTATCTTGTTGACAATACCTGCTCCGCCGTATTTGGCTGCGATATAGCCAAAGCTCCGCTTTTTGTAATCGCGCCAGAAACGCTCCCTTCCCTCAGGTGCGGGAAAGGGTCCCTCCAATTGCGGCTGCATACTGTCCTCAAGCAGGGTCGCCTTCCACATGATGCGTTCCTTCACGGACTCAAAGACCTTTTCTCCCTGCTCATTATTTACTAAGACAAGTGAAACGCCTTTATTATCATCAAATTCGGGCGCAGCCTTTTCGATGCCCCAATAATCCGCTATGGTGATATCTCCGGGATGCATCACGGATTTATAGGGACATTCAAAGCAGCAGGGTCTCAGAATATTGTGTTCATAAAACAGCGTGGCGAATATCCTGCTGTTGATTTTTTTGCCATTTTCAAAGGACAGGGTCTCCACGCTCGAATGCCAGCCGAAATCCTTTTTATTGCGGAAAATCGCTTTCTTTATCTTTGACCTGTTCCTTTTTTCCTGCCACCGCAGATAATCGCCCCATACCTCAGGGCTTGGCACACCGTGACATACGATATCTGCACAGATGAGGTTTTCATATTCCCTTCCGAGATACTGCTTAAGTCCTGCGACCTGACAGGATGTTCCCGTATAAAGCACGAGCCGTCCGTCGGTAAGGTCTTTTCTGACGTTTTTATATGTATCGCCCTGTATGCTCTGGATATACTTTGAGCCGCGCATGCGATCACGGGTCACGGTATCCTCTGCTCTGATATGAACGGCTTTGAAGCTTTCATCCGGTGCACAGCCGTATACAACGCCCGAATTTTCAAGCACATAGTCGGATATCGCCGTGAAAGCGCCTCCCGATTGGGAAGCAGCTCTTACGGCTTCGTCTTTATGCCGCAGGGCATAGACCTTGGGCTGTTTCCAATTCATTATTCAGGACCCCCTTTTCTTGAGAATGTATTCATTAATGACCTTGCGGCAATCCCTGTTTACCAGAAAATTCAGTCCCATTCCGACTGCTCCGAGGACTGCGGTCAATACTATGCACCATATAAGGAATTGACCGCAGCTTGTGATCGTCGGTTTAAAGAAACGGGATACCAATACCACCGCTCCGAAAAGAAGATAGTTTATCCCCCATATGGACAAGGTCTTTTTGTACGATCTGTGCAGTACCTTTTTATCCGCAACATAGATGCACCAGATGACCTTCAGCGGAAGTGATATCACCGTTGCCAGCAGAACGCCGACGATACCGTATTTATGAACAAGGATCATTGATAAGGATATATTCATAACGGCTTCTATCAGAGAGATATAGCTTGTCTGCTTTGCGTAGCCTGCGATACCTGTCAGATTGCCTGCGGCGTATCTGCTCCATGCCATTATCTGTATCAGGCTGAACAATATCGGCAGCTCTGTATGAATATAGTCGGCGTCCGAAATGCCCGCGGTATACAGTGTGATAAAGGGGATGACAAGTATATAGCATACCGACATCAGCACAGTTATCAGACCAAGAAAAACAGAGGTGAAGGAATCGTGCACCGCCGCATATTTTTTGATATCCTCATGATAGGTCAGACCGAGTATATAAACAATGCTGAAATATACGGAATTCAAAAGCAAACTCACATTTGAATATATCATGTTATAGACCGAATACACACTGGCAAGCTGCGTTGATACAAATACCGACAGCACTATCATATCCGTGGAGCTGAAGACTGCGGAAGCCACTTCGGTGATGATATATGAATTTCTGTCCTTGAGTTTAAGGCCATTATCGGTCCTTGTATTTCTGAGCCAGGGGTAATGGCGGGAAAAATACAGCTTATAAAAAAACATAACTGCAATTGTGATAATAAAATGAGCAGCCTGCAGGACAACAATATTACAGCCGTAAAAGGACATGATGATCTTGATAAGATATCCGAGCACCTTATTTATCAGAGTAATATTATTGTTGACGTAGCTTTTCCCGTCTACGGATAAAATGACAGAGGGCGCTTCTATGAAGTAAAATGATATTACTCCCGACATACCTTCAAAAAGAACGACCGTAAATATAGTCAGATAGTTCACATCGGTCTTCAGCACCAAGGGCAGTACGAGCCCTAAAGCCAGAACTCCTGCCGCATATATTGCCGTAAATCTCTGATAATAGCTTTTTGCGGCGGAGTAGATATTGTTTATCTCCTTCCGGTCCTGCTCCTGAAAGGGTCGGTACAGGGCATTTCTTGCAGCCTGTCCGATGCCTGCCTCCAGCAGTGCCATGTATGTGAATATCTGAGTTATGGTGCTTAACAAGCCGTTGACGTCCGAGCCGTATGCCGTTATAAAAATCCTCGGAACTATAAGCCCCAGAACTATCGCGATAAGCTGACCGCCAAAGCCTGTAAGTACATTTTTTGCAAACCTTGAATCATTCATTTTTCAAACCCAGTGCATCATCTAAAAATTGTTTCGAAGCAGCTATCCTTTGTTCAAGGGCGCTGCTGTCATGGGCGGAGAAATCGTATATCATGGGGATGCCGTCCGCATATCTCAGTCCCGAGGATATGATTATTTCGGGAGCTCTCGATTCATTTTTGGAAAAGGCCTTATATATGACCTTCTTCCCATATATCTCCGAAAAGGATACCGCATGAAAGGAATTGGTCCCGATAAGCCTTGCATTCTTCACAAGATAGAGAAATTCTCTCGGACCAACGTTATTTAGCTGTTTGAAGCCCGCTTTGTTTTTTATGCAGGTCGGATGTACAGCCAGCACCCTGCATTTGTTTTTCTCAGCCTCCTGCTTTACGGCTCTTATCAGTTCTTCGTCGCGGCTCAATGCATAATAGAGGATATATCCGTCATGGGGAATATGGGGCACTTCCTTTTCAAACCGTTCCCACTGTGCTTTCCCGAGCAGGAACACAGGGTCCACAACACTGTACACCTCTTTTGAGATGAGCTTTTGCACCTCCCGAACGTTGCAGCTTTCACGCAGGGAGACCTTTATAAAATCATTGAGATATTCTGAAACGTTCTGCTTCTGATAGTCCGTCAGCACATTTGCGCCAAAGCTGCATGCATAGGCTATTTTGGGGACGTTCGGATAAAGCGTTCCGTAATACTCCGTTATCCTGCCGGTAATGGATTCGTTCCATACCTGATCGCTGCCTATGATAACATAGTCAATGCTGTTATTGCGTACATTAAGGATTTTATTTTTGATAAGATCCTCAAAAATATAGTATTGCTTATACCTTCTGAGGGCACGCAGTATTTCACTTGCCAGGCTCAAAGGATGTCTCAGCTGCAGCTCGGGGAATAATCCGT
The DNA here is from genome assembly GCA_022768245.1 of Oscillospiraceae bacterium. GTDB lineage: Bacteria > Bacillota > Clostridia > Oscillospirales > Ruminococcaceae > RGIG4694. Next base: position 8,486 of record JALEMR010000009.1, read on the forward strand.
ATGCATTTCCGACAAATTCGGGAGTGAAATCGGAAACGCTGACAGCAATACCCTTTGCTTCCAGATGATTTTTTAATGCGAAGCATTGCAGCTGGGCACCGTAATTGTGTGCAAACTGAAATGTAAGTATCTCACAATTCATTTTTATCTCATTTCTTCCGTTTCAGTATTTTCCGCTTTATTTTTTTCAGAACAGTCAATATCACTGATATATCAGATATTTTGGCTGTGGGTTTAAGTTGTCTGCCGCAGCCGCTTATCAGATCGAGAAACTGTTCGCTTTCCTTAAGACAGCACGGCGTTTTATGTCCGTCCGTTCTGAAAGCATTTATCAATGCTCTGAGCTTTTTTTCGTCGGCGAGCGCCTTGCTGAGATCGTCGGTCACAAGCCCATTGCCCCGTTTCTTCACCTGAGCGCATACATTTCCGCTGAGCTCGTTGGTAATGATAAAGCAGTTTGCAGCCATTGCTTCATAGTATGTATAAGAGTAGGTCTCAGGCCATGTGGACCAGATAACGGCAGCATGTACAGCTTCCTCTCTGAGCTTATCCGTCATAGCCGTTAAGCTTTTCTTGAAATCCACATCGACCTGTTCGACGCCCGCAGGCTTTTCATCGCCCCATCCGAACTGATAAAACCTCTCATTTGCCTTTGAGCGCTGTGCATATTCTGCTGCTTCTCTGAAACTGTTCCAGCCCTTATGGGGGCTCTGATAGCCTACAAATGCGATCTTAAGCGGCTCATCATCACGGACAGGCTCGCTGCTGCCCGCATACTCTCCCACAAGCTCCTGATGATATATGACCCTTACCTTATCTTCATATTCGGGGTAGTCGGTGCTCCAGACCCTTTTTGCCGTATCGGACGGAGCGACAAAGGTGATCCTGTCCGCATACTTTTTAATGAATGGCCTTATCTCATTTATATGCTGTACCGATTTTTCATAATGTGAGCACCCTCTGCATTTGAGCATAGTCGGGAAGCCGTTGCCGCAGAACGTGCCGTCCTCTCTGACGAGTCCGCTTTCGGGACAGATAGTGTAATAATCGTGCAGATAGTATATGACAGGCACATCACAATAGTCCAGGATATCACATAAAAGACTGATATTGACAAACAGGAGGTGGTGAATGATAATGCCCGCAAGGCTTTGTCCCCGCAGGTCTGACAGGCAGGACCTGATTCTCCGTTTTGAATATATCCCATCAAAAGCACCGTTGTACAGAACATTCCAATGATCAGTCCCCATAACATGAAAGGGAGACAGACTCACAACATTATAGCCTGCGCTGTTTAGTATCCTCTGCTGAGTAAGAACAGCCTTGTCCGTTCCGCCCGCTCCGACAGTGTGGTCGCCGTATGATACCGTAATAACAAATTTATTCGTCATTCATGCACCTCTTGACCGCTTCCAGATATCCATAACCGTTTTTTTCATCCGGTTCAAGATATGCACCCTCACCCCACTCATTCCATGCATTAATGAAGATCAGCTGCGGCTGCCTGCCCGCTTTGATTTTTTCTGTCAGCTGCCTGTAATAATTCTCAAACTTTTCCGGTGACGCGCCTGTAAAAAGTATTCCTTTTTTATTTCTCGCAGTGTTATCCCAATCGACAAAGGCACCGGCAATATATTTTTCGGAATCATAGCTGCGTGATAAAATGCAGTTCCAATACTCATCATAGCTGTATTTTCTGAATTTTCTGTTTTCCGGGAGCAGCTTTACCAGCGTATCGGACAGTTTGTCTCCCAGAAGCCTTCTGAGCTTCCTGCGGAGACTGACCATAGACGATGTGCGTTCACGCAATAATTGCAGTTCATATGAAGTGAAGAGCGGTTCAAAGCAAATATAGTGATCAAATGTATCGTCATCAAAGGACGGTGAAAATCTATACTGAGGAAACTGCACCATTATCTCGCAGCCGTTGAAGCCATAGTCTCTGCATCTTTTCTTTAAATAGTCGGCCATTTCTTTAAAGTCGTTTATCAGCTCGGGCTTGTAAACGATCAGGATCGGAGAGCCGTTATAGGTAATATACCGTTCATCCTGAAAAAAAGGAAGCAGATACAGGAAATGCTTTTCCCAGTCGTTAATGTCTCCGTAATCCTGTTCAACGATTATCTCCCTATTTCCTCCGTCCCAGTTTCTGGTCCAGTTTTCGTTTGCCCAGCAGAAGCAAAATGGGATAGTGATATCTTTGTTTTTCAGCATATTCTCAGCAGGCTTTTCCAGCAGCTTTTTTCCGTCCTTGAACCAGTAATGATAATAACAAAAGCCGTACACTCCGTTGCGCTGAGCCAGCTCTGACTGCCACTCCTGCGTTTCCTTATCCAACAAATTGTAATAATTCTTATTCAGAGGCACCTTGGGCTGATAATGATCATGAAACTGCGGTCTTGCCTTTTTTACGTTAGTCCACTCTGTAAAGCCCTTTCCCCATGCAGCATCGTTTTCCGGAATACAATGAAACTGCGGCAGATAAAATGCTATAGTTTTGATCTTATCGGTAGAATTTATCTCAGCCATATTCTTTTCTCCTTTGAGTACATTGCGGCAGAAATCACCTGAGCGTATCCTTGAGCCGCTTCAACATCCTGTCCTTATCACTGAGCTTCAGCGAAACACCGTCTATGCTGCAGCCCTCGGCAGACGCACTGCCCGTATATTCACCCACAACTCCCGGCCACGCTATACCGATATCCGGGTCGTTCCATGCGATACCGCCCTCGTCATCGGGGTGGTAGAAATCATCGCACTTGTAGCAGAACTCCGCAGCGACGCTAAGCACAAGAAATCCATGTGCAAAGCCCTTCGGGATAAGGAACTGCTTCTTGTTTTCTTCGGTAAGCTCGATGCCGTACCATTTCCCATAGGTATCAGAGCCCTTCCTCAGATCGACGGCAGCGTCAAACACAGAGCCTCTTATCACCCTGACAAGCTTTGTCTGGGGGAAATTCTTCTGGAAATGAAGCCCCCGCAGAACGCCCTTGGTGCTCATGGACTGATTATCCTGCACAAAGGTGATATTTATCCCCGCTTCCTCCATGTCCCGCTGACTGTAGGTCTCCATGAAATAGCCGCGGCTGTCGCCGTGTACAGCGGGCGTGATGACGCAAAGCCCTTCGATGCCGCCCACATTCCTTTCAACTTTTATCTGTCCCATTGTATTTATCTCCTGTTACAGCTTTGCTTCCCTCAGATATCTGCCGACTGCGTCCTGCCATGGAGGGAGCGGCATGAAGCCGTTCTCGGTCAGCTTGCTCTTATCCAGCCTGCTGTTGAGCGGACGGGCAGCCTTGCTCAGACCGTACTCTTCCGTTGATACGGGTATCACCCTCGTGGTCAAGCCATACTGTCTGTAAGCCTCACAGCAAAGGTCATACCATGAGATATAGCCGCCCTCGTTTGTGGCATGATAATATCCGTACTTTTCGGTCCCGCACATATCCGCAAGCAGCCGTGCCAGGTCAGATGTGTAGGTCGGCGTGCCTATCTGGTCATTGACCACGCGGACCTCATCGTGAGTTTTTCCGACGTTTATCATAGTCCTGATGAAGTTGCTGCCGTCAAGTCCGAACACCCACGCAGTACGGACGATGAAGTATTTCTCCAATGTCCCGCTGACTGCAAGCTCGCCCTCCAGCTTGGTCCGACCGTAAACGTTCAGCGGATTAAAGTCCCTGCAGTCGGGCTTCCATGGCTCTTTACCCATGCCGCCGAACACATAGTCCGTGGACAGATAGAGCATCCTGCAGTCTGTTTCCCTGCAGGCATCGGCGATATTCTGCGTGCCTTCCGCATTGACTGCACGGACCATATCGGCATTGTCTGCGTCCTCTGCCATATCAACCGCAGTCCACGCCGCACAGTGGATAACAGCGTCGGGTCTGAGCCCGATGATAGTTTTTCTGACAGCTTCTCTGTCGGTAATATCCAGCCCGATATAGGGTGCCGATGCTCCAAGGTCGGAGCCGATGCACTCGTGGCCCCGCTTATGTAATTCCTTCATAACGTCACTGCCCAGCATACCCTTTGCGCCGGTAACGAAAATTTTCATTCTTCACAAGACCTCTGATTTTAACTTAGAACCTGTCCACATAGAATATGTGTGCGGATTTTCGGGCATAATTTTGTTGCAGACAATGCAAGCATTTTTAACGCAGTCTGCGGCAAAATTTGCCGAAAAGACGTGCGTATAAGCCTATGTGGACAGGTTCTTATACATCTTATCATAATACTTCTGATAGTTTCCGCTTGTCACGTTATCCAGCCACGCTTCATGCTCCAGGTACCAGTCTATGGTCAGGACGATGCCCTTCTCAAAGGGCGTTTCGGGATACCAGCCAAGGTCATTTTTTATCTTAGTCGGGTCAATGCCGTAGCGGCGGTCGTGACCGGGACGATCTTCCACATGTTTGATAAGCTCCTCGGTAATGCCCTCGTCATTCAGGCGGTCGTGGAGCTGTTCGATAACAGTCTTTACGATGAAGATATTCGGGCGTTCGTTATGTCCGCCGACATTGTATACCTCGCCGCTCCTGCCGCCGCTGCAGACCATATCGATAGCTCTGCAGTGATCCTCCACATACAGCCAGTCCCGTATCTGCATGCCGTCTCCGTAGACAGGGAGCTGTCTGCGGTGCTTTGCATTGTTGATCATCAGCGGTATCAGCTTTTCGGGGAACTGATAGGGACCGTAATTATTTGAACAGCGGGTGATGTTGACAGGCATTCCGTAGGTGTCATGGAATGCCTGCACAAAAAGGTCTGCGCCTGCCTTTGAGGAGGAGTAGGGGCTGTGAGGACTTATCGGGGTTGCTTCCGTGAAAAAGCCCTCACTGCCAAGAGCGCCGTACACCTCATCGGTAGAGACCTGCAGGTACTTTTTACCCTCTTTCCACGTTTTTGCGGAGACGTCGTACCATGCCTCCTTTGCTCTCCGGAGCAGATTGACGGTACCCATAACATTTGTCTGAACAAATATCCCGGGGTCTGCGATAGAGCGGTCCACATGAGACTCGGCAGCAAAATTGATGACATAGTCAAAGTCATATTTCTCAAACAATGAAGCCACAAGCGCCGCGTCGCAGATATCCCCCTGAACAAAAATATGGCGGGTATCGCCCTCTGCACCTTTGAGGTTTTCAAGATTTCCTGCGTAGGTCAGCTTGTCCAGGTTGACAAGCAGGATATCATCATACTTTTTCAGCATGTAGTAAACAAAATTGGAACCTATGAATCCGGCACAGCCGGTGAGCAGATATTTTTTCATATGATCTTTATCTCCGTATCAAATGTGACGTGTGCGGCGGAACATCCGCTCAATGGAGCACATCGAGATACTTTCCGTCCAGAACGTCCTTAAGATACTGTCCGTACTGACTTTTCTTCAATTCTTCGTATAATTTCATAACATCCCCGCGGCTTATCCAGCCGCTGAGATAAGCTATCTCTTCAAGGCATGCGATCTTGCGGTGCTGATGCTGTTCGATGGTCTTCACAAAAATGGTGGCTTCCACGAGGCTCTCATGGGTGCCTGTGTCCAGCCAGGTGAAGCCCTGTCCCAGCAGCTCCACATTCAGTGAACCGTTTTCCAGATAGATGCGGTTGAGGTCCGTTATCTCCAGTTCTCCGCGGGCGGAGGGTCTCAGAGCCTTTGCATGATCCACCACGCGGTTGTCATAAAAATACAAGCCTGTGACGCAGTAATTGCTCTTGGGATGAGCGGGCTTTTCTTCAATGGAGACAGCCTTGCCGTCCTTATCGAACTCAACGATGCCGAAGCGCTCGGGGTCGTCCACGTAATAGCCGAAAATGGTAGCGCCCCTGCCTGATTCCGCATTTTTAACAGCCGCCTTAAGGCGCTTGTTCAGACCATGCCCCGCGAAGATATTGTCCCCCAGCACCATAGCCACGGGGTCGTTTCCGATAAAATCCGCGCCGATGATAAACGCCTGTGCCAGTCCGTCGGGAGAGGGCTGCACGGCATAGGTAAGCTCAATTCCGAACTGATGCCCGTCCCCCAGCAGGTCACGGAAACGCGGCGTATCCTGGGGTGTGGATATGATAAGGATATCCCTGATGCCCGCGTTCATAAGCACGGACATCGGATAATATATCATGGGCTTATCGTATATCGGAAGCAGCTGCTTCGACGTTACCTTAGTCAGAGGATAAAGGCGTGTTCCCGAACCGCCTGCAAGAATAATTCCCTTCATTTCTTTTGCTCCTGTCCGATGTTCTCCGCCAAAAACGATATCTCGTATGCTTTAATTATACCTTATAGGCAGGTAATTGTCAATAGAATAGTCAAAAAATGCTCAAAATGCAGCTGCCTCGGCAGGGTATGTTCAAAATTCCTTCATTGGGGATTGACAAAAAGTTGATTTTATGGTATATTATAGATGTTTTACAAAAACATTTGATTGCAGGGGCTTTATACTAATCTCCGATCAAAGTGTAGACAAAAAATCTGCGCAAATACCATAAAGCTAAGCTTTTGCTTGATTTTTTGTACACTTTATTATCGGAGCTTAGTATTTCATAGAATTTTTAACAAAAGGAAGAGTTTGGATATGAAGGTCGTAATTCTTGCGGGAGGGCTCGGCACCCGTATTTCCGAAGAAAGCCACATGCGTCCGAAGCCGATGATAGAGATCGGCGGCATGCCTATCCTATGGCATATCATGAAGGAATATTCCTATTACGGATATAATGAATTTATCATCTGCGCAGGCTACCGTCAGCATATGATAAAGGAGTATTTCGCAGACTATTATCTGCACAGGAGCGACATCACATTTGACTTTAGCTCCGATAATAAAATGACGATACACAATAACATCGCCGAGCCCTGGAAGGTCACTATCGTCGATACGGGGCTTAAGACCATGACGGGCGGAAGAATAAAGCGGGTCCGGCAATATATCGGGAACGAGACCTTTATGCTGACCTACGGCGACGGAGTCTGCGATGTGGATATCAATAAGCTGGAGGAATTTCACAGAAGCCACGGCAAAATGATAACTGTCACAGCGATAAATGTTCATCAGCGTTTCGGCGTTCTCGATATTGATGATGACGGTCATATAAACTCCTTCCGCGAAAAGAACGATAACGACGGGAGCGCCATAAACGGCGGATATATGGTCCTGGAGCCCGAGGTGTTCGGACTGCTGAACGGCGATGATACGGTGTTTGAAAAGGAGCCGCTGGAAAGGGCTGCCGAAATGGGACAGCTTATGGCATACAGACACGAAGGCTTCTGGCAGTGCATGGATACCCAGAGGGATATGATACTGCTGGAGAAGCTCTGGGAAAGCGGAGCCCCGCCATGGAGGAAATGGGAATGACTCTTGATCTTTACCGCGGCAGAACAGTGCTTGTCACGGGACATACGGGTTTCAAGGGCAGTTGGATGTGCAGGGTGCTGTCAATGTACGGAGCAGATGTGATAGGTTATGCTCTGGAGCCGCCCACAGACCCGAGCTTATTCGAAATTGCAGGAATCAAGGACAGCGTGACATCTGTTATCGGGGATATACGTGACCGGGAAAAGCTTATCTCCGTTTTTGAAAAATATCGTCCCGAAATTGTGATACATATGGCTGCGCAGCCTCTTGTAAGGGAAAGCTATGCCGAGCCTGCATATACATACGAGACCAACGTCATGGGAACGGTGAACGTCTGCGAGGCGATACGGCTTTGCGGCTGCGTAAGATCGTTTATAAACGTTACGACAGATAAAGTGTATAAGAACAACGAATGGGAATGGGGATACCGTGAGACCGACGTGCTGGACGGTTTTGACCCATATTCGAATTCAAAAAGCTGCTCGGAGCTGGTCACGTCCTCATACAATAATTCCTTTTTCCGCAGCAGCGGGACAGCTGTTTCCACATGCAGGGCGGGAAATGTTATCGGCGGAGGAGACTTCGCCAAGGACAGGATAATACCCGACTGCGTCAGAGCTATGGCGAAAAATGAAGATATCATCATACGAAATCCGTATTCGGTCCGCCCTTTCCAGCATGTTCTGGAGCCTGTAACGGCTTATCTGGAGCTGGCGGCGCTGCAGTATGACCGCATTGAGCTTGGGAGCTGCTACAATATTGGTCCCGACGAATGTGACTGCGTTTCGGTGGGCGAGCTTGCGGATATGTTCTGCAAATGCTGGGGCGAAGGCGTTTCATGGAGAAATGTCAGTGAGAATGATGCTCCTCATGAAGCAGGCTTTCTTAAGCTTGACTGTTCGAAGATAAAAAGGGCTATATGCCGGAAGCCACGCTGGCATATCGGCGAGGCTGTGGAAAAAACAGTTGAGTGGAGCAAATGCTATATTGACGGCGGAGACGTGTCCGCTGTTATGGATAAACAAATTACAGAATATATGGGAGAACATGCCGATGTTTGAAGATATGACTGAACAGCAGGCGAGAGAACAGATACTCGGAATGGTCAGAGATTATTGCAGAAAATACCACAAAAAAGACGACAGCTATACTATCGGCGACAGGATACCCTATTCAGGACGCGTATATGACGAAGCGGAAATGGTAAATCTTGCAGACAGCGCCCTTGAATTCTGGCTCACGTCGGGGAAATATACCGATATGTTTGAACAGAAGCTGGCGGAATACCTGGGAGTAAAGCACTGTGCGTTTGTAAATTCGGGCTCCTCCGCAAACCTGATAGCCTTTATGGCGCTGACCTCGCCGCTGCTTGGAAGCAGGGCTGTGCGCCGCGGAGACGAGGTCATCACGGTGGCGGCAGGCTTTCCGACTACCGCCGCACCGATCATACAGTTCGGAGCTGTTCCCGTATTTGCGGATGTTACTATCCCTCAGTACAATATTGATGTCAGCCTGCTGGAAAAGGCGTATTCACCGAAAACAAAGGCGGTCATGCTTGCCCATACCCTCGGGAATCCCTTTGATATCAAGGCAGTGAAGAGCTTCTGCGATGCACATGGGCTCTGGCTCATCGAGGATAACTGCGACGCTCTGGGCTCACGGTATACTCTTGACGGCGTAACGAAATATACGGGCACCTTCGGCGATATCGGCACCTCAAGCTTTTATCCTCCTCATCATATAACAACGGGCGAAGGCGGTGCAGTCTATACCGATGACCCGCTCCTTGCCAAAATAATCAGGTCACTGCGCGACTGGGGACGGGACTGCGTATGCAGGTCCGGCTGTGACAATATGTGCGGTCACAGATTCGATAAGCAATACGGCGAGCTTCCGCTCGGTTACGACCATAAATATGTATATTCTCATTTCGGCTATAATCTGAAGGCAACGGATATGCAGGCGGCAATTGGGTGCGCTCAGCTTGAAAAGCTGCCTTTCTTCACCGAGAAGCGCAAAAGAAATTTTTCCCTGCTCCATGAAATGCTGTCTGCGGAAGATGATGACAGGCTTATTCTCCCGCAGGCTTGTGAGAATTCCGACCCCGGCTGGTTCGGATTTATGCTGACCTGCGGGGACAATACCGACCGCAATGCCATGGTCCGCTATATAGAAGGCAAGGGTATCCAGACAAGAATGCTGTTTGCGGGAGATCTGACAAAGCACCCCTGCTTCGACGAGATGAGAAAAAGCGGCAGAGGCTACCGCATTGCAGGCACCCTCGAAAATACCGACAGGATAATGAACAAGACCTTCTGGGTGGGAGTCTATCCCGGAATGACGGATAAAATGCTCGGATATATGGGAGAAACTATAATTGAGGCTGTAAAGGAATGCTCCGGTTAATACTAATCCCCGATTAAAAAGTGTACAAAAAATCAAGCTAAAACTTGAATATATGGTTTTTGCGCAGATTTTTTGTCTACACTTTTATCAGGGATTAGTATATGCTGCGGCAGACGAAGCAATGACCATACCGGAAAGGATATAATGTATGAAAAAAATATCGGTTCTTGTTCCATGCTATAACGAAGAGGAAAATGTTGTCCCTCTCAGCGAGGCAATTATTGAACAATTTGAAAAATACCTTCCCGAGTATGATTATGAGCTTTTGTTTATCGACAATTGCTCCGCTGACAGCACAAGAGATAAGCTTACTAAGCTTTGCGCGGGAAATAAACGCATCAAGGCTATCTTCAACGCCAGAAATTTCGGACAGTTCAATTCTCCGTATTACGGCATGCTCCAGACCACGGGGGACTGTACCATAAGCATGTGCGCGGATTTTCAGGACCCTGTAGATCTGATACCCCGTCTTGTCCATGAATGGGAAAACGGATATAAAATAGTCTGCCCGATAAAGACCACCAGCAAAGAAAATCCGATAATGCGCCTGCTGAGGACCTGCTATTACAAGCTTATCAAAAAGATGTCCGACGTTGAACAGATAGAGCATTTCACCGGTACGGGGCTGTATGACAGATCCTTTATTGAGGTGCTCAGAGACCTTGACGACCCCACGCCGTTTCTTCGGGGGATAGTGGCGGAGCTGGGCTTCAAGCGGAAGGATATCCCCTACGAGCAGCAGAAACGCCGCGCGGGAAAGACCAGCAACAACTGGTACAAGCTGTATGACGCCGCAATGCTTAGCTTCACCTCGTACACAAAGGTGGGGATGCGGATATGTACCATCGCAGGCTTTTTCATAGCTATCATAAGCTTTGTCATTGCTTTTGCGTATCTTATCCTGAAGCTTGTGCACTGGGACAGCTTTGCAATGGGAAATGCGCCGATACTTATAGGTGTGTTTGTTCTGGGAGGTATGCAGCTGTTTTTCATCGGACTGCTGGGCGAATA
>JALEMR010000019.1 GCA_022768245.1 Oscillospiraceae bacterium
GTGACCGTTTCCGTCGAGAGTGCCCGAGAATCCGCTTATGCCGCGCCATGTCACGTCGGACATATCTATATCGCAGACAAGCACGTAATCCCCGTAGGACTTCATGCTCTTAAGGTCGGCGGGAGTACCGACTGCAATGCCCTTGATATCCTCGCCGTATGCGAGGACGATATCGTCCTTATCGGCTTTTTTGTGGTTCTTCACAGCCTTCTCCATGTCGCTGTCGAGGTCTTCCTTGTCTGTTCCGTAGCTGTAGGAAAGCAGCGTTGACGAGGAATCGGTCACCGCATAGTAAGCATAGGGAGAAACGTATATCTCCACAGGGTCATCATACAGGAAATTGTTTTCAAGCTCGTTAAGAGCCGATATCCATGTATCCTGACCGAACTGATAGCTGTACTCTCCGTCGGACTCGATATTGACAGTGAGTACCGCTGCGATATCTCCGCCGCTGAGCACGGGAAAATGATAGCATACGGCGAGGTTCGTATAGCCGTCCACAGGATTTGCACGGAAGCCTGCGCCGAGTACGGCATTTTTCGCTTCCTCCTCGGATATGCCGAGGAATGTCATATCCGACTTGGATATGGTCGCGAACATATCCTTTGCATAATCGGTGACTTTCTCAGGCACGGGGTCGGACTGAATGAAGAGAGTCCCCGAAGAGCCCTCCGCGGCATATACCGCATTTCCTCCGCAGAGAAGCGCCGCCGAAAGTGATACAGCAGTTAATGCTGAAAAAAATCTGTGTTTCATGGTAAAAAAGTCCTTTCTTTTTATTTTCTATCTATATAACAATTCAGAAAGGGGATTTTTTTCATTTTCGATATTTTTCGGCATATCATACAAATACGCTGTGATATTTTGGCGAAAAGCAACAAAAATATGAAATGCCGAAAAAAGGGCGCCGCTTGATATAAACGGAGCCCTTTGAGAATATTTATTTCCGAAGGTCGGTCTTGCGTACCTTGTCCCGCACAGCAAGCACGAAGGACGGCGAGACCGAAAGCTCGTCGATGCCCATTTTCAGCCATTTCTCGGTAAGCTCGGTGTCCGCGCCCAGCTCGCCGCAGATGCCTATCCATTTTCCGCATCTGTGAGCGGACTGCGCCGCAAATTCAATGAGCCGCAGTATCGCCTCGTGATGAGTGTTGCAGAATGGCTCCAGCTTGGGGTTCTGCCTGTCCACGGCGAGGGTGTACTGGGTCAGGTCGTTGGTGCCCACGCTGAAAAAGTCCACCTCGGGAGCGAGCCTGTCGCTTATCACAGCCGCCGCGGGAGTTTCTATCATGATACCTATCTCAATGTTGTCGGAGTATTTCAGCCCCTCGGCGGTCAGCTCGGACTTGATATCTTCAAGTATCTCCCTTATTTTGCGAACCTCCTCCACCGAGGTTATCATGGGGAACATTATGCCCAGCCTGCCGTAAACGGAGGCTCTAAGCAGAGCGCGCAGCTGTGTGCGGAAGATATCCTGCTCGGTAAGGCATATTCGTATAGCACGGTAGCCGAGAGCGGGATTGTCCTCCTTGTCCAGACCGAAATAATCTATCTGCTTGTCGGCGCCTATGTCCATGGTGCGGATAATGACCTTTTTCCCCGCCATGCTTTCGAGGACCTTTTTGTATGCGGTGAACTGCACCTGCTCGGTGGGAAAATCCTCGCTTTCCAGATAGAGAAACTCGCTTCGGAAGAGCCCTATGCCCTCCGCGTCGTTGATTAGCACTGCTCCGATATCACGGGGACCGCCGATATTGGCGAAGATGTTTATCCGCGTTCCGTCGAGGGTGATGTTCTCCTTGCCCTTAAGCTCTTGTAACAGCGCTTTTTTGCGCTTTTCGGATTCCTGCTTTTCGGTGAGCACCGAGAGAGTTTTCTCGTCGGGGTCGATGTAGAGCTTTCCCGTAAATCCGTCAACGGCGGCGCTTTTTCCGTCGAGGTCGGCGGATAATTCCTCGCCTGCGCCGATGATGGCGGGGATATTCATGGAGCGGGCAAGGATAGCCGTATGAGAATTTGAAGAGCCGTACTTCGTGACAAATGCAAGCACCTTGTCCTTGTCGAGAGTGACCGTCTCGCTGGGGGTCAGGTCGTCGGCGCAGATGATATATTTTCCGTCCGTATCGGCGGCAGTATCGCCCTGTCCCGTCAGATTGGCGATTATCCTGTTGGAGATGTCCTTGACGTCGGCGGCGCGGGCTTTCATGTACTCGTCGTCCATGGCGGAGAATATCTGCGCGAAATTATCCGCCGTCACCGCCACGGCATACTCTGCGTTCACCTGCTGGCTTTCGATGATGTTAAGGACCGATTCGTTGTAGTCGTCGTCCTCGGTCATCATTTTGTGTATCTCGAATATCTGAGCGTTGGTCTCGCCCACCTCCTTCAAAGCCTTTTCGTAGAGCTTTTCAAGCTGGGACAGAGATTTTTCCTTAGCCTTTTCGAAGCGGAGCTTTTCCTGTTCGGGGTCGTCGGTCTTTTCGCGGACGACCATGGCGTCGGAGCGCCTGTAAAAGGAAATCTTTCCGACAGCCACTGCGCCGTACACGCCTTTTCCCTGAATTATTTTCATGCTGATATACCTCCCGATCAATACGCCTTTCGGTTAGTTTATCCGCATTATTCCATTTTATACGGACTTCGCCGCAGCTTGTATTATCAAAAAAGCTCATCGCGTGTGAATAGGTATCCTCTGCGCCCCGACAATTCCTCGGAAGTGATACCCGAACGGTCAAAGCCGAAAAGCTCCTCGGTGATCGCAAAGGGAGATATATGCGGACCGCATTTTCCGCTTTTCAGCGCTGTTATCCCTACAGACGCACTGTCCGCTTCGGTGCCCGTCTGTATCGTCCGCACAAAGGGCAGCTGCCATATCAGCTTTGCTGCTTTGATAAGCGGTGATATCCTGTCCGCTCTGAATTTCAGCGGATATTCACAGCCGATGACTTCGGCTTCGGGTATCAGAAGTTCAAAGGAGAAGGTCTCCTGTTCGGGATAGTTATTCATTATAAACACGCGGACAGGAGAAAAGTCTCCGAATTCGAACAGTACCTGCCTGAAATCGTGGATATGGTTTTCCGTAAGCCCAAGGCGAAAATCCTGTTCCAGCTTAGCCTGATTCCACCCGATGATATCATCAAGGGAATTGTTTTCGCAGCCCAGGAAGCCCGATATGAACCTCATGCCGGAATTTCCGAGAGCGGCGTAAAAATCCCCGATAATTGACACGTAAATATCACTGCGCAGTATCTGAACGGAAATGTTAAAGTATGCGGGCATGATATCACCTATTCATGTACGGACGAGTGGCTGTAGATGTAGAATTCATCCTGACAGGGGAGGATATTTTTCTCCTTATGCGGGAAGTGCTTGTCAAACTCCTCCGCTTCTGCGGGGTCGAACTCATATGCGGAGCTTTCGCGGTAGATGTATTTTCTGCCGTTAAGTGCGCCCTCCTTAAGCTCCTTCACAAGCATTGCGGTGGGAAAATAATCGTTGTCAAGGCAGACGTTAAATCTGCGGCAGCTTTTAAAGCCTCTGCATACGTAGTTTGCGGGACTTCCGAAAATGACGATCACATCATAGCCCATATCCGCAGCGATTTTAAATGAATGCTCAAGAAGCATTTTTCCATAGCCCTGACGCTGAAACTGCGGCAGAACGGCAAGCGGTCCGAAGGTGAGTATATCCTTTTCTGTGCCGTCTTCGCCGATAAGCTTTGACTTGGTATACATGATGCTCCCGACGATTTTTCCGTCAGCTTCGGCAACCAGATCGAGCGCGGGTATAAGATCCTCATGGCTTCGCAGAATATGAGCGAGATAGTGTTCGCTGCAGCCCGGCATGTTCAGATCCCAGAATGCTTCACGGATAAGATTTTCCACCTCGGCATAGTCGGCGGGGGTCTCGTTTCTGATAATTGTTTCCTGCATGGTCAGTCCTCCTCTGTTATATCCAGTATCATATCGAATATTTTTCCCGCGGCTTCGTCCTTGCTCATCATTTCGAGAGGATATTCTCCCTCGGGAGTTATCACGGTGATTACGTTCGTATCGGACTTGAAGCCTGCGCCTTCGGTCTTGAGAGAATTTGCGCATATCATGTCGATATTCTTTGCGGAAAGCTTTCTGCGGCTGTTTTCAAGGACGTTCTGCGTCTCCATGGAAAATCCGCAGAGGAACTGTCCCTCACGGCGGTGCTGTCCCAGATATCCGAGGATATCCCGTGTGCGTTCAAGCTCAATGGACATATCCCCGTCGGATTTTTTAGTCTTTTCGGTGCCCACATTTTTCGGACGATAATCCGCCACAGCCGCCGCCTTTACGATGATATCCATATCATCGTAAATACTTGTCACGGCATTGAACATATCCTCCGCCGAGGTGACGTGCACTGCCTTCACAAAGGGCGGCAAAGCCACCTCCATTCTGCCGCATACGAGAGTGACCTCCGCGCCGCGGAGCATGGCATTCATCGCAAGAGCGCAGCCCATTTTCCCGCTGGAATGATTGGTGATGTATCTGACGGGGTCGATAGCCTCGCAGGTAGCTCCTGCGGTAACGAGGACCCTTTTCCCCGACATATCCTTTTCGAGTGCGATCTCGCGGAGGATATGGTCTAAAAGCACCTGCTCCGAGGGCATTTTCCCGTCGCCGATATCGCCGTTGGCAAGCATTCCCGTATCGGGCTCTGCGATGATGTATCCGAATCGGCGCAGCTTTTCGATATTGTCCTGCACGATAGGATTGTGATACATATTGTGGTTCATGGCAGGGGAGATGATCTTCGGGCAGGGACACGCCATAACGGTCGTGGTGAGCATATCGTCGGCGATGCCGTTTGCTATCTTCCCGATAACGTTTGCGCTGGCGGGAGCTATCATCACGAGGTCCGCCTGCTTGGCAAGAGCCACATGCTCCACGGAATACTGAAAATTGCGGTCAAAGGTATCTATAAGGCATTTGTTCCCCGTAAGAGTCTCAAAGGTCACGGCAGTGATGAAATTCTCCGCATTGGGAGTCATAAGCACATGGACATTGCAGCCCAGCTTTTTCAGCATTCTCGCAAGATTGGGTATTTTGTAAGCGGCAATGCTTCCCGTAACGCCGAGAAGCACGGTTTTTCCTGTAAGCATATCGGTTGTCCTCCTTTGGATAGCTAACAGCGATTAGCGATTAGCAATTTGCAGTTAGCTAATCGCTATTTGCTAATTGCTATTAGCTATTATTATACCACTTCAAGAGCAAATAGTCAACAATAGTATTGACAAACGTCGGCATTTGATGTATAATTAATTTGGAATAATGTAATTGAAAAGAACCCTGTTCTTTGGATATGGAGGCTGTTATGGGCTTTTTTAATAAGATCGCCGAGGGCATAAAAAAGACGAGAGATTCCATTATGGGTGGGATAAACCGTCTGCTGAACGGCAAGGTGAAAATTGACGAGGATTTCTTCGAGGAGCTTGAAGAAACGCTCATTATGTGCGATATCGGAGTGCAGACCTCCGAGGCTGTCTGCTCCGCGCTCCGTGAGAGAGTGAAGGCGGACGGCATCTCCGACGCCGATGAGATACGCGCTGCTCTGAAGGATATAATCGCCGAAATGCTGGGCGAGGACAAGAAGCTTGACCTGTCCACAAAGCCCTCCGTTATCCTTGTTATCGGAGTTAACGGCGCAGGCAAGACCACTACTATCGGAAAGCTTGCCGCAAAGCTTGTGAACGACGGCAAAAAGGTGATTATCGCCGCTGCGGATACCTTCCGCGCCGCTGCCATAGATCAGCTTGAGGTCTGGACGGAGCGTGCGGGAGCCGAGCTTGTCAAGCACAGCGAGGGCTCCGACCCTGCTTCGGTAGTCTTTGACGCAGTGACCGCCGCCAAGGCAAGGGGAGCGGACGTTGTCATCTGCGACACAGCAGGCCGTCTCCACAACAAGAAAAATCTCATGGAGGAGCTGAAAAAGATAACCCGTATCTGCTATCAGCAGGCGGAGGGCTGCAGTATCGAAACGCTGCTCGTACTTGACGCCACCACGGGACAGAACGCCGTAAATCAGGCAAAGCTTTTCAGCGAGACCGCCGATATCACGGGTATCGTCCTGACAAAGCTAGACGGCACCGCAAAGGGCGGCATCGTCATTTCCATCCACCGCGAGCTGGGCATTCCCGTAAAGCTTGTGGGAGTGGGCGAGAAGATAGACGATCTGCAGGAATTCAACGCTCACGATTTTGCGGAAGCGCTGTTTATGACCGATACCGATTTTGAGGGCAATTATGAACGTCTTACCGATACACCCGAGGAGGAGCAGTCCGAAGATGAAACAGTCAGAGCTTCCGCAGAACTCCCCGAAAATGAAGCTGATGAAGAGACTGCTGCCGAGGAAGTCCTCACAGAAGAGGCTCCTGCTGCGGACAATGCTGATGAAGAGCCTGTCATCGAAGAGGAGGCTGCGCAGGAAGAAGCTGTGACCGAAGAGCCCGAAGAACAGCCCGAGCCTGTCTCCGAGGAAGAGCAGCCTGAGCAGAAGAAGGATATCAGGAACGGAAAATTCGGCTTCCTATTTAAGGAGATAACCTTCGGCAAGAAAAACAAGGGGGACAACAAGTAAATGAAGATAGTGCTTGCCAGCGGCAATAAAAATAAGCTCCGCGAGATACGGGAGATACTGGAGCCACTGGGCTATGAGGTAGTCTCCGAAAAGGAAGCGGGCGCGGAGACCGACGTGGAGGAAAACGGCTCCACCTTTGAGGAAAACGCCGAGATAAAGGCAAGGGCGATATATGGTATGCTGCATGTGCCCGTAATCGCCGATGACAGCGGGCTTACCGTAGACTATCTGAACGGCGCTCCGGGGATATATTCCGCCAGATACGCCGAGGAAGGTAAACGCTGTGCGAAGCTGCTGTCCGAGCTGGAGGGCGTGCCCGACGAAAAGCGGGGAGCAAGCTTTGTCTGCGCCATATGCTATATGGATGAAAAGGGTGAAGCCCATTTCTTCCGGGGAGAATGTCACGGAAGGATAGGCTATGAAAAACGGGGAAATAACGGCTTCGGCTACGACCCCATTTTCCTGTACGGGGACAAGACCTTTGCGGAGCTTTCCGC
This sequence comes from Oscillospiraceae bacterium, assembly GCA_022768245.1. GTDB lineage: Bacteria > Bacillota > Clostridia > Oscillospirales > Ruminococcaceae > RGIG4694. The sequence continues at coordinate 7,107 of JALEMR010000019.1, forward strand.
CGAAGAGAAAAACAGGGTAAGCCACCGTGCAAAGGCGCTGGAAAAATTAAGAGAATATCTGAAATAAAAAAATCTGCCGTGCGCTGTGTACGGCAGATTTTTTGTTTGTTATTGTTGTACGGCGTATTTGGTCATATAGTCCTTGTAAAGCTCGGAATACTGGGTGCCGTTGCCCTTGTGGACCTCTGCGATGTATTCGTGGCGGTTGATGACGATGCTTTCGTCCTTCTGGGAGCCCAGGATATATACAGCCACATTGGAGCAGTGGTCGGAGATCCTCTCCAGATTTACCAGCAGGTCCATGAAGTTGATGCCGCTCTCCACAACGCAGGTGCCGTTTTTGAGACGTTCGATATGCTTAGCCTTAAGGGTCTCGTTCAGATAGTCGATGACCTCTTCGAGGGGTTCTATTTTCACGGCGGTGGAGATATCGTCGTTTTCGGTGCATTTCACCGCCATGGAGATTATTTCCTCAACGGCGTCGGAGATGATGTTGAAATCCGTTATCGCCTCGGCGGACAGGTCGGGCTCGCCGTTCTGGCGGAGCTTATCAAGCTGCTCGGCGCTTTCGATGAGGTTCATGGTGTAGTCGCCGATACGTTCAAACTCCGATGTCAGATGTAAAAGCAGCGTAACACGGCGGTTTTCGTAATCGGTCAGCTCGCAGTGGGTGAGCTTTACCAGATAGTTGTTGAGGTTATCCTCCATGCGGTCGATGGATTCCTCACAGGAGCGCAGCTTTGCCACGCTTTTTTCGTCATATTCGGTGAAAAGCCTGCGCATGCCCCTGAAATTATACAGCGCGGACTGTCCCATAGTAACGGCTGTGCTGAGAGCAAGCTGTATCGCAAGAGCGGGGGATTTGAGAAGGCGCTCGTCCAGCACGGGCACAACAGGCTCTTCCTCGCCGTCCCTGCCGGGGTCGTCCTTAATGGTGATAACGGCAAGCTTTTCCAGCACGCCGTGAAAGGGGATAAATATCGCAGTCACCACAACATTGAATAATGTATGGAAATTAGCAATGCTTCCCATGGTCATTTCAGCGGTCCAGAAGGGGAGGGTCAGCGTATATTGCAGGGCGTACATTCCCACCATGAACAGTATAGTTCCGATGATGTTGAAATAGATGTGAACGACCGCCGCTCTCTTGGCATTTTTTCCTGCGCCCACTGCGGAGAGCAGGGGAGTTACGCAGGTGCCGATATTGGTTCCCATGATTATCGGGAAAGCCGATGAAAAGGGCAGATAGCCGTTAAGCGATATCGCCTGGAGGATACCGATAGCCACCGACGAGCTCTGACAGAGGACGGTGACGAGTATTCCCGCGAGGATTCCCAGCACGGGATTTGAAAGGGTCTCGAACAGTGTGGTGAAGCCCTCCAGCTCGGAGAGAGGCTTTACCGCTTCGGTCAGGGAGTTCATTCCCGTGAAAAGTACGCCCACGCCGAGAAGTATCTCGCCCGTGTTTTTGACGCTGTTTTTCTTGGTGGTCATGAGTATGATAAGTCCCGCAACGCAGAAAACGGGAGCCAGCACCTTGGTATCGAGGAAATCCATAAAGGAGCCTGCGCCTGTGCCTTCCAGCTCGGCGAGACGGAGTATCTGTCCCGTGATAGTGGTACCGATGTTAGCGCCCATGATAACGCCCACAGCGGAGCCGAGGCTCATAATGCCTGCGTTTACGAGTCCGACGACGATGACCGTCGTTGCGCCCGAGGACTGTATCGCCGCAGTGACGAGAGCGCCCAGCAGAACGCTTTTGAAGATATTTCCTGTAAGCTTGCGGAGAACCTTTTCCATCTGACCGCCCGAAGCCTTTTCGAGACTTCGTCCGAGAATCTGCATGCCGTAAATAAACAGCGCAACTCCGCCCAGAGCCTTGATGGCGGTAATGGCATAATCCACACTTGTCATAATGATTTCCTTTCCTGCACATTGCGGAACTGTAATTTAATTTATCCTTTACATACACCATTATTATAACACAAATGAAAAGAATAAGTAAATAGATTTTTTTGACTTTTTTGTTAGGCGGATTTTTTTGGAGCGTGCGACATATTTCAACAGGAAAAACTCGGGCGATTTGTGGATTTTGATGCGAATAAAAAATCCGCACGGAAGCTGATTTCCGTGCGGACATGTTAAATCACAGAATAATTACTCAACGACAGCGGTATAGTTCTCGCCGAGGTCTACCGAGAAGGTGACATTGCCGTTCTTATCGGCAGTTTCGGAGGTTATCATATTGGTGGTATCCTTTTTGCCGCTGTAGAGAGTTACTGTCTTGCCTGCATATTTTGCGCCGAGCTTAACGGTTATTTCGCCGTCGGTCTTGCTCTTTCTGGAGCTGCTTACGGTGATCTCGTTCATATCGGTATCGTAAACGAAGATGTAGGAAACAGGCTTAGCATTCAGCAATAATGCGCCGTCCATGTTGGCAACCGCAACTATCCTTACATCGGAAGCGGGCATTGTAAATGTGCCGCCGCTTCTGAGGGAAGCGATAAGATTGTTTCCTGCGTAAACTCTTGCGTCAAAGCCGAAGTCGGTGAATACTCTGACAGCAGTGCCGGGAGCTGCGCTTGCCGCATTTGTATATACATGGCTGCTGCCGATGGAGATACGGTGACTTGTCACTGCTGCGGGGGGGTTGGAGCGGGGCTGTGAAATGATTGCGTAGGGGGAGAAGCTTTTAGCATAGAAAGTGAATTTACCGTTGCTTACGGTGCCGTCAATTCGTTCGGAGGTACCGTCATCTTTTACATGAATGATGAAATATTCTTTGTTCGGATCATAATTAGGGATATCAATAGTGATCGGTATAGCTTTGGCAAGGTTGTGGATAACATTATTGTTATTGCCGGATACCTTGTTGATATTGATCTCAAGGATAAGTTCAATTATCTGATCGTTTTCTTCCGAAACGGAATCCTCGATGACCGCCTTATCGGATTCAGAAACGCGGGTTTCACTTTCGATGTTAAGAACGATCTTCGTACCAGCTGCTATCTCTTCGGGAGTAAGCCCAACAGCGTCGATGAGTTCGGACTGATCAACAGTTGCAGTTATACCTGCGGGACTTTCAACTATAACCTCTGCGCTTGTGTCTTCGGAAGAAGAATCGGAAACCTTTTCAACAGATGTGATCGTAACATCGTAGCCTGTGATAGTGATGCCGTTTGCATTAACGTTTGCGATATCGGCAGCGTTAAGTTCAATGCTGTAAGGTGAAGATGTTACATCAACGGTACCCCATTCGCTCACTGCGGGAGAGGTGAGAACATTATGGTCACCCGAACCGTCCATGATCTTTAACTGGTGGTAATCAGCGTCGCCGTTCACTGTGAAATTGATGACCAGCTTGTCGCCGGATTTGAAATTGCAGTTATCCGCACTGATGTCGGCAGGATTCCAGTCCCATTTTGTTCCCTGATCTGCGGAGCCGCTCCAGAGTATCTCGGAATCAGATTTTTCCGATACAATAACCATGCAGGACGCGGTGTAGCTCCCTCCGGCAGAATCAGCTGTATCGGGAATAGTTACCTTAGCTGTGATAGTTGTGACACCTGCGGAAACGGGGCTGATAATTAAGGTATTATTATCGCCCACTTCAACCTTTGCGGCATTTCCGACAATGTTAAACTCAGGCTTGAAATCGGTTCTGCCTGATTTAAAGGCAAGCTTGTTCTTTGCCGGACCGTCGCCTACGTTAAGGCTGATATTTGAGTCGGTGAAGGAGAGGGAGTCTTCTACTACTTCGACAGGAACTGTAGGAACATACACGACCTTAGTTAAGGTGTAATTCTGTCCCGAAATGCGTAAGCCGTCATTCTTTAATGCTGTTAAAAGTTCATTATCAACTACTTGTTGCGCAGATGTTGCTGAATCATCAACATTTACAATACTAATATCTACCCAATTTTGCTTAAAACCAACCTGTGCACCGTCATTGATAGCTGTTATTGTAGCAACGACAGTTCCGGGATTTTTTAATTTTGATATCAAAGTTGGTTCAATATAAATGTTGTTTGTCCAATCTGAAGCCATTACCTGGGTGCCTTCCCAAAGAGTATATGGCAATTCTGGATCAATGCCTTCATCAACAAGCAATACCTTGTTATCTTTATCATAGAAAGTGATTTTATCTAGCGAAGCCGAACCGCCTTTCAGCCAGTTGCATGACACAGAAAAAGTTGCAGATGTGTCCTCTTTGCGGAAATTCAGAGTGTTTGCATTTCCAGTACCTAAATTAATAGTTTCACCAAATGTTACAGTATATGTATTACTGTTTGTGGGAACTTGAAAATATGCGTTATTGTAATTGGTGTTCCACCCATACTCTGCGTTCTCATCTGAATACCCTGAATTAGTTATGACGCCCAACTGCAGTTCAGTTGCAGTGAAATCGCTAAATGAAAATTCAACCTTTGAAATTTCTTCTTTAGCAATGCCTATAACCGATAAGGAGTATTCATCTTTATTAAATCCATCGGTTTCATCAAGGGTCCACGACACTAAAGGCTCCACAGCAGCACTGACCGTCAGATTACGATTTACTGACGGAGTAAAGGCAACCGCCGACACCGCCATCGCCGTCGCTGTCAAAGACGCAAGAATCTTTTTCAGCTTCATTTTTATCAATCCTCCAATAAATTCAAATTATTCTATATATCCCCGGACAGCCGCACGGCACAGCTGTCCCGAATTATATATAAAAATTATAACATATTATACAATACATTTCAATAGTTATATCGACGAAAATGTGACGATTATTTTGTATGTATATATATTTTTTCGCACTTTTCGGAGATGCTTTGATGCGTATGAAAAAAATTAAAATATAAGAAATACATTATAAATATTTCCCTGTTGACATCGCCGCAAAGATGTGTTATAATTTTAACATAAGTTCGATCCCATCGGCGTATGGAGGGGGACACCACCTCGGGTGTCTGCTTTCCTGCGCCTTTTTGTTGTTAATGGAGGTATCTTATGGCAAAGATCAACGGAAAAACAGTCCCCGAAGCCGACGGAATGAGCGTATCGGGCTACATCGCTTCGGCAGGCTACGTAAGCGGCAGGATAGCCGTGGAGTACAACGAAGCTATCCTTCCCCGTGAGGACTATGACAAGACCATTATCGCTTCTTCCGATAACGTGGAGATAGTGGAATTTATGGGCGGCGGCTGATACTGCCCCGAATAATTACGAAAGGAACTATTGCTATGAATAATGATAAGCTTGTGCTGGGCGGTCATGAATTTGACTCCCGCTTTATCCTCGGTTCGGGAAAATACTCCCTTGAACTCATCAAGGCGGCTGTGGAAAACGCAGGCGCACAGATAATCACCCTTGCTCTCCGCCGCGCAAACAGCGGGGGAGCCGCTAATATCCTGGATTATATCCCCGAGGGAGTGACTCTGCTCCCCAACACCTCGGGCGCAAGAAATGCCGACGAGGCTGTCCGCATTGCTCGTCTCTCCCGTGAGCTGGGCTGCGGCGATTTCGTCAAGATAGAGGTGGTACGTGATTCGAAGTATCTTCTCCCCGACAACTACGAGACGATAAAAGCTACCGAGATACTCGCAAAGGAAGGCTTTGTGGTGCTGCCCTATATGTATCCCGACCTGAACGCTGCCCGCGATCTCGTCAATGCGGGAGCTGCGGCAGTTATGCCCCTTGCGGCGCCTATCGGCACCAATAAGGGACTCTGCACAAAGGATTTCATTCAGATACTTATCGACGAGATAGACCTGCCCATAATCGTCGACGCAGGCATAGGCAGACCCTCCCAGGCATGCGAAGCCATGGAAATGGGCGCGGCTGCCGTAATGGCGAACACTGCGATAGCTTCTGCGGGAGATATCCCCGCCATGGCGGAGGCATTCAGAAAAGCCATAGAAGCGGGAAGAACAGCATATCTTTCAAAGCCGGGAAGAGTCCGTGATACAGCCAGCGCGTCCTCGCCGCTGACGGGCTTTATCCACGATTAAGGGGGTATCGTCATGACCGAAAGGACAGACCATATGAAATATCTCCCCGGAATGGAGAACATCGGCTCGGAGATACAGGACAAGGTCATCTCCGCCATGAAGGAGTACGACCCTTCCGCATATACCGCCGAGGACGTGAAGGCTGCTCTTGAAGCGGAGGTATGCACTCCCGAGCACTACAAGGCGCTGCTTTCTCCCGCTGCGGAGGACTTCCTCGAAGAGATAGCGCAGAAAGCCATGAACGAGCGCTTCAAGCATTTCGGGAATTCCGTGTATATGTTCACACCGCTGTATATTTCCAATTACTGCGAAAATCAGTGCGTTTACTGCGGCTTTAACTGCAGGAATCAGATACACCGCGCAAAGCTCAACTACGAAGAGATAGAAAAGGAAATGTCCGAGATAGCAAAGACGGGCCTGCAGGAGGTGCTTATCCTGACGGGCGAGACCCGCGTTTACTCAGATGTTGAGTATATCGGCGAGGCGTGCAAAATTGCGCGTAAATACTTCAAGATAGTGGGACTGGAAATATATCCCGTCAACTCGGACGAGTATAAGTATCTCCATGAGTGCGGCGCGGATTTTGTCACCGTGTTCCAGGAGACCTACAACTCCGACAAGTACGAAAAGCTCCATCTTGCGGGCTGCAAGAGGGTATTCCCTTATCGTATAAATGCCCAGGAAAGGGCGATAATGGGCGGCATGAGAGGTGTGGGCTTCGGCGCACTTCTCGGTCTGGACGATTTCCGCACCGACGCCTTTGCAACGGGACTTCATGCGCATCTGCTCCAGAAGAAATATCCCCATGCGGAGATAGCGGTAAGCTGTCCCAGACTGCGCCCCACCATTGCCAACAGCAAGATAAATCCCCGTGATGTCCACGAAAAGCAGCTCTTGCAGATAGTCTGCGCATACAGGATATTCCTGCCCTATGCCAGCATAACCATTTCCACCCGCGAATGCAGCCGTTTCAGGGACAATATCATCAAGATCGCGGCTACGAAGATATCCGCAGGAGTAAATGTCGGCATAGGCGGTCACAGCGACTCCGAGGACAAAGGCGACGAGCAGTTCGAGATATCCGATCCCCGTTCTGTGGACGAGATATTTGCGGCTATCACCGACATGGGGCTCCAGCCCGTAATGAGCGAGTATATCTATGTGTGAGGCAGTCTGTGTAACGCAAAGCTCCGCCGTTTCGGGGGACTTTTCCGCACAGCTTGAGAAGATAGCCGCCGCAGGAGCGGACAGGATAATTCTCCGCGAAAAGCAGCTTTCCGAGGAGGAGTATATCTCCCTTGCGAAAAAAGCTGCACAGATCTGCGGAAAATACGGCGTTCCTCTGTGGGTGCATACCTACATATCTGCGGCTCGGGCTTTGGGAACGAAGAACGTTCATCTGTCATTCAAGGCTTTCACCGCACTCGATGATGATGTGCGCCAAGCATATGATATCGGCGTATCGGTACATTCCGCAAGCGAAGCCGTCACCGCGGCGAAGCTGGGAGCGGCATATGTCACCGCAGGGCATATCTTCCCCACCGACTGCAAGAAGGGACTTCCTCCCAGGGGACTTGACTATCTTTCGGAGATATGCTCTTCGGCGGATATCCCCGTGTACGCCATAGGCGGGATAACTCCCGAAAATGCTCCGCAGGTCATATCCGCAGGAGCGGACGGCGTGTGCATAATGTCGGGACTGATGAAGGCTCCCGAACCGAACGTTATCATAGAAAAGATACATTCACTGTAAAACATGGTCATATCATTTCGGTGATATGACCATGTTTTACAATGTGGTGTAAGTGTAATCGTTCTGTTACCGAAATATTGCCTGTTTGCTATTGAAAAACGCGGAATAACGTGATATACTGGTCTTAAGTGGTTATTCCATAAAGAAAAAACGGAGATGATTATCATCTCCATGAACAAAGGGAGGACATATTCTATGAAACATAAGGCATTGAAGCGTGTTATCTGCACACTTTTGACTGCTGTTCTGCTTACGATGATCTGTCCGCTTAATGCTTTCGCGGCGTCGTTGAAGCTCAATTACAGCTCTGTAAGCGTTACTAAGGGATTTTATGTTACGCTGAAATCAAATTACACAGGTTCGGGAAAGGTGACGTGGTCAACGTCGGATAAGACCGTGGCTACAGTATCATCTTCCGGAAAGGTATACGCAAAGAAAGCGGGAAGCTGCTATATCACCGCAAAGGCAGGCGGCTCTTCCGCACGCTGCAAGGTCAAGGTCGTTAACGGAAAGCTCACTCTTTCACAGTCCTCCGTGACCGTGGACGAGGGCAGCAGCGAGCTTATTTCCGTAACTGCAAAGGGCTCTCACAGCCTTAAGCTCGTTCAGGGCGATAAGACCATCGCCAAGGGCAGCTGGGTAAGCCCCTGGAAGGGCGATAAGATCGGTCTTAATATCATCGGCGTGAGCGAGGGCTCTACAAGGATAAAGGTCCAGATGTCCAAGTATACCGAGATCTATAAGTATGTTACGGTAAACGTAAACGCAGTTGAACAGGAGATAGAGGAACAGGAAGGCAAGACCTCCACTATCCTCGTTGATATGACCACAGCTTCCGTAGGCAAGGGCAAGACCACAGATATCAACATCTATTCGGACAATACCTCTAAGGTGACAGTTACCTCGTCGGATACGTCCGTTGCAACGGTAGGCACTCCCAAGTGGGGCACCAACGGCTACGGCACAGTCACCATCACAGGCGTTAAAAACGGTACCGCGACTATCACCGTTTCCGCTTCGGACAATACAAGCCTTAAAAAGACCGTCAAGGTAACGGTATCCTCCGACGGCTATTATGAGGTCTCGGATACTGCTCCCATCAAGAAGCTTGTCTCCGATACGATCCTGCAGTGGACCGACGGCACATCTACCAAGTATATGCTCGTTCCCGCAGGCTATGATTCGGCACATGCGAACTCCGTTTTCGCCAAGGAAACAGGCAAGGCACAGTACTATGCAGTATATGAGGAGTCTCCCGTGAAGGTCGCTTCGAATGACGTTATCTCTTCGTTCAAGGTGACTATCAGCGGACAGTCCGTTACAAGATTCGTACTTCTCCCCGCAGGCTATGATACAGTCCGCTACAATACGGTAACATCGCAGTATACGGGCAAATATAACTACTGGATAATCTACAACGCGTCTCCCGTACCTCAGTCAACAACAGACGTGGTAAAAACATGGCAGGCTTCCGTTGACGGAATTCTGTACACCAGATATATCCTTCTCCCCGCAGGCTACAGCGAGAGCCGTCTGAATCAGATAATCGCTGACGACACCGCAGCAAACAATCTCTACTATGCGGTAAGCGAGACCGAGCCCAAGAAGTCTGCGACAAGCGATACCGTATATAAGTTCACAGTCGGCACAAAGACTCTCTATATCCTTCTCCCCGCAAACTATGACCCTGCCAAGAGAGACACAGCAGTGGCTAAGTACACAGGAAGCTACAGCTATTACGTTGTATATACAGAAAAGCCCGAGGGCAGCATGTCTACCGATGTGGTAAAATCCTGGAAGAAGGTCATCGACGGCAAGGCTGAAACGAGATATATGCTTCTCCCCGCAGGCTATAATGAGGACTTCTACAACTCACTGGTAAACGACGACGTGAACAGCACAGGTTCGTACTATTATACCGTAACATCGACTCTCCCCACAAAGACTCAGGATTCCGATGAGATAATCAGATGGTATAATGCAAAACAGGGCGTTTACAAGTATATGTTAGTTCCTCAGAACTATGATACATTAAAGAAGAACAATACCATGTATGCGGACACAGGTGTGTATGAGTATTATAAGGTATATTCTACAGATCCTACGAGCAAGAAGCTCAGTGAGACCGATCAGGTCATCGAGTTCAAGGACGAGACCTACGGCACCGTATATATCCTCGTTCCTAAGGACTACGAGCAGTCTAAGCTCAACGATGCGATCAATGAGCTGTCTCATAAGTAATAACTGAATAAACGTGAGCAAAGCCGCTGTCAGAATAATGACGGCGGCTTTCTGCATTTTTTGACAAATTGTCTTGCATATTTTGTGCCGATATGGTATAATAAAAAAAGAAACTGCGGAGGTGTTCATTATGTGTGAAAAAAATTACGAAGAAGAAAAGAAGCCCATTGCCGAGACCAACGGCAGCGAGCATAACCTTATCCCCGACGATAAGCAGTGGATGGACTATGCCAAGGACGATATGGAGGATTTCATCGAGTCTCAGGGCATTTATATCAGACAGTAAGGAGCGATATTTATCAGTATTTCAGCGGTGAAGCTTGTGGCTGCTGATATGGATGGCACTCTTCTGGACAGCGGTCATAATATGCCGGGGGATATGGCTGACATTATCCGCAGGATGAAAGCGCGCGGTATCAGATTCGCGGCGGCAAGCGGCAGACAGTATCAGAGCGTGAAGAAGCTTTTCGACGATATCGGCGCGTCGGAGGATATGTTTTTCATTGCCGAAAACGGAGGGATAGTCTGCGAGAGGGATAGTATCCTCCACTGTGAGACCATTCCCGAAGAGGACGTGCATATGCTCATAGATATGCTGGAGGATATGCCCGATGTGCGTATCATTCTGTCGGGGGTGGATTCGGCGTATATCGCGTCGGAGCTGACCGACAGCGATTTCGGCAGAAATGCGGCGCTTTACTGCGAGAGCCTTGCATTTTCGGCAGACCTTCACAAGGCGGCTAAGACCGACAGGATAACCAAGATAGCAGTGTTCGACCCCGACGCGGAGCATGGCTGTTATCCCGTCTTAAAACAGCTTGACGGGAAATTCAACGTGGTGCTGTCGGGGACGAAGTGGGTGGATATCGTGTCAAAGTCTGCGGACAAGGGCAGCGCGCTGCGGTTCATCGCGGAGCATATGGGGATAACCTCGGCGGAAGTAATGGCGTTCGGAGATTATCTCAACGACCTTTCCATGATAGAATACGCAGGGGAGAGCTGCGCCATGGAAAATGCGCATCCGCTGTTAAAACAGGCAGCAAAGCATATTGTCCCCTCAAACGACGACAGAGGCGTGACCGAGACCATTAAGAAAAGAATACTTGCAGAGTAAAAAGAGCCGTTCCGTTTTGCGCGGAGCGGCTCTTATCATATCATATTATTCTGATTTACTTCTTGTCGGGGTAGTCGTATCTGATGTCGCAGGTGGGCATTTCGGCGTAAAGCGCCTTTATCTGCCGCTGGGTGACCTTGGTGCCCTTTAAGTTCAGGGACTTCAGGTGGTCTAAGTAGATAAGCGGATGAACGTCGGTGATCGCCGTGTTGGACAGATCCAGCTTGCGAATGCCACGGAGATGCTCCAGAACGGAAACATCGCTGAGCTCGGTATTTCCGCCGAGATAAAGCTCGCGGAGCTCGCCCAGATTTACAAGGCAGGAAATATCGGTGATGTAGTTATTCTTTGCGGAAAAGCTGATAAGCTTTCTTAAGTTGCCCACAAATTCGATATTGCCTATCTTGTTGTCGTTGAGGCTGAGATATTCAAGCTCGGTGAGATCGCCAATAGATTCGGTATCGTCGTCGGTAACGTTCTGACCGTCCAGCTCCAGTTTGTTTGTCTTGGAGGAGTATCTGCTGCCGCAGATCTCGATATTGTCCTTGTTCTTTCTCCTTACGATGACCTGTGAATAGCCCTGATCGGGAGACTTCTGCGCTGCGGGAGCAGGCTCGGGCTTAGCTATCTTTACGGTAACGGGCTTAGCCTCGGGAGCGGGTTCAGCCTTAACTTCGGGAACGGGCTCTTCCTTGACGGGCTCGGGAGCGGGTTCGGGCTTGGTCTCTGCCTTGACCTCGGGGACAGGCTCGGGCTCGTCGGGAGAGTATACCACCTCTTCGTCGTCGCTGTACATTGCATTGTAGAGAGCGCGTACAGCCTTGAAGCGGTCACGCTCGTATACCTCAAGACCCTGCATAAGAGCGGCGTCCTTATCCTCGGAAAGGGTGATACCCAGCGAGGAGGGAGTCTCCAGCTCGTCGGTGATGGTCCTGTCGGGAGCGTCGGGGGGAGTAGTTCCGGTAAGCGCATAGTAAATGGTGGAGCATAATCCGAAGATATCGGTCCAGCCGCCCACAGCGCCCTTGAATGCGGAATATTCCTCCAGCGGCGTAAATCCGCCCTTGGGGATAAGTCCGAAGCGGGAGTCGTTCTCGTTCACGCCGTAGATGCCGAAGCCGATAAGATATGCCTGCTTCCTGTCGGGAGTGACGAGGATATTAAAGGGCGAGATATTCGCGTGGAAAATACTGTTTGAGTGAATGGTTATCAGCGAATTGATAATGGGGCGCATCAGCGCGAAGACCTCGTCTGCGGGAAGCTTGCAGGAGGGATTCTTCACCAGCTTTTTAAGCTGTGTGCCCTCAACGTGGTCGCTGATGGCATAAGCGGTGCCCATAGCCTCGACTAAGTTTGTGATGTGTACTATTCCGGGGAGCTCCTTTTCAGCCTCCAGATCCTTCAGCTTCTTGAAAGTGGAAATGAAGTCCTCCAGACCGCTTTTGAAAAGCTCTTCCTTGTCGGGATTCACTTTGAGAGTGAGCTCCTCGAACTCGTTGTTTATGCGGGAGCAGCAGGAATAGGGGCAGTATTCCTTGATTATCTTCTTCTTTTTCTCCGCCAGATCGAGTCCCATGTAGGAAACGGAGAAGGAATTTTCGCTGAGCACGCAGCCTACGAAGAAACGGTCATTGATAATGGTGCCCGTCTTAAGATATCTTGCGGAGGAAGGATATGACGCGGGGTCGAATCCGCATTCCTTGCAGACTGCATTAGCCGATTTCACGGGCGCCATGCAGGACGGGCAGTATTTCTGATTTCCGAATATTGACATATTATTAAAACTCCTTTCGGCACAGTAAAAATATATGATAAATGTCGATGAAATAAGCTGTGGATATATGTCGGTCAAGTGATGCTGTCAGGACGCGGAGCACTGTGCAAGGATATCTCCGTCCATGCTTTTGACGGTAAAGGTATCGTTTTCATATATCACGAAGCTGCGGACGTTTCCTCCCTTTGGAAGCGTGACCGAGCCTGTATTCACGTAATAATGGTCACCCTGCCTTTCGGCGGCGTAAAGATGAGTATGTCCCTGAATGAAAATATCTCCCTTTTTGATAAAAGAAAGTTTATCCTTGTCATAAAGGTGTCCGTGAGTGCAGAATATCATCCTGCCGCTTTGGGTCCAGAGCACGGCGTAATCCGCCATAACGGGGAAATCGAGCATCATCTGATCCACCTCGGCTTCGCAGTTGCCGCGGACGCAGAGGAGCTCGCCTGCTGCACCGTTCAGCAGAGCGGCAGTCTCCTTAGGGTCGTAGCCCTCGGGGAGAGGGTTTCTCGGTCCGTGATAGAGCAGATCGCCCAGCAGGATAAGCTTTGAAGCGCCCTCGTGCTCATAGCATTCGAGCAGCCTTTTGCAGCAGGAAGCGCTGCCGTGTATATCGGAAGCAAACATGAGCTTCATATTATCATTCCTTTTATTCAAGAGCTTTTTCGGAAACGAGCTGCTGAACACCCTTAAGAGCGGCTCGCTTTAGCTGCCAGTCGGGGATGACCTTAGCTACCTCCTCCCAGAAAGCGGGGCTGTGGTCCATGTGTTTTAAGTGGCAGAGCTCGTGTACCACAACGTAATCTATAACGTCCTCGGGGGCGATGATAAGCTTCCATGAGAAATTGATGGAGCCCTTGGCAGAGCAGCTTCCCCAGCGTGTTGAAGCAGAGTTTATCTTAACGGCTGAGGGAGAAACGCCGATGATCTCAGAATATTTTTCCACCCGTTTCGGGAGATCGGCAGCCGCTATCCTGCGGTACATAGAGATTATGTAGCTGCGCATCTCGGCAAAGCTTTCGCTGGGCAGATTGAAGGTCTTCCAGTCGAAGCCGTACTGACGGTTTTCATGAGTAACGGGGTATTCTTTGCCGAAAAGGGGGAGAGAATTCACTTCCGAAGCAAGAGTCTCCCTGCGGCGGGTCTCGCATGCCTCGTACATCAGCTGTCTTGAGCGTACCCAGTCGAGCCTGTCGTTGTAGAAGCTGTTGATGACCTCGGCAGAAACGCTGTAAGGCGCTTTTATCAGAGGAACGCCATCCTTGTCGATAGACATGGAAATGGATCTCCGATTCATTCTAACAAGTTTATATTCCGTATTGTTTCACATCACTTTATTATGTAGTTACTCTGTATTATACCATATAAACTGTAAATAGTAAAGATATTTCTGTCATTTTGTATAAATATATCAAATAAAATCTCAAAAAATGTACAATTTGACGTAGCCTGTCAGGGAATATAGACAGTGAAATCGAGAGAAGAGCTGTTGATGATAAGGTCAACGTTTGCCTTTTCCTTGCCCACGCCCGTCCAGCGGTAGTATACCTGTCCCGAGGACTTCTTGTATGCCTTGCAGTTCTTGCCGAAAGCCTCAAACAGAGCCTTTCTTACGTAAAGGGATTTCAGGGTGCTCTTGTACAAAGCGTCGTCGTAGCCGCCCAGGGAATATTTTACCTTGTTTTTGAAGGTATATCCCGCAAGGTCAGTGGGAGTATCGCCCGAGACCTCGGAGCCTTCCTTGGAGAAGTAATATTTTCCCTTTGCGCCCCAGGGGAAGCCGGGCATATAGGACTGTGCAGTGATGATGATATCGCCGTTGCCGGCCCATTCCTTTTTGACATTTTCTGCGCCGTATCTTTCGCAGGCTGTGTTGTAGAACGCCTCGCAGTCGTCGTCCACAGGGAGATTGTTGTTTATCACTTCGAAGATATACGCGTCGAATATCTCACCGGTATATACGCCGTTCTGAACGAAATAGAGCTTGTTCTTGTGCATGATGGGACCTGTGTAAAGCTCGGCGATGCCGTTGGGATAGAAATAGTATGTATTGCCGTTGATTGAATACCAGCCCTTGGCATAGGAGCCGTTTTTCAGCTTGAAGCGCTGATAATATTTTCCGAGAGTCTTAAATGTCCCCTCTGCGGCGGGAGCGGCTGATTTAACGTAGATATATTCCCTGTCGGACTTGTCGTCGGGGTCGTATACAAGAAGTACAGTCTCGCCGAAGTCGTTTGCCTTAACGGTGATAGTGCCCGTATCACTGTTGTAGACAGCGCTTGCCAGTGAGGCGCACTGAGACGATATTTTGAGATCGTCGGCGCCGTAAACGGGTATCTCAACAGTCTCGCCAGCGGTGATATTCACATTGTTCTCGGCGATGGTAAAGCTTGCCGCCGCGGCGTTAATTGCAATAACGCATGCGGCGCAGAGTGCGGCTGCGGTGCTGACTGCTTTTTTCAATTTTTTCTTCATTTGCATATCTCCTGTTTTGGTTGAATTTCTGTAAAATATATACTCTATTTAATTATATTACATTTTAACTGCATACACATTAACAAACAATTAACATGCTGTTAATTTACATATTTTTCGGAATAGCGTCCTTTCGGTGAAAAGCGCTGAAAGTATTATGATATATGTGTATTGATATGTGAGATGTAAATTCTGCCATATGGGGCTTGTTAATAATTTAACTATTGACAAATCCGCGACTAAGCTTTAAAATAAAATCAGTGAAGAAATTACGCCAAAAGCAGTTATGAAATACGCCGAAAAGAGGAGAAGTATTATGGCAATGAGAGGTATACAGAATACCGTCACCAATATCCGCCGTCAGGTGTTTACCGAGGTGGCGCGCCTTGCTTACGAGGAGGGTGACTATAAGCAGCGCATGGAGATGATACCCTACAAGATATGCCCCGGCGAGGTGGCTACATACCGGGATTCTATCTTCCTTGAAAGAGCTATCGTCGAGGAGCGTCTGCGCCTTGCAATGGGACTTCCGCTGCGTTCTGCCGCTGACCATGCCCCCTGCTACACGGGCATCGAGGAAAGCGCTATCGCCGAGAAATATTATGACCCGCCCCTTGTAAATGTTATCAGCTTCGCCTGCAATGCCTGTCCTACGGAGCATTTCCATGTGACCGAGCTTTGTCAGGGCTGCCTTGCCAATCCCTGCAAGGAGGTCTGCCCCAAGGGAGCTATCTCCATCGTGCACGGAAAGTCGGTCATCGACGAGTCTAAGTGCATCAAGTGCGGGCGATGCAGGGAGGTCTGCCCCTACGGCGCTATCGTCAAGGTAGAGCGTCCCTGTGCAAAGGCGTGCGGAATGGACGCTATCGGCAGCGACGAGCACGGCAGAGCAAAGATTGATTACGATAAGTGCGTTTCCTGCGGGATGTGCCTTGTGAACTGTCCCTTCGGAGCAATTGCGGACAAGGGTCAGATATTCCAGCTTATCCACGCAATGAAGACGGGGAAGAGAGTTATCGCCATTGTTGCGCCCGCATTTGTGGGACAGTTCGGCCCCAAGCTCACCCCCGAGAAGCTCACATTGGCAATGAAGCAGCTGGGCTTTTCCGAGGTGGCGGAGGTGGCAGTGGGCGCTGACCTGTGCACCATAGAGGAAGCAAAGGACTTCCTCCGCGAGGTACCCGAGCATCAGCCGTTCATGGCAACGTCCTGCTGTCCTTCGTGGGCGATGATGGCGAAGAAGCTGTTCCCCGAGCTGGCACCCTACATATCCATGGCGCTGACGCCCATGGTGCTCACCGCAAGATTACAGAAGAAGGAAAACCCCGACGCGATGATAGCGTTCATCGGACCCTGTGCCGCTAAGAAGCTGGAAGCAAGCCGCCGTTCTATCCGCAGCGACGTGGATTTCGTGCTGACCTTCGAGGAGCTTATGGGAATGTTCGACGCAAAGGGCGTGGACATCAACAATATCCCCGACGAGTGCGCCGTTCCTCTGAACGAGGGCACCGCCGCAGGACGTTCCTTCGCAGTCAGCGGAGGAGTTGCAAACTCCGTAGTGGACGTGATAAAGCAGATGGACCCCGAAAGGGAGGTCAAGGTAGTCTCCGCACAGGGTCTGCAGGACTGCAAGAAGCTTTTACAGATGGCAAAGGCGGGCAAATACGACGGCTATCTGCTGGAGGGCATGGGCTGTCCGGGCGGCTGCGTAGCGGGTGCGGGAACGCTCCAGCCCGTGAACAAATCCACAGCGCTCGTGAACAAGTACACCAAGGAAGCGGACAAGAAGCACGCCTCCGATTCGGAGTATGAGATAACTCTCAGCTTCATCTCCGAGCACAAGTGATACGTTTCCGTTAACAGATGATAATGAACTGCATTCCGGATACTTGCGGAGTGCAGTTTTTTTGCCAAAGATTCCTATTATTAATGATTCGGCAACATAATATCGCTTAATCCGCAACAATTCAGTGATATAATAAATGTGATATAGCTTCGGGTAATGCGGGCAGGATATGAAAAGCTGTGCTCGCTGGTCTGTATTTTTATGCGGACAGGTCTCTGCGGCTGTATAAATATTCTAACAGAGGGGTCATCAACATGAGATCTAAAAAAATTCTCAGCACTATCATAGCATTTACACTTGCTTTCGGTACCTTTGCAGCAATGCCCGAGATATCGGACGGCGCAGTAAACACCGCTATCGAGGCTTCGGCGGCGGAGTATTACAAGACGGTAAACGGATTTGTACTCAATAAGGACAGCGAAGGCGACATATTTGTAAGCGATTACACAGGCAAAGGCGGAAGCATTACTATACCTAAGGAAGCTTCCTACATAGGTTCGGAAGCTTTCAAGAAAAACAGGACCATCACATCCGTAAAGTTCCCTTCGGGCACCACCAAGTACGGTATCGGAAATGAAGCCTTTGCATGGTGTACCAACCTCAGAACGGTCACTATCGAGGGCAATGTGGGTTCGGGCGATATCAACGGCATCAACGGCGGTGCATTTAAGGGCTGCCATTCGTTAAGCACGGTGACCTTCAGCAAAACCGACGCATATGTTTCTTATATCGGTGAAAATGCATTCTTTTCCTGCTATAATCTGCAGAAGATCAACATCCCTACCAACACAGCAAAGATCTGTGAATGCGCTTTCGAGAACTGCATGAAGCTCAAGAGCGTAACTATTCCCGAAAAAACAAAGATCGAAGGCAGCTATACCTTCGGATATATGTACGGCGCAGCTACGGCAGATGATTATTACGATTATGCATACAATAATGCAAGCAAGAAGCTGTCCGACGTAAAGGCTACCGGCACAAAGGCTGTTTACTGGGAATTGTCTGCGGAGACCGATACGGAGGCAGATAAGCTGGCAAAGACTGTTTTCGGTTCCTCTAAGGATGTTGTTTCCTACGGCTATTACGATGATGACGGTTATTGGGTCTCTTATGAATATTCATATTGTGTACCTGTTAAGCAGTGCGCTATAGTATTGAATGTAACTGAAGGCTCCTCCGCTCTAAGCTGGGCTAAGAAGAATGGCATCAAATACAGCATTGTCTCCAAGACCGCGGCAGGCGGAATGCTTGATGCTCCCGCAAATCTCGACGCGACCAAGACCAAGAATTCCGTTACCCTTGTATGGGACGATGTAACGGGTGCCGACGCATACCGTGTATACGTATATGACAAGAAGACAGGCAAGTACAAAAAGTATAAGGACGTGACCTCCTCCAAGTGCAAGGTAACAGGTCTTTCCGCAAATACTACATATAAGTTCAAGGTAGTTGCTCTCAAAAAGAGCAGCGGCAAATATACCGAGGGCGAGTATTCTACTATCTCTGTAACTACCAAAAAGAGCTGATCTTTCTAAAACGAAATAATCAAACAGTGACGGATACGGATAATCCCGCAGCCGTCACTGTTTTTTTGTATTCTTGACAAATCGGGAAAATAAGGGTATAATAACGGTATAAAATAAGCGAAAAGGAAGCATAGCTATGACAATAACTCCGTATAAATTCAAGGCAAGATACTACGAAACAGATAAAATGGGCATAGTCCACCATTCCAACTATATACGCTGGTTCGAGGAAGCGCGGGTCCACTGCATCACCGAAGCGGGAATGTCCTTTGCCGAGATAGAGGGCAGGGGGATATTAAACCCCGTGCTTTCATGCAGTGCCGAGTATAAGCTGGCGTTCCGCTTTGACGATACGGTCATCGTCAATACGAAGATAACGTCCTTTAACGGCGTAAAGCTGGAGATAGCCTACACCGTCACCGACGAAAGCGGCACAGTCCATGCCACGGGCACATCTGCCCACTGCTTCACCGATATGAACATGCGCCCCATACGCTTACAGAAAAAGGCTCCCGATGTTTATCGGCTCTATCTTGACATGAAGGAAGCCTTGGATAATATAGTGAAGAGTGAGTAGTGGATAGAGAATAGCGAATAGCGAATAGTTTTTAGTATAATTACTCTTCACTGATAACAAATAAGCCCGAAAGCGGTCCATTCAGACTGCTTTCGGGCTTATACTTTTATTCCTGAACGCTTAAATTTTCTGCGGCGGGCATCGTCCGGTTTTCATTGTTCTTTTTATACAGTTTCCTCCTGCAAAGGAAGTAAGCCGGGATAAGGAACAGGTCCGCCAGCACCCAAGCCGCGGGAGAGGCAAAGCATACCGCATTGAATCCCCAGAAGCCCGCAAGATATGCAACGAGACATCTTGCTATCATTTCGAAAACTCCCGCAACAGTTGCGATAGGCGAGAAGCCCATGCCCTGTATCATGAAACGCACGATATTCACAAGTGACAGCGGGAAATAGAACGCTCCCTGTGCAATGAGGAACTGCCGCACATATGGCGTGAGCACCATGCTTTCCTCGTCGAGGAATATCTTCGACATGGGACGGCTGAACAGCAGTATCGCCGCAAATGCGATGACTGCATAGACAAGTCCCAGCAGCACGCAGGACTTAAGTCCCTCGTTAAGTCGGTCAAGCTTTTTCGCTCCCACGTTCTGACCGCCGTAGGTGGCCATGGTGGAGCCCATTGCGTCAAAGGGACATACAAGGAACATGGACAGCTTCGAGCCCGCAGTAACCGCGGTGACGTAGGCTGTGCCGAGGGTATTCACTGCCGTCTGGAGAACTATGGAGCCGATAGCCGTAATGGAATATTGCAGTCCCATAGGAAGTCCCATTCCGCAGAGCCTGCCGAAATGCCTGGGAGCTGCCTTTGAATCGCCCTTAGTCTGTGTTTTGAGCACCTCGGGGAAGCCGCGGAGCACCCGCACAAGGCAGCCCACACCCGAGATAAGCTGTGCGGTGACGGTAGCCGCAGCCGCGCCGAGAACGCCCATATGAAGCACAACGATGCAGAAAAGGTCCAGCAGGATATTGATAAGCGAAGCGATTATCAGCCATGTTACGGGAGTTTTGCTGTCGCCCAGGGAGCGGAGTATCGCCGCACACATATTGTACAGGAAGAAGGTGGGTATGCCCGCAAAAATGGTGAATATGTAGGTATATGCGCCGTCGAAGACCTCGGGCTGAGTGTTCATGGCAGTGAGGATATCCCTGCAAAAGAAGGTAGTCGCCGCAGTGATGACTACTCCGAAGAAAACGCACAGCCACATGGAGCCGTTCACATATTTGCGCAGCTCGGGATAATCCCTTGCGCCGAACTGCTGAGCTATTGGGATAGCGAAGCCGTTGCATATCCCCGAGCAGAAGCCGATAACGAGGAAATTCACCGAGCCTGTGCAGCCCACGGCGGCAAGGGCGTTTCCGCCGAGAAAATGTCCGACTATGGCAGTATCCGCCATATTATAGAACTGCTGGAACAGAAATCCCAGCAGGATAGGTATCCCGAACTGTAAAATAAGCTTCAGAGGCTTTCCGTAGGTGAGATCTCTGGTCATAGCATTATTCCTCCGATAATATTATATTCGTACAAGTGCATATTATATATTCATCGAAGAAATAAAGCAATAGCTTTTTTGAGGATAATATTTGAACAATTTATTTTCATACAGATAGACAAATTGAGCGAAAAATTAACGAAAAAACTATATCAAATTATTATGGTGTAACCGATTTTTAATTTGCCAAATCCTCTGAATTATGGTATAATAGCAATTAGCGATTAGTGATTAGCAATTAGTGATCAACAATTTGCTGTTAGCTATCACCATTGGCTTATGGCTAATAGCTAATGGCTATTAGCTATTCAGAAAGGAGTACATATATATGAATAAGAAAGAAATTGCAGAAATAAAGAAAAATTTCAACGGCGACAGCGGATTATTT
The DNA here is from genome assembly GCA_022768245.1 of Oscillospiraceae bacterium. Taxonomy (GTDB): domain Bacteria; phylum Bacillota; class Clostridia; order Oscillospirales; family Ruminococcaceae; genus RGIG4694. Next base: position 28,289 of record JALEMR010000019.1, read on the forward strand.
ACACTTAACCGCGTAGTCATGGCGTACATAAATTCCGATACCGAGGTGAAATGCAGGGAGAACAAGCTGTTCGCTTCCGTTCCCGAGGAGGAGGCCGAGGTGGTCTATGAGACTCTGAAAAAGGCGCTCAGCGGCAGTCGGGGGAAAAATCTCACCGAGTATGCATTCCCCAACGAGTCCTACGAGGAGGGCGGCGCTCAGAATATCTTCTACAAGGCGATGAAGTCCAAGCTGGAGGACGAGGAAGCCGTTGACGCGGCTATCGACCGTATCCGAAAGAATTACCGCTGCGAGTCGGTGTACTGTATCATGATGGCGCACTGCACCTACAGCGTTATGTCTAAGGATAAGAATGACGATATCACCGAGCTGGACGATAATGTGTACAATTTCATCATCACGGCGCTCTGTCCCATGAACACCAATACCGACGGACTTTTCTACAACGCCGACACGGATACTATCGAGAAAAAGGACAACACACAGCTTATAATCAGCCGCGCGCCTATCGACGGATTCTTATACCCCGTTTTCAGCGACAGAGCGCCCGACGCAAATCATGTGCTGTACTATACGAAAACGCCCAAAAAGCCCAGTCTCACCATGATAGAGGACGTTCTCGACTGCAGCTTCACCATGACCGCCGACAGCGAAAAGGAGAAATTCCAGCAGGTGCTGGGCGAAGTGGCGGGGGACGAGCTGGACTATACCGTCATCACCCGCGTAAATGAGATAATCAAGGACGTAGTGGCGCAGAACACCTCCGAGACCGAGCCTACCATGATAGACGATACCCGTCTGCGCTCCATTCTGAGCGACGCGGGAGTCAGCAGCGAGCGCCTGGAGGGACTTTCCGCGGCGTATAACTCCGCAGTGGGCGAGGACAGCAAGGGCTTTACCGCCACAAATCTTGTGGAAAACAAAACGGTCGTATCCACCTCCGAAATAACTATCAATATCGGAAAGGACGCGACCGAAAAGCTCCGCACGGGAGTTATTCAGGGCAGAAAGTGTCTGATAATAGATCTGGACGACCCGTCCATAAAGGTCAACGGCTTTGACGCTTCCGTTGAGACTCCGCTGACGGTTCAGTAAATCATCAATTGCTTATTGTAAATTTTTCACCGTTTTTGAAAATATTCCGTATCGGCTTGTCATAGTCGGAGCGGATATATTCGGCGCAGAGAGTGCCGCCGTACTCGTATATTATGAGAGTATAGGACGGGTCGGCGCTGTCGGTGTAGGTATCGGCGAAAACATAGTCCACATCAGCGGTCTCGTCGCGGAATATCGACACGCGGACCTCCTCTTCAACGGGGATACAGTCAAAGGGTGCGGACTCGATAAAGGCTTCCTCGTCGCCGATGCCGCTGTATCGTATATGCAGGCGGTCGCCGTCCACGCCGCTGCCCAGCTTTCCGTATGAGATAACGGCGTTTTCGGGCAGAGGGATATTCACCGTGCTTTCGAGAACCTGTGCCTCGGCGGCGGTGAATTCCGTTTTCGTCAGATAGTAGGGCGTGAAGAAATTTATCGAAATAAAGTGATATCCCACATAACATACCGCAAAAATAAGCAGAGATAAAAACGTGTAAAGTCCGTTTCTGGGGTCCACGGGAGGACGGGGCTGTCCCTCGTCGTTCAGCTCGACCTCTTCCCCGGGCTTTTCGTTTTCTGTTATGTCCTCGGTGGTCTCCGTGTTTTCGGAGATGTTCTCATTATCGTTCATGCCGAAGCTCCTTTCATTTGCTTTGCAGATTATGTGCTGTTATCTGTTATTATACCACCGATGACGAAAAAGGTCAATAATTTTCGGGCGGATATATCGTGCAATTTATATATAGAAATGCCGCCGAAACTGTGGTATAATATATTTATAAATATAGAACAAAGGAAATGGATAAGTCATGAATTACAGGATAAACTGGGACGGCGGAGTTTTTGCCGTGCCCGACTGCGCTGCCGACAGCCTTAAGCTTGCTTCGGGAAAGGCTGTCAAGGTGCTGCTTTACATAATGAGATTCAAGTCGGAGGAGGGTATATGCGAGGCTCTCGGCATCACCGATGAGGACTTGGAGGACGCGCTGTCCTACTGGAAATCGGTGGGAGTAATGTACTCCGAGGGCGGGCAGCCCGCTGTCCCCGCAAAGGAGAATGTCCCTGCTGCGGAAAAGGCTCCGCGGGCTCTTCCGAAGGCGGCAAAGGCGGTCAGCGCCGACGAGATAGCCGCGCGGATAGGCGAATCGGCGGAGATAAAGACTCTGCTTGAATCCATCGAGGGCTCGGTGGCGAGACCTCTCACCTTTGACGATCAGCGCACCGTCATCTGGATATACGATCATCTGGGGCTTCCTCCCGAGGTCATACTCATGCTGGTGAATTACTGCGTGGGCATTGGCAGGGCGAACATGCACTACATCGAGAAAACGGCGGTATCATGGGCGGACGAGGGCATCGACAGCAGTGCGGCTGCCGACGCGAAGATACTCGTTCTCCAGAGGAACAACACCCTTTCCGCAAAATGCGCGAACCGCATGAACCTGAACCGCAGGCTGACCGCAAGGGAAAATGAGTATGTGGCGAAATGGGCTGCTGCGGAGGCGGATATCGAGCTTATCATGAACGCCTATGAGCGCACCGTGGACGCGACGGGAAAGGTCTCCTTCCCGTATATGAACAAGATAATCGCGGAATGGATATCAAACGGCGTTAAGACGTCGGCGGAGGCGGACGAGTATTCCGCAAGGACAGCTCCCGCCCCGAAGAATACCCGAAAACCTTCGGGTCAGAACGGCTCCGCTTCGGAGGGAGAGCCTTCCTTCGACCTGGACCTTATCATGGAGCATGCGAAGAATACGCCCCTTATCGTACATAACAAGTAGCTGCGGAGGAATGGATATCGATATGAATTATTCACCCGAAATTAGCGCAAAGGCGCAGAGGATCATCGACGAACGCCGTACAAAGGCGAAATATCAGCTGGAGATGCGCCGCCGCGAGGTATATAAAAACGCTCCCGAGGCGGAGGAGGTAGAACGTCAGGCAGCTTCTGCGGTAACGGAGCTGTCAAAGCTTATCGTGAGCCGCAGTGGGGATTTTCAGAACAGCTTTGAAAGGATAAAGCAGAATAATCTTGACGCTCAGAAATATATGAGGGAGATACTCGCTTCTCACGGCTATCCCGAGGACTATCTGCAAATACAGTACACCTGCCCGCAGTGTAAGGACAAGGGCTACGGCGAGGACGGAAAACGCTGTCACTGCTTTGAAGAGCTGGCTTCCAAGCTCAGCATAGAGGAGCTGAACCGCTCCGCGAATATGCCCGACTGCGATTTCGAGCACTTCGATATTGAATATTATCCGAAAACGGTGGATTCCAACGGCGTGGTGCCCTATGAAAAAATGAGGGACGTTCTGCTGTACTGCCGCAAATACGCGGCGAATTTCTCCCGCGCTTCGGAAAGCCTGCTTATGCTGGGGAAAACGGGTGTGGGAAAAACTCACCTGTCCATATCCATAGCGAAGACCGTGACTGCAAACGGCTTTATCTGCGCATACGGCTCGGTGCTGAATTTTCTGTACGACATCGAAAAGGAGCACTTCGGCAGGGGAGAGCAGGGAAAGGATACCATGTCCGCGCTGCTGGACGCAGACCTGCTGGTGCTGGACGATCTGGGAACAGAGAATTATACTCAGTTCTACGAGTCGGTGCTGTACAATATCATCAATACCCGCATAAACACGGGCAAGCCTACCATAGTCAGCACCAACCTCAGCACAAAGGAGCTTTACGACAAATATAACGAGCGTATCATCTCAAGAATTTTCGGAGTTTATACCATTTTGCGCTTTTACGGGAAGGATATCCGTCAGGAAAAGCGTCTGCGGGGAGATATTTCGGGCTGATTTGTCAATATTATGTGTTGGTTGTTGTACAAAATATATAAAAATTTGGGAGATTTTCATTTAGATATTTACAAATTGAAAAAAATGTGGTAAAATACAATTATAATAACATTCTGAAGAAATGCGGGGTTTTGCATTATGGATACAAATATTTTGCTTGAAAGCGGAACCAACGAGCTGGAGCTGCTTGAATTTACCGTCGGCAGCAATACATACGGCATCAATGTGGCTAAGGTCAGCGAGATCATGATGGATCAGACTATCACTCCCATGCCCAACTCTCCCGAAGAGGTGGAGGGCGTGTTTATCCCCAGAGACAAGCTGATCTCCGTTATCGATCTGCATAAGGTGCTCAGGACCGAAAGACCTGCTAACGGCAAGGATATTATAATCGTTTGTCAGTTTAACAGAATGGACGTTGCATTCCACGTTTCCTCCGTAAGAGGCATCCAGCGCATCTCCTGGACGGATATCAACGAGCCGCCCGCAGTTACCGGAAGCTCCGACAGCACTTATTCCGGCATGGCGACAGGCGTTGCCAAGGTCGGCGGAAAGATAATCATTATCCTCGACTTTGAGAAGATAGTTTCTGCGCTGAACAACAGCACCGGTCTCGATACCTCGGGAATAGACGATTCCTCCCAGCCTGACCGGATCATCAGTAATAAGCGCATTGTCGTTGCGGACGATTCCCAGTTCCTCAATAAGATGATAGTCAGCACTCTTGCAAAGACGGGCTATAAGAACGTTGTCTCCTTCCAGAACGGCGAGGACGCGTGGGAGTATGTGCTGTCCTATAAGAACAAGGCGAGCGATGATACTCCTGTCACCGACCTTATCGCCTGTGTTATCAGCGATATCGAAATGCCGAAGATGGACGGTCACAGACTGACAAAGCTCATCAAGGACGATCCCGTGCTGAAAAAGATACCCGTTATACTCTTCTCGTCGCTGATAAACGAGCAGATGTACGCAAAGGGCAAGCAGGTGGGAGCGGATGCACAGTTTGCAAAGCCTCAGTTCAACGACCTTGTGGCAAGTCTGATAAAGATAATCAGGGAAGAATAAGCATAGGTGAATTGTAAACAGCCGGCAGCGGTGTGCTGTCGGCTGTTTTTTATTGCCATAAATAGTGCGTACTCAATAACTGCCCGAAGGGCAGTTATTGGCTGAAAATCCTGTAAAACAGGATTTTCAGCGGCACAAATCAAAGATTTGTGCCGTACTACCTGATTAATGTCTGCATTTGCCGCCACTGACGGGCGG
>JALEMR010000023.1 GCA_022768245.1 Oscillospiraceae bacterium
ATACTCACTCCGACCTCCCGTTTATTTTTTATTATGGAAGCGCTGATTAAGCCGAAGGCATCGTTTCCGACGTTCGAAAATCCGTCACTGAGAGCGTCGAGAAACGATTTAATCAGCGTTTCCATTATTATATCAGATGCTGTCGGGAAGGTCAACCGTCGATATTCTTCCCCAGCGACCTATGACCGTTCAGCACGAAAAATCCACGCTTCTTGTAAAACTCATATGCGGGAACATTTTCCTCAGTCTGTAAATATATCTGCTTTATGTCATGGGCTAGCAGCTCCTTTTCCATTTCATCGAGGAAATACGTGCCCAGACCCTCGCCCTGTCTGTCCGTCCGTATGCACAGCTCGAAGATGTAATACTCCGTTGCCATGTACCAGTGCATCACATATCCCATAGACAGCCCCACAAGCTCGCCCTCATCAAACAGCCCATAGGTCAGCGAATTTTCATTTCCCGTCAGGTCATTGATATACATTCGCAGCTGATTCTCGTCGCTCCAGTCGTCCTTCCAGGGCTCGGCAGTAAATACCGACCTGAATAGAGTGATGATATCTTCTGTGTTTTCCTTTGTCAGTTTTTTCAGTGTTCTCATGATGTTATCCCTCCGTATAAAAAACGGCAGCCCACGGCCATATACCGCAGACTGCCGGCTGCAATTCAGATGATTAGAACTGTCCCATATGCTTCTTGCAAAATCCCCTTGCGGTTATGCACACTGCTGTGACGGAATTAGCCACTGCCAATGCCAGCGCAACAACATTCAGTACAAAGGAACAGGTGGTCTTTTCAGTCTTAGATCTCTTCACCGACAGCACCAGTCCCGGAATGGAACAGCCATAGGTCACCGCAGGAAACAGCACAGAAAATACTATCCCCACGATACCCGTGATTATGCCTGCCGTAAACGGCTTCTTTTCTGTAGTTCTTACCATGATAATTGCTCCTTTCAAATTTGAGTTACTTATTATCTGAGCTTGCTGCCGTTGGGGATATCCTTGTCAACGAAGATAACCTTCGCATCCTCACCCACATCAGCAGCCACTATCATGCCCTGACTTTCAACTCCGCAGAGCTTCGCAGGTGCAAGATTTGCTACCACGATTATCTTCTTGCCCACAAGTTCCTCAGGAGCGTACCACTTAGCAATTCCCGATACTACCTGTCTCTCGCCAAAGCCATCGTCAAGAATGAGCTTTAACAGCTTTTTCGCCTTGGGCACCTTTTCGCACTGCTTGACCTCTGCCACGCGCAGGTCTATCTTTGCGAAATCGTCGATGCTTATCGTGTCGAGGATAGGCGTAAGATTTGCCTTGTCCTTGTCCTCGTCCTTTTTCTCAGGAGCGGGAAGGAGGCTGTTGAGATATTCTATCTCGGTGTCCATATCAAATCTGGGGAAGATGATATCTCCCTTAGTAACGGTAACGTTCTCGGGAAGCACGCCGAATTTGCCTGCATTCTCGTAGGTGACCATATCCTGTGTCACGCCGGTCTGCTCCCATACCTTAGGCATTGTGGAGGGCATAAAGCAGGACAGAAGTGTGGTAGTGATACGAATAGCTTCCAGCAGATTATACAGCACTGCTGCCAGTCTGGGCTTGTTTGCCTCGTCCTTGGCCAGCACCCAGGGAGCTGTCTCGTCGATATACTTGTTGGCTCTGGAGATAACCTTGAAAATTTCCGCAAGGACGTTGTTGAGCTGCGTCTCGTCCATAAGCTTATCCACTGTGCCTCTGAGTGCCAGCGCCATATCGATAAGCTCCTTGTCCTCAGGAGCGGACTGCTTTTCTGCGGGAAGAGTTCCGTCAAAGTATTTGATTACCATTGCAACGGTTCTGGAAACCAGGTTGCCCAGGTCATTGGCAAGGTCAGCATTGATGCGCTTAATCATAACCTCGTTAGAGAAGGAGCTGTCAGAGCCCAGCGCCATTTCGCGGAGGATATGATATCTGATAGTATCTGCGCCATAGCGCTCGGAGAGAACGATGGGATCCACCACGTTGCCCAGGGACTTGGACATCTTCTCGCCGTTGAAGGTTATCCAGCCGTGAACGGCAAGGTGCTTGGGCAGCGGAAGGTCCAGCGCCATAAGCATTGCAGGCCAGATTATAGCATGGAAGCGCATAATATCTTTTGCGACCATGTGCACGTCCGCAGGCCAGAATTTATCGAAATCATCGTATTTTTCGTTCATGTAGCCGAGAGCGGAGATATAGTTGGAAAGTGCGTCTATCCACACATATACCACGTGCTTCTCGTCGAAGGTAGCGGGGATTCCCCATGTGAAGGACGTTCTCGAAACGCAGAGGTCCTCCAGACCGGGCTTTATAAAGTTATTGACAAGCTCCACAGCTCTTGTGCGAGGCTGGAGATAATCCGTTTCAAGGAGCAGCTTTTCTATCCTGTCTGCAAAGGGAGACATTTTAAAGAAGTACGCCTCCTCGCTGGCGTCGATAACATCGCGTCCGCAGTCAGGGCACTTGCCGTTTACCAGCTGAGAATCCGTCCAGAAGCTCTCGCAGGGAGTGCAGTATTTACCCACATACTTGCCCTTGTAGATATATCCCTTGTCATAGAGGTCCTTGAATATCTTCTGCACCGATTCAACGTGATAATCGTCGGTAGTGCGGATATAGCGGTCGTAGCTGATATTCATAGTCTTCCAGAGGTTCTTGAATATCTCAACTATCTCATCGACGTACTGCTTAGGAGTAACGCCCTTTTCCTTAGCCTTCTGTTCGATCTTGAGGCCATGCTCATCGGTGCCTGTGAGGAACATTACATCATAGCCCTGCAGACGTCTGTATCTTGCGATGCTATCGCAGGCCGCGGTGGTATAGCAGTGGCCGATATGGGGATTACCCGAGGGATAATATATCGGCGTGGTAATATAATAAGGTTTTTTATCCATTATCTTTTCCTCCAATAATAAGTATAAGTATATTCTACCACATTTTTCAGATATAATCAATAGTTCAGAGCAAAAAAAATGCAGGACATAAGTCCTGCGCGTCAGATAAAGCAACAACAAATCATTTGTGTGTAGAACAAAAGAAAGGAGACAACAAAACGGATGTTAAACTAATTATGAATTAGTATCATACGATTTCTAACATCATTTATATTATAAACCAAAATTATGCAAACGTCAACAGGAATTTGATATTTTTTTTAATTTCAGATGATTGCACAAATATCTTTCAACTTTTTTGACTATTTTGATGTATAAAAATCATTGAAATATGTTGAAAACTTTGAAAATATTAAAAAGTACGGTTTATAACCTGTTTAAACTCTTTTGAAAAGCGGTTGAAAACTTTTGAAAAGTTGTCGAAACATTTTCCATGATAATCTTATATTATATCATAATTTTTCAGATTTGTCAATACTTTTTCAAAATTTACGAAAAATATTTTTTTCAAAGTATTTTACTTTAAGTAAAATCCGACGCCGGAAATATCACTGTCCGACGTCGGACTGAAAACTACTTTGCGGAGCTGTGAGCGGGCTCGTTGGAGCTGCTGAAAAGCATGGTGATGCCCCAGATAGCTGCAAGGGCAATGAGCACGTACACTATCCTGCTGATAAGAGAAGCCGAGCCTCCGAAAAGCCATGCAACAAGGTCGAACTCGAAGATGCCCACAAGGCCCCAGTTAAGTCCGCCGATTATCATCAGCGCCAGTGAGATTTTTTCCATCATAATGATCTACTCCTTTTACTGTAGAATTTACTATCTATTATCCCTGAAAATACCCCTCTTATTCAGCTGATAAGGATGATTTTTTTGAATGATATTTAAACTTTTTATTAACTTTTATATTTTGTGAAAAAAATCGGCTTCCTGAATTGTTTATATAGCAGAAGGGCAAAAAAAAGAAACATACCGGACAGTCTGCAAAGCCCGAACATATGCGGAAGGTCTAAGCTTGCGAAAGGAGCATGCGGAATGGCAATTCATACAAATATAAACGTAATTTTCGGAACAAATGTCGAGCACACTAAGAGATTTATGGATATCCTCGCACCTGAGGGATATGATATTACAATGAGCGAAAGCGGCGATATCCCACAGGATACCGGTTCGGTAAGAATGGTCATTCTCTGCCGCACAGGCTTCGAGCTTATCGAGAAGATACGCAGCCGCTCCGATGTGCCTATCATGTACATATCCGAAAAATCGGACGAATTTACTTCGATAATGGCGCTTTCCAAGGGCGCAGATTCGGTGGTGTCTGAGAGCATCGGCGAAATGGAGTTTGCTGCAAGAGTAAAGGCAATTCTCCGCAGAAGCAGCACTATCAGAAATGAACGCATCGTTGAGGAGAGCGAGACCCTTTCTGCAGGCAGCATTCGCCTTGATTCCGCTGCGAGAACTGTTACAGTGGACGGCAGAGAGGTCCGCACCACAAAGCTGGAATTCGGCATCATGGAGTACCTCATGCGCCGCAGAGGAACAGTCTGCTCCGCGGACGAGATATATGCACAGGTGTGGAACAGCCGCTCCTACGACGTCAAGAAAACCGTTGTAGAGCATATCCGCAGACTCAGAGGCAAGATAGAGGCTGACCCGAAAAATCCTCGTTACATCAAGGTGGTTTTCGGCGCGGGATATATTTTCACAGACATTTCCGCAGCTGACAGCAAAACGGCTTAAAAGATACAAAAAGCAGGAGCATTTCAAGGGTGCTCCTGCTTTTATTTCACCTATTTATTATGCACCGGCAGATTCTTCCTCGCCATAGCCACCGATACAAGGGACATCATCACCCTGCGGCGGTTGTCCTCCTTTATCTGCTCCACCTTTTCCAGGTCCTCGGGACCTTTGACCTTCACCTTGATAGGCTCTATCTTCTCAAAGGCAGCCACCGAGGCCTCCGCATAGCACCGGGAACACTTGCAGCATTTGAAGCGGTCCAGCGCCGAGGGCAGCCACTCCGAAATAAGCTCGGAAGTGATATTTATCTCCGTTTCCCTGCCTGTTCGTTCGGGCTTGGTATCGTCGCCGCTGCGCTTTTTCAGGTCCTCTATGGGCTTTAGGACGTCCTCTCTGAATTCCTCATTGAGCATGGGGTTCTCGGGCTTTTCGCCCGTCAGCATCCGAAGCACCGAAGCCGTTTTATTGGTTTTTTTTATGTTCAACATGTATCACTGCTCCATTATCTCGGGATACAGATACCTTGCAAGGCGGGTATATTCCTTGGCTGCCTTGCTTCTGGGATCGTACTCGGTTATCGTCATCTGATGAGCGGGAGCCTCCGCCACCGCCACATTCATGGGTATCTTTATATCGAAAACCTCGGTATGGAGCTGCTCGGCGACTATTTCCGCCATCTCCCCCGCCTCCTTGGACAGCAGATACTTCGGATTATATTTCGTCAGCAGTATCCCCCTTATATTGAGATTTTTATTGTAATACTTCTTCACCCCGAGAATGGTATCCTTAAGCTGAGCTATCCCCTGCAGGGACAGGATATCGGGAGTCATGGGGATTATAAGGTCGTCCGCGGCAGTATAGGCGTTTATGGTCAGCACCGACAGCGCAGGCGGCGTATCTATGATGATAGCGTCGTAGATATTTTTAAGCGGCGCCAGCAGATTTTTCAGGATAAATTCCCTGTCCTTGCCGGTAAGCTCGATATCGCTTCCCGACAGCAGTATATTCGAAGAGATAACATCGCATACGCGGGTATGCTTTATGGCGGAAATAATGGTACAGTCGCCCTTCATAACGTCGTGAATGGTCTTGCCCGTGTCCTCCGCTCCCAGCGAAAAGGACAGATTCCCCTGAGGGTCAAGGTCAATGGCAAGGACTCTCTTTCCCACGCCTGCAAATATTCCCGTCAGCGCGGCGCAGGTCGAGGTCTTTCCCACTCCGCCCTTCTGATTTGTAACTGCAATAGTGATACACTCGGTCATTGTACTAAAGGCTTCCTTTCGGCAAATTATGTATGCAGGACGATATTACCGGTTCATGCGCTTTTCCCGCTCGGTGACCTGACATTGGAAAATAAACTTTGCAAGAGTCTCCTCCTGAGCATGGGTGACGTCCAGAAACTTGCAGCCGTATCCCACAAGCTCTCCCGTATCGGTCATCTGACGGCGGAGTATCTCACCCATAAGCTCCATTCCCCCGTCCATGAACACGAGGTTCACATTATCGCCCTTTTCAAAGTCAAAATCCGCGGAAAAAAGCACTCCGCCCAGATTTATATTTGCAAAATGCACGGGCAGAGGACTGTCGAACATCACAGGCTCTTCATTTCTGATAAAAAACTTGCATATGCCGTCGAACTCGGTCTTTACCTTAAAGCTGCTGCGTCTGTCCTCCAGTATCTCGCCCATATCCACATGAAAATTCATCTGCATCTCGGTGCAGATATCTATCTTGGTATCATACTTGATACGGGTGCCGTTCATGTATTCAAAAATAACCGTGATAGGCTGTGCCTTATCCAGCTGCGGCATATTTTTATCCTTGATGACTACAAGCTCCTGCGACTTTATCCTGAAAAAATCCTTAGGAAAGGTGATCGCCGAAGACGTAAGGACATGCTCTCCCTTGACGTCGTAAATATCCACCTTTTTTATCTTTTCTTTATTTATCATAAAAAACCGCTCCCCCGCGCCGTAACTGTGCCCGAAAATACCGGGTCACCTCGTTCAAACCACAGTCTATCGCCTTAGCACCTCATCTGCCTGCATATTTTCCGTCATATTGCACAGAAGTTTCTATACAATCTGACGAAAAACCAACTGCGCATATGAGGCACTATGGTTTAAACGAGGTGACCTATAACTACTACTATTATACTAAAAATTTATGTACATTTCAATAGTATTTTCAAATTTGTAGAATTTCATATTTTTTATTTTTCTTTTTTGGTAAAAGGATATAAAAAATAAAAATCCGCTGTACATATCACGCGGAAAATGATATAATAAGGGTATCGCAGAATTATTATCAATTGTCGGAACGGCGGAGATATCATGCACAAATTATTTCATATCAACGAAAAAAAGCTGGCGTTCCGCTTCGACAGGACCCAGCTCATACTCAATATCCCCGTGTTTGCCGCATCAGCCGCTCTGCTTATCATCGTCAACGTGGTCATGCGGCTCATGAACGCTCCCCTTGAGCTTTACCGCACGGTCATATATGCGGTGTTCTTCGTCACTGCGTACAGCTTTATCGTGGCGCTGTTCATCTCCGTCATCTCCACCAATTCCATACGCGCCAACAAGAAATATTCCTTCATCGAGATAACGGGCGGCTCTATCGTCTTTTCACAGCACGAAAAGACCGTCCGCACCCGTGTCGGAAAAAAGGAATACGTGAAGATGTGGGTCATGAAGCTCTCCGACGTGGAGGACGTTGGCACCTCGGGAAGCAGCCTCATCATCAAGGGAAAGGCAAGATATTTCTGCCTTCCCGAGGACTGGCTGAAATATTCCGTCACCGAAAACGGCTCTATCGAATTTGAGCGCTGGTGGAACGACAGCTACGGCGGTGAAATTGTACACAGTGTAAAAATCAAGGATAATTATACATTTGGTGAAAGAATACTGCGGCGGATACTGCTCTGCGCCGAAAAGCAGAAGATAACCGAAAAGCGCCGCGAGGAATTCCGCCTGAGAATGCTTACCATTGCCGCAAGCATGGACAAAAAGCGGGGTATCGCCCCGAAATACAAGGAACCTCCCGTAAGACTCCCCAGAGAGGGCATCAAGGAAAGAAAATGGTAGAAAGGAACATTTATCATGTCAGTACCGAACGACCCTGTTATCTTATTCAGCTATTTAAACACGCTGCTTCGGGACAAGTACCCGTCCCTCGACAGTCTCTGTGAGGATATGGAGCTCTCCAAGGAGGAAATACTCCAAAAGCTTTCCGCTGTCGGCTTCAAGTACGACGAGGATAAAAACTGCTTTAAATAGTGCGTACTCAATAACTGCCCGAAGGGCAGTTATTGGCTGAAAATCCTGTAAAACAGGATTTTCAGCGGCACAAATCAAAGATTTGTGCCGTACTACCTGATTAATGTCTGCATTTGCCGCCACTGACGGGCGGCAA
>JALEMR010000064.1 GCA_022768245.1 Oscillospiraceae bacterium
ATGTCTGCTCAACAACGGAAAAAGTGCGTAGAAGCTTTGCTTCGGAGCATTTTTTCTGTTGTTGGGTGCAAGGATTTTTGGCGTTTCAGCCAAAAATCCTTGCACCTTGCCGCCCGTCAGTGGCGGCAAATGTAGACATTAATCAGGTAGTACGGCACAAATCTTTGATTTGTGCCGCTGAAAATCCTGTTTTACAGGATTTTCAGCCAATAACTGCCCGAAGGGCAGTTATTGAGTACGCACTATATATCTTTTCGGAAAGGCATGAAGCTTTTTGAGTGTACTGAAAAAATTCGAGCGCTTTTTCAACGGACATAAGCTCCGCACGAAAATGATGCTTATTTACATAATAGTCATAATCCCCGTTTTTATCGGAAGCATGTTCCTGCTGTATACCATAAGGACGAACCTGTCCGAAAGCGAAACGGACAATGCGGTCAAGAACACCGACAATATCAGGATACATCTTACCGATATGGTCTACACCATAGAAAATATTACCGACGTTATCTGCAACGGCAGCGATATCCCCTCCTTTATCTGCGGCGATTATACGAAAAACTCCGAGATATACAGGTTCTACGCCGATAACGACATAATAGACAATTACGTCTCTATCTTCCCGCAGCTTAAGGCTATCAGGATATATATCCCCCGGGACGATTTTGTGTTCAATTCAAACTTTCGCCGCGCAGACGACGGCATTACGTCCCAGACATGGTACAATGCCGCGATAGATACCCCCTTCCCCATCTGGAGAGTCATCAGGGACCCTGTCACACGAGAGGTATATCTCAGCTGTGCAAGAAGGATATGCAGCGCTGACGGCACCCCCTGCGCTGTGGCAGTTCTGGCGATAAGCCCCGACTGGCTCGAAGATTATATCACCAACGATACATACAGTACCGTACTTTCCGTCAACAACGGCATTGTGTATTTCAGCTCCCTCGAAGGTATAAACTCAGGCAATATCATTACGGTATCCTCCACGGATTTTACCAAGCCCAATGTTGAAGAGGTCATCGACTCCGAATTCAACAACATTTCCGCTCTTACCATTCTGAAAACCTTCAGCAGCGGTCTTTCGGAAAATGTTTTTCAGATATTCCTCATAAATCCCGGAAGCAGCATCGAGGCGGAAAACGAACAGCTGACCTCGTTTTATTCCCTTTATATCCTGTTTCTTTTTGTCATCTCCCTTCTGATAGTCGTTCTGTTCGTCATTTCCTACAGCAGGCGCATTACTCTGCTCCGCGACAAAATGCACAGCGTGGCGCTGGGCAACTTCAACGTCACACGTGAGCTGGAGGACCATGACGAGGTCGCTCAGCTCGAAGAGGATCTCTGCATAATGGTGGACAGCATGCAGCTCATGATGAACGACATCTATAACGCAAAGCTGGAATCGGAAAGACTCAAGCTGAATCAGCGCGACGCCGAATTCAAGGCTCTCGCAAGTCAGATAAATCCCCATTTCCTTTACAATACCCTGGAAACTATCCGCATGAAGGCTTTCTGCAACAACGACAAGGAGACCGCAGACCTTATCAAAAAGCTGGGCAAGTTCATGCGGCGGTGTCTGGAAATAAAGACCGAAAACGTCACCCTGAAATCGGAGATAGATTTTACCAACAGCTATCTGGAGCTGCAGTCCGCGCGGTTCGGCGATAAGATATCCTATGAGATACGCTCCTCCGTCAGCGACGATTATATGATACTCCCGCTGATAATCCAGCCTGTCGTGGAAAACGCCTTTGTCCACGGCATTGAAAGCTCCAAATCCAACGGAAAAATAGACGTACATATCTACTGCTGCGGCGAGTATGTCTATATCGACGTCACCGACAACGGCGTCGGGATAACTCCCGAAAAGCTGAAACAGCTTGACAAAAAGCTCTCCGAGAACAACACGGAGGGCGGTAAGAGCATCGGTCTTACCAACGTGAACAAGCGTATCCAGATGAGCTACGGCGATATATACGGAATTAAGGTAACAAGCAAAGAGGGCGAGGGTACAAGCGTCAGAATAATGCTCCCGCGTTACCCCGAAAATACCCGGAAAGGAACCAATAATGCAGATGCTTAATGTAATGCTCGTAGATGACGAACCAAATGTCAGACAAGGTATAAAAATGATGATCCCATGGGACGAACTGGGTCTTAACGTTATCGGTGAGGGCGAGGACGGCGACGACGGTCTCGACAAGATAATGTCCCTTCACCCCGATATCGTTATCGCAGATGTTAAAATGCCGGGAAAATCGGGTATCGAAATGACCGAGGAGGCTATCGCAAAGGGCTTTTCGGGAAAGGTCATCATCCTTTCGGGATATTCCGATTTCTCCAACGCAAAGAACGCCATTTCGCTGGGCGTGGAAAACTATATCCTTAAGCCCGTGGACGAGGACGAGCTTATCGAATGTCTGAAAAATGTCCGTGATAAGATACTCAAAGAGCGTGAGCTGGATTTCCGTCTTGCCAAGGGCTGCGAATATATCAACGAACAGCTTACAAAGGGACTGCTTTCGGGCGACCCGAAGGCTGTCAGGGAAGCTCAGTCGTCGGGGTATACCTTCTCCTCCTACGCCACTGCGATAATCAGCTGCACCGACAAGGACTCCCCCGAGCACCGTTCGACGGTCATATCGAACGTGAACAAATTCTTCAACAACTGCGGCAACGTGGATATCGTGTCCATGGACTTAAGCGGCATGCAGGCCATCGTTTTCAAGGGCTGGAAGCACAGCGGAATCATGGAAATGCTCTATCGTCTCAACAAAAGCTTCAGCGGTCTGATATTCATCGCCGTGGGAAATACGGTTTCTTCTCCCGCGGAGATATGCAATTCCTACAAGTCCGCCTATAAGCTGTACAGCTGCCGCTTCCTTTACATGCATTACGGCGTAGTTACCGAGGACGTCATGAACCGCTCCCCCGAGGAGGTCATGACCATGCCCGAGATAACCTCCCAGATATTCGCGTTCATGGAGATAAACGATACCGTCAAGCTGGAAAAGACCCTCGATATCCTCATGGATAATCTGCGGTGCAAGAAATATCAACCCGAAAGGATAAAGGTCATCTGCATAACGCTTGTAATGGATATCCGCTCAAAGATAGTGAAAAGCTCCGCGGAGAAAAAACAGGACGATATCTTAGGTGAAAAGCTCATATCCGAAATAGGCGAGCAGAACAGCCTTTTCGACATTATCAGGCTGCTGAAATCCACCTTCACCGAGGTATCGAACATCTGCTTCGGACGCACCACAAAATCCACTATGGAGCGGGTCGTTCAGTACATCAAATCAAACTACAATCAGGAGCTCCGCCTTGAAATGCTGGCGCAGATATTCGGCTACAACAGCGCTTATCTCGGAAAGGTCTTCCACCAGTACACCGGTGAGAATTTTAACAACTATCTCGATTCCATTCGCATAACCGAGGCAAAGCGGCTGCTCGCCATGGACGAGTACAAGGTCTACGAGGTGGCTGAAATGGTGGGCTACAGCAACATCAACTACTTCCATAACAAGTTCAAGAAGAGCGTGGGGGTAAGTCCCCTGACCTACAAGAAGAGCTTCCGCATGAACTCCGCCGACCCTGCAAAGCAGCCTTCCGACGACGAGGACGAAGAGGAATGAGTCCATTGACAGAATGTACATATGCAAGCCCGATAGGCACCCTTGTCGTCCGAGAGGAAAACGGGCGTATCACCGAGCTGTATCTTGATAATAATGCGGGATATGCCGCTCCCTGCTCCGAGCTGCTGACCGAAGCCTGCAGACAGCTTGACGAATATTTTTCGGGGAAACGGCATGCCTTTGAGCTGCCCATAGCTCCGAATGGGACGTCA
This sequence comes from Oscillospiraceae bacterium, assembly GCA_022768245.1. Lineage (GTDB taxonomy): Bacteria > Bacillota > Clostridia > Oscillospirales > Ruminococcaceae > RGIG4694. The sequence goes on from JALEMR010000064.1 coordinate 3,854, forward strand.
TTTCAGATGAGCGTATGGAACAGGCTGCAAAGCATCCCATACGGAAAGACCGCCTGTTATCGGAACATCGCCGCGGGTATCGGAAATATAAAGGCAGCCCGCGCAGTGGGGCAGGCAGTGAACAGAAATCCGCTGATGATAATAATACCCTGTCACCGCGTCATCTCAAAGGACGGCAGCATCGGCGGCTTTGCCTGCGGGATATCGGTCAAGCGTGCTCTGCTGGAGCTGGAAGGCTCCTATAATACTAATCCCCGATAAAAGTGTAGACAAAAAATCTGCGCAAAAACCATATATTCAAGTTTTAGCTTGATTTTTTGCACTTTTTAATCGGGGATTAGTATAAATAATTAAGGCTGACGTTTTGGCGCCAGCCTTTTTTGATGCTTTTTTTATACGAGGAATCGTTCGCTCTCTGCGATTTTCTTGCTTAAAGCTTATAAGTCACTTACGAGTAATTGTTACTCTCAGCCTCGAACGCTCACTATTCTCTATTCACTGTTCTCTATTCGCTCTCACTAATTACTCAGCTGACTCTATATCCGCCCACGGGACGTATGTACAGCTTATATACACTGCCCTTTCCGAAAAGCTGTTCCATCCTTGTGGTGAATTCCCCGCTCTTCTCATTCGGCACGAACGCCTGTATAGTGCCCGCAAAGCCGCCGCCGTGAACTCGGCTCGCACCCTTGCCTTCAAGCACGCTCTCTGCGGTATAAAGTCCGAGAACAACCGCCTGCTGCCCGGGATTCTTTAACGGGAACACAT
>JALEMR010000081.1 GCA_022768245.1 Oscillospiraceae bacterium
GCACGTCTTTTCGGCAAATTTTGCCTAAGACTGCGTTAAAAATCCTTGCCGGGCGACAGCCCGCCTGCGGATTTTTGCCTTGTCTTAGACAAAATTATGCTCGAAAATCCGCACACATTTCTTGTGAAGACAGGTTCTAAAACAAAAATCATCGGCTAATGCAGCTTTTGTGAGCAATATTTATCGGGCAGGCGGAATATGCTCCGCCTGCCCGATCTTGTGTGTTTTTTCCTATGCTGTCAGCATTCTCTCCGGTACTCCGAGCCGTCTCTCCGTCTGCTTATCAGCTTATGCTCGAACATCTCTCTGCGGATAAGCTCAATATCCGAAAAGGCGATGTTCTGCCTGATGATCTCATTGACTTCCTTTTCGGTGTATTTCCTGTCCCTTTCGAAGCATTCCGCTATCCTTCTGAGGACGGGCAGCCGCAGAGAATGCTTTCGGGGATACTGCGTCAGTCGTCCCTCCTCGTCATAAAACACCGACGTTTTCTTCTGCTCGCCGAGCTGCATGCTAAGTTCGCAGAGCTTCTCATTGAGTTCGTCAATATGCTTTTCAAACCACGCAAGAAGCTTTGAGGACATATCCGCCTGCTTAAGATAAATATTCCTGTTCACCGAGATGGAATCGTAATACTGCCCATAGAAATTGCAGACCGCCAGAAAGTAATAGAACAGCTTTCCCGCGTTTTCTATATCATAGGCGTTAAGGGGACATATTTCCATGTAATCGGAAATATAGCGCAGCAAAGCCTCGATATTGATATCTCCCTGTCCGACCTCGGGCGCCATATACACATAGGAACGGACAATCTCCCATATGTACGGATGTTTGCAGGCACAGGTCCAGTCAATGACTCCGTTTATCCTGTCGTCCAGCCATATCAGCTGTGATATCATGTAATCGCCGTGAGTGTTCCCGCAGCTGAATTTGTTTATATCAAACTCATAGTCGGGAATTGAAGCGATGACCCTCATATTGGAACGTATCGCAGCGGCGATATCCTTATCGCCGTTATCTATGGCGTGCCGCAGAGTATCGGTATAGGCGGCGCTCATATTTTCGGGCTTTCTGTATCTGAAAAAATCGCTGCCTATGCCCACGGGGATATCCTCCATATCCTTCATGGCGGTGTGTATCCTTGCCAGCATAGCTGCCGATCCCTTCAGCATTTTTTCGGAGGATGTATTGTAGTCATAGGTCACGCCCTCATAGTAATGCTGAACGGTAAATCTTCTTCCGCTCTCGTTGGTTGAAAGCAGCCTGCCGTGCTTATCGGGAATGAATCTGCAGGCGGGGATACCCTTTTTTAAAAGTGCTTCACAGACCCGCAGCTCCATTTCGGGATGATTCATTTCGTTATCGGTGGGATATTTTACAACATATTTTTTTCCGCCCGCAGAAACGATATAGGTCAGTCCTCCCGCGCCGTTTCCGGAGGTCTCCATGGTCTCGATATCAATGTCATAGAGCTTGTATATGCGCATGCGGAGCTGTTCAAATTCCAGCTGCTTCACAAGCTCCAGACGGGACCTGTCTATCAGTTCCAAAAGCTCAAGGACAGGGATAGCTTCTCCTGCCAGCAGTTCATTTACCGTTATGCCGAGTATTCGGCACAAAGGCTCCATATAGACCACCTCGGGCAGTCCGTTCCCGCACTCCCACTTTGAGACCGTCTTTTCGCTTATCCCCAGTTTTGCCGCGATGTCTTTCTGTAAAAGCCCCCGTTCCTTTCTGCGGGAGGCAATAAATTTTCCTATCTTGATCTGATCCATAATTATCTCTCCATTCAAAGATCTTAGTGTTTTTTCTTATGGGATAATTATATCATTTTACAATACGGAATGGAACCCACGCTCCGTAGGATACAGGTCAGCTCGTTCAAACCATCTTCTTTCTCCTTAGCACCTCATCTGTCTTTAGATCCTGCGCACAAGCTCTGTGGGGTGCTGCCTTGACACAGTATTCCCGTTCTTTTTCCGATATTATTTCATGGATAATGTGCAAAATCAAGCTGTTTCCCCAGAAATATGCCGCCTCATCTTTTTGATGCGGCGGCAAAGCTCATTCCGAGATAAGCTCTCTTATCTCAACTTTTTTTACCTTTCGGGAGGAAACATATGCAAATACAAATCTGCTGAGACAGATTTCGGCATTTCATTGCTCCTTATATATATTGGTTATTGTTCAGGAACAATAGCATACGGGAGATGTGAAGTCAAGGAAAACGACAGGCTCGGATGATGTTCGGGGCGATCCCACATTATTAAAAAAATATTGACAATATCTTAAAAATATGATATAATTATGATGGTTACGTGAAACCTGAAAAGCGATGAGGTGATGATATGCCGAAAGCAAAGAAAAATGCCCGGACTGTTGATCTGTATAAAAAGCTTAATGATTCAAGGGATATCGCTGAGATCTGGAAGGAAGTATACGATGAGATGGACGCGCCCGAATTTCATGAATATCTGGCGCAGCTCATGTCGGAGCATGATATCGACGCGGCAAAGCTTGGCGTTGATATTCTTCTGAGCCGCTCCTATATGTATCAGATATGCTCGGGCGAGCGCATGCCCGGAAGGGATATAGTTCTGAGGATAGCCCTTGTTATCGGGCTGTCTCTTGACGAGATACAGCGGCTTCTTACCCTTGCCAACCGCGGAATATTGTATCCTAAGAAGAAAAGGGACGCTCTTTTTATCTATGCTCTGACCAACAGATATACCCTTTATCAGACGGACGAGCTTTTTACCCGTTACGGTCAGGAGCCGCTGTTATAATTATCATTGAAAGGTCTAATGATAATTATATATAATGCACAAAATTATATACCCCGAATGACGAAATATACAAAAAAATGTCATATCTATTGCCAGTCTGCAACTTGCGTACCAAAAATGACATAAGTTTTGCTATAATAAAACCGGAATATTTTATAATTCTCGGAAAAATATTTTGAAAAGGATTGATCAATATGAAACAATGCCCAAACGGACACATCTACGATGAGAAAATGCATTCGGCATGCCCTTACTGCCGCAATGACGGAAGCTCGGGGGTAAGACCTCTCGGAAATGCAAGCGATTTTCCCAGCACTCTTCCTATGGGAGGAGCGGCTGCCTTTTCCGAGTCATCTGCACCCGACTCTAACTTCCCAAAGACGGCTCCCCTTAACGCGGGAGGAGCCTTCGGCGGACAGAGCAATGCGTCAAACAGCTTCCCCGAAACTATCCCCGTGGGCGCACGCAGCTCGGGAGGCGGCTCTTCCAACAAGATGAGCAAGACCGTGGCTTTAAATCCCGTGAGCTATAACGAGGACGGCAAGCCTTCGGCGGGCGCTCCCGCAGGCGATGACGCCGTTAATCCCGTATGCGGCTGGATAGTCGCTGTTGACGGCGGGAAAACAGGATATCCCTTTACTATCCACAGCGAACGCAACACCATCGGCCGCGGCGCCGAGTTCGACGTCGATATCTGGTTCGACGGCGCAGTTTCAAGCAAGGGCGACGCTGTTATCTCCTTCGACAGCATCGGAAAGAAATTCTACATAAGCCCCGGCTCGGGCAGAAACAATGTTCATGTCAACGACCGCATCCTTCTGACTCCCATCGAGATAACCGATTACGACAGAATAAGGATCGGCACTACCACGTTCGTTTTCAGAAGCTTCTGCGGCGAACAGTTTATGTATTGATATGGGCAGCAGCTTTATGGTGGATCTGAAGATCGCCGGCTCCAATGTCAAAAAGGTTGCCCTGGGCAATTCTCAGGACAGGGGAGGACGGGATTATCAGGAGGACAGCTTCGGCTATTCCGCTCTTGACAGCGACTCCGTGTCGAAGTATGGCTTTACAGCCGCCGTTGCAGACGGTATGGGCGGACTTTCCTGCGGCGATCAGGTCAGCGCATATGCGGTCTCCGCTATGATCGGAATGAAGGCTCTTCCTGACGGGGTGCCTGTTCATATAAAGTTTACCCGCCTTTTGAGAGAGATAAACCGGCGCGTTGTGGAAAGCGGTCTCGGAGGAGGCTGTACCGCGGTGGCTGTAATGTGCACAAAGGACGGCGTTTTCTGGAGCTCGGTGGGCGACAGCAGGATATACCTTTTCAGAAATGAAGAGCTTTGCCGTCTTACCGAGGATTCCGATTATCACAACGTTCTCTTCGATCAGGTCATCAGCGGTGACCTGAGCTGTACTCAGGCGGCAACAGACCCTCAGAAGGATTCCCTTGCGGGATATATCGGCTATAACGGCGAGATAAATCCCGATGTGAATATCCGTCCCTTTATCCCCAAAAAGGGCGACAGGATCCTTATATGCACCGATGGTGTATACAATGCTCTTGAAGACAGCGAACTCTCCCGTGCGCTTCTTTTACATGCGCAGGAGGCTGCGGACGATATCAAGAACAGGATCATGATGAAAAACTATTCAAATCAGGACAACTATACCGCTGTTGTCCTTGAATTTGTATAAGAAAGGATTTAAAATGATGAAAAAATTATCAAAGCTTTTAAGCATACTTTTTGCGGCAGTTTTTGCTGTTTCCATGATACCGATGACTGCTTCCGCCGATGAAATGAGCGGTCTCGAAAAGGCTCAGAACAGCGTAGTTTACGTTACTACTGATTTTTCACTTTATTGGTTCGAGGACCTTACCACCGGCACAGGAAGGTTATCGGGAAGCGGCTTTGCCATCGGCGATCCCGGTCAGCCCGTGGAATATATCATAACCAATGCTCATGTTGTTTCCGACGAGCTTCGTAACATCGGAGACCAGGTGACGGTCTGGTTTTCGGAAATGGCAAACAAGTTTATGATAGCAGAGGTCTATGCCATTGATTTTGAAAAGGATCTGTGCGTTCTCAGACTTCCCGAACCCACTACCGAAAGAAATGCGATACCTCTTACCGAATCGGATTCTGTAAAGGTCAGCGATAAGGTATATGCTCTCGGCTTCCCCGATTACGGCACCGTGGGACAGAATTACGCAACAATGAACGTTAACGACCTTATCATGACAGATGGCATCATATCCAAGAAATACCGCGTTAACATCAACGGAAGCGTTGGCTTCGACGCATATATGCACAGCGCTGCTACCTCTCACGGAAATTCCGGCGGTCCTCTCGTTAACGAAAATGGCGAGGTCATCGGTATAAACACCTGGGTCACCACTCTGAGCGAAGCTACTGCTTCGGGTGCGATAGCTACTATCGTGGACGAACTGATACCCATTCTTGACAGCAATAAGGTACCCTATACTCTGGCATCTGACGTTACGGCTCCCGCCGATACGGACAATGACGTCGACGCTCCTTCTCCCTCCGCAGATGATTCGGCTGTTTCCGCAGCCGAGCCCGCAGCCGAGACTCAGGCTGACACCGAAGCACAGGCAGCGGATGTGTCCGTTTCCGAGCCCGAGGCTAAGTCCGACAATAACAATACAGTGCTTATCATAGTTCTTATTGCTGTAGTAGTTGCTGCTGCAGTCGTTATCGTTGTAGTCGTTACAAGAAGCAGGAAGGCTCCCGCACCTCAGCCTGCGCCTCAGCCCGTTCCTCAGCCTGTTCCCGTGCAGCAGCCCGCAGCTGCTGTTCCTTCCGCTCAGGGCGCAGTTATTTCCGGTATGAAGGGCTTTTTGGCAGGAAGACAGTTCAACGTGAGCGGCAGCGTGATACTGGGCAGAAATACGCAGAAATGCTCCGTTTGCTTCCCTGTTGACGCTCCCGGTATCTCGGGCGTTCACTGCGAGATCAGAAGAAACGGCAGCGGCTATGAGATAATCGACAAGGGCTCAAGCTGCGGAACATTCCTTGGAAGCGGTCAGAAGCTGGTTCCCGATGTTCCCGTGGAGCTCCCCAGCGGTACATATTTCTACCTCGGCAGTCCCGAACAGCTTTTCCAGATCAAGTACTGATAATTCACGAGGAAATTTAACATGATTTTTGATACTTCGAAATATACAAATCCCGGAGGACGCGAGATCAACGAGGATTCAATGCTGTGCAAAAACGGCGTGTGGATAGTTGCGGACGGTCTCGGCGGCCACGCCGACGGCGAAAAGGCGTCGGCGGAGGCGATACGCTATTTTGAGGAAAACTGCTGCGGAGACTACACGGAGCAGAGAGTCAACGAGCTGCTGGAGGGCGCTAATGCCGCCGTATGCAGACTTAACGGTCCGGGACGCTCCACCGCTGCGGCGGCGTTTGCCGAGAACGGAGTTTTCCGCATGGCAAATGTGGGAGACAGCAGAGTGTATTATTTCAGAGACGGAAAGATCATCGCTCAGACAAAGGATCATTCCGTATGCCAGGCGTCGGTGGACATGGGCATGATGACTGCCGACGAGATCCGCAGCAGCGAGGACCGTTCCGGTCTGCTCAAGGTGCTTGGAAACGAAAACAGTTTAAATATCAAAAAGCCTTATCCTCCGATAGATATTCAGAGCGGCGACGCATTTCTCGTATGCAGCGACGGTTTCTGGGAGTATGTCCTGGAGTCGGAAATGGAGGCGGACCTGCTGAAATCCGACAGCGCCGATACCTGGATGTCTCATATGCTCAAAAGGCATCTTATCCGCGCCCAGAATCACGGCGACAACTATACCGTCATATGTGGATTCATCTACAGAGACGCGTCCGATACGGCTTCGGAAGCTCCTGTGCCGAAGGTGCGTCCTTCCGTTATTATCATCGCGGCTGCGGTTGTTCTGTTTGCTGCGGCTATGGGAGCGATCGCTCTGCTCTCTTCGGAGATCAATGCTCCCGTTACCGATGCGGATACCACCGAGATCGCATCGGTGACCGAGACTACCGCTGTTATGGAAGAGACCTCCGAGACGGATATTTCCGAGTCGGAATCGGAGGAAAGCTCCGAAGAAACAGAGGAGACCTCGGAAACGGAAGTGACCGAATCGGAAACCGAAGAGACAGAGTCGGAAAGCACGGTAACGGAGGTCCCCGAGACCGAAAGTGAAGCTGCAGAGACTGTGACCAAGGATTCCGAGACTACTGATGCGACTACTACAACTGCTCCCGAGACTACGACGACTACGACTACGACAACTACGACCAAGGCTCCCGAGACTACACCCGAGACCTCCGTTCCTTCGGAGGCTGAGGTGACCGAAGCACCCGGGACCACTACAAAGGAAAGAAAATCAGAAACTGAAACTGAAAGCGGCACAGTGACTACGGCGACTCCATGGTCATGCGACACATCGCCCGTGTCATCTGAAACCGAGACCGAGGAGACGACTTCAAAAACCACTGCTCCCAATAAACAGACCGAGACTGAGTCCACAAGATCCGATGCCGATGAGTCGTCTTCCGAAAGCAGTACGAAGGATGATGGATCTCGGAAATAAATGTCTATGTGAAAGCTCTTTGCTGAGATAAATTCGGAAAGCTGCCACTATTGCGGCTTTTCTGCGGATATTATACTCTGTCCCCACGGTGCTTCTCTGCGGAAGTATCCTTATGGGAAGACACTGTGTGGGCAGAGTTATCGGCAAAGGCGGCTTCGGCATGAACTATCCTGCCGTTGATAAAAGTATGAAAATGTAATTGCAATCAAGTGATATTTTCCAATGGGGGTCTCATACCGCGGCTCCGATTGTTCTGTTACCGTTACCGATGAAAATGCTTCAAAAAGGGCAGGTATTTCTGCGTCTGTTTTTTTACGTTATACTTCCCTCTGTTTCAAATAACAATGCTGTTTGCAACAGAGGGAAATATAACATCAATATTTTCGTAAAGGAGATGTTTATATGTTAAAGATATCGGATAAAAATCTGTGCGAATGCTGCTTTGCCGAGATCTCGGAAGAGCCCTGCAGCAAGTGCGGCTATTCGCCGGAAAGCTATCCCAATGACCCTTCGGTGCTTCCCTGCGGAAGCGCTCTTATGGGCAGGTACGCGGTGGGCAGGCTCATCGGCATGGGCGGCTTCGGCATTACATATCTTGCATATGATATCAAAATGGGCCGCAGGATAGCCATTAAGGAGTTTTTCCCCTTCGGACTGGCGGCGAGAAGCAGCGACCATCTGACGGTCTCCGTTTCGATAAACGAGGAATCGGCTGCCGTCTTCAAAAACGGCGCAGAGCGATTCTACGAGGAAGCACGCATGGTGGCGGGATTTAACGATAATCCCAATATCGTCAGCGTTTATGACTTCTTCTATGAAAATTCCACGGCTTATTATACTATGGAATATCTGCATGGTCAGAGCCTTAAGGACCATATCGTCAAAAACGGCGTGCTTTCCGCAGAACAGGCGGTTTTCCTTGCAAGATGCGTTTCCGACGCGCTGATGACCGTCCATGAAGCTAACGTCCTTCACAGAGACGTATCTCCCGATAATATCATGCTCTGCGAAAACGGCAAGGTGAAGCTTATCGACTTCGGCGCCGCAAGACAGGTGATCGCGGACCGCTCACAGAGCATGTCGGTAATTTTAAAGCCCGGCTTTGCGCCGCTGGAGCAGTATCAGAAAAAGAGCAAGCAGGGTCCCTGGACGGATATATATTCTTTTGGAACGACCCTATTCTATGCGATGACGGGAATTATCCCCGACGACCCCATGACCCGTCTCGAGGACGATGATAAATTCAGCGAAAACAGCTACTCCATTGACGACGGGCTCTGGAATATCGTCCGTAAGGCGACCATGCTTAAGGTCAAGGACAGATACGGCAGTGTTTCCGAGCTGATAAGCGACCTGGAAAAGCTGTCTGTGACCCCGGAGCCGATAATCGGCAAGGCTGACGCCCGCAGGAACGGGAACACCGTAAGAACGCAGACTATGACGGCAGCTCCGTCAGGGTACCCTTCGACTGCTTCGGCAGCAGCTCCCGCCGAAGAGACAGTGCCCGAGCCCAATGCCGCTCCCGCTAATGAGAAAGCTCCCGCAAAGGAGAGCGCTCCCGCGCCTGTCGGGAAAAATGCTCCCGCCGAGGAAAGCGCGCCTGCTTCCGAAGAGCATAAGGCGAAGAAATTCCCCGCAGCTATTGTGGGTATAGCTTCTGCTGCGGCAGTTATCGTGCTTGTTATCTGCATAGCCGTGTTCGGAAAGGGCGGCTCGGACAGCGATATTGCGGATGATATCGCCGTGGATAATACTACCGTGAGCGATACCGAAAAGACATCGCAGAAAACGACCGACACCGAAAAGGACGATATATTTTTCATCTCACTGCCCGAGACCGAGAAAACAACAACGACAACCAATGCTCCGTTCGGCGCAGGTTCGTTTGAATCATCTTCAACTTCTGTGCCCGTGGTGACTGCTGTGCCCGAATCCTCCGAGTCCGAGACCACCGCTGTCAGCGGAACGACCGAGTCCGAGACCTCAAAGGTCACAATGCCTTCGGTAACTACACCCGGTACATCTTCTGCCACCAAGCCTTCTGTCACTGCTCCTGCCACAAAGCCATCGGTGACAACTCCTGCGGTGACTATTACCAAGGAGAAGGTTACGGCACCTCCCGTAACAGCTCCTCCTGTCTCTAAAACGACCACAACTGCCACGACCACTGCTCCCAAGCCTTCCGTAAAATGGAAGGATGCGTCGTCAAGTCTGCATAAGGTCTCATTTCAGGTGCCCGACTCCTATAAGAAGGACCCTTCCATCAACACGGATGAATACTGTCTGAACTATTCCAACTCCGACCTGGAGCAGCTGGGGGTGTGGTATGTCGAGATGATAGGCTCCCGCATTGTATTCTCATACAAGGATATTCCCGGAATGATAGATTACATATTTAAAAACATGAACTTTGTTAACGGCACCACAGGTCATAACATCACATCCACCGAATATGTCACAATTGCGGGACGAAATGCCTGGAAATGCAACTATGATCAGTATATCAACGGAAAGACCTATAAATACTCTTTGATATTCACCGATTCCAAAACAGACTTTGGCTGCTATATTTTTGTTACCGCCTACCTGGACGGCAGCACGGAGGGCAGGCAGATAGCCGAGAAATATCTTGACAGCCTTAATATAACAGGCAAGCCTCAGACGACACTGGAGGGCTTTAAGAGCTACCGCGGAAATCTCGGCGTTTCAGGCACATATGCAGATGTGGGATTTATTTATCCCGATGAGAATTACTTCTCCTGCACATTGAGCGGCGGAAACGGCAGCTCGCTCTGGGTAAAGGATACCTATGACAGGATAGATATTTTTGTCAATGATCTGTCGATGGAAGAATTTGCAGAGAGATTAGGAGAATCGCCAAAGAAGATAACCTATGTAGAATACGGAGAGACCGTTTTCGAATACATGGAGTCCGATTCATACGGCTACTGCTACAAGGTGAAGATAAACGGAATGTATCTTACCATTGAGGTGGGTACCGAAAGCTCGATGCTTATCTATGTGGCAGAGAACTTTATCCTTCCCACTATATACATTTACAGTTAAGGAACTTATCTATGATTGAAACTAATAAAGGTAATCTATGCGAATGCTGCTTTGCCCATATCTCAAATGAGCCCTGCAGTGAATGCGGATATTCACCCGAAAGCTATGTCAGCGACCCTGCAGTCCTGCCCTGCGGCAGCGCACTTATGGGCAGATATGCGGTGGGAAGAGTAATAGGAATGGGCGGCTTCGGCATAACATATCTTGCGTATGATATCAAGATCGGACGTAAGATAGCAATAAAGGAGTTTTTCCCCTTCGGGCTTGCAGCCAGAGGTGCCGATCATCTGACCGTCTCCGTTTCGATGAAGGAGAACTCGCCAAGCGTCTTTCAAAACGGCGCAGAGAGATTCTACGAAGAGGCGAGCATGGTGGCGGGCTTCAGCGACAATCCCAATATCGTGGGCGTTTATGACTTTTTCTATGAGAATTCCACGGCGTATTACACCATGGAATATCTTGAGGGACAGACTCTCAAGGACCATATTGTCCATAACGGTGTGCTCAGCGCAGAGCAGGCGGTCTTCCTTGCGGGGTGCGTTGCCGACGCGCTGATGACCGTTCACGGAGCGAGTATCCTTCACAGGGATATCTCTCCCGATAATATCATGCTCTGCAGCAGCGGCAGGGTGAAGCTCATTGATTTCGGCGCCGCAAGACAGGTAGTGGCGGACGGCTCGCAGAATATGTCGGTCATTTTAAAGCCCGGCTTTGCGCCGCTGGAGCAGTATCAGAAAAAGGGCAAGCAGGGTCCCTGGACGGATATATATTCTCTCGGAACGACCCTATTCTATGCGCTGACGGGACTTATCCCCGACGACCCTATGACCCGCCTTGAGGACGATGAAAAATTTGACGAGAACAAATACTCCATTAATGACGGACTCTGGAATATCATCCGTAAGGCGACGATGCTTAAGATATCTGACAGATACAAAAATATTTCCGAGTTCATAAGCGACCTTGAAAGGCTTCCCTTTGCCGCAGAGCCGATAATCAAGGGACCTGCTATGCGGACGATGTCCATGCCGTACGGAATGACCGTAGGGCAGCAGACTATGACTACATCGGCGGAAGATATACCTATGTCTGCTTCCGAACCGCAGGAAAGTGCTCCCGCCGAGGAAAGCGCGCCTGTTTCCGAAGCGCCTAAGGCAAAGAAATTCCCTGCGGCTGTGGTGGGGATAGCTTCTGCGGCGGTGGTCATTGCTGCGGTCATATGCATAGCCGTGTTCGGAAAGGGCGGTTCGGACAGAGACGCTGCGGATATTACAAAGCCCGAAAAGGTGACCGAGACTACAAAGGTCACCTCCGAAGGGGTATTTAATGCAAATGTGACTTCTGAGCCCGAGACATCAAAGAATAATTCCGAAGGAGTATTCAATGCAAAGGTAACTTCTCCGCCCGTAAGCGAGGTCACCGAAGCGGAGGCTCATTATAGCGAGAAAAGCTTCAGCGGCGAGATACTGGTCAGCGGAAAGACTGCGGAGATCAAATTCGACTATTCCGAAAGAAGCGATGAACCCCTTACTGTAAGCGGCAGCGGCAGCAGCTCTGTCTGGATAAGGGATTCCGTCAGCGGCATACATATTTATGTAAACACTATGCCGATGGAAAAGCTGGCGGAAAATCTGGGGATGTCTGCCGACAGCATAGAGTCTGTGACCTATGGCAAAACCACCTATAAGCACATGGATACCGACTCCCTCGGCAGATGCTATAAGACGGAGCTCGGCGGGATGTACCTTACTGTCGAGGTGGGAACGGAAAGCGGAGAGCTTGTACGCATTGCCGATGAATATATCCTGCCGACTATATTTATAGATATTGATGAATCCGTCCTTTCCGAAGCGACAGAGACCGAAGCGCCTGCAGTGCCCGAGACTATAACCATCGGCGGGACCGAATACAGTACCGATATGACGGGTATACTCAATCTGAAGAATAAGGGACTTAAGGACAGTGACATAAAAGACCTGAAATATATGACAAACGTGACCGAAATAATCCTGAGCGACAATGACCTTACCGATCTGTCGCCCTTAAGCGGACTTACACAGCTTGAAAAGCTTACCTATCACAATAACAACGTAAAGGATCTCTCCTTTGCAAAGGATCTGAAAAATCTAAAGACGCTGGGCGCGGAGAATAACGGCATCTCTGATCTGTCGCCCCTGTCGGGCATGACCGAGCTTACCGAAATATGGCTTAATATCAATAATATCAGCGATGTTACGCCGCTGAAGAATTGTACAAAGGTACAGTACCTTAGTCTGGCAAATAATCCGATAAGCGATTGTTCCGCTCTTTCGGGAATGACGCAGCTCATACAGCTCTATATGCACGGCTGCGGTCTGAAAAGCCTGGAGCCTTTCAGCGGCTGTACCATGCTGGAAGTTGTCTATGTGGGAGAGAATCAGCTTACCGACCTTACCCCTCTTGCAGGAAATCCGGGACTCAAGGTACTTCATGCGACGAACAATCAGCTTAACGGAAACTGCAGTGCATTAAAGGGACTGACCATTCTGGATGAACTTTATTTAACGGGAAACGGCTACGATGCAGCGCCCGAATTATTGGAAAACTATATAAATACTTATTTGTACAGCGATGAGGACGGCTTTATATGGTGGTATTGATAACGGCTCATCGGACATAAATAAAAAATCGCTCTCTCTTCGGAGGGCGATCTTTTTTATGTATGTCTGCACTTTGACAGGAGCTTATAGTAAACGACATTGAAACTGATGCTTTCAGTCTGCGCAAAATCCATATATGCAAGATTTTGCTTGACTTTAAGTTCAATTTCTAATGTCGTTTACTATAGTATTATCGGTGCTCTATACCAGATTGTTCTTCACCGCAAATACCGCCAGCTGAGTGCGGTCCTTAAGTCCCAGCTTTTCCAGCAGCTTCGAGATATTGTTCCTCACAGTGCCTTCCGCAAGGAAAAGTCTTGCTGCTATCTCCTTGTTGTCGCAGCCGTCGCAGATGAGGGTCATAAGCTCCCGGTCTCTTTCGGATATATCAAAGCTTGCCGCCGAGGGCTGCGAAACAGGCATGGTCTGCTTTATGGACGAAAACACCGTCGCACCGAATACGTTTATGCCGCTGTTAACGGTCTTTATGGCGTTGATTATCTTCTCGTTCTCCATTTCCTTAAGGATATACCCGTCCGCTCCGCAGGCGACAGCCTTCTGCACGGTCTCGCTGTCGTCAAAGGTGGTGAGCACCAGCACCTTTATATCGGGAAAATGAGTTTTTATCTGTCTTGTGCCGTATTCGCCGTCGTATTCGGGCATGCGCATATCCATCAGCACCACATCGGGGGAGTGCTTTATGCAAATTTCAAGGGCTTCCTTTCCGTTGGCTGCCTCGCCTATGACCTTTATCTCTCCGTCCGTTGACAGCACAGCTTCAAGTCCTCGCCGCAGTATCTGTACGTCATCGGCTATAAGTACCTTTATCATGTGTTCGCTCCTTTCGTATCCGGTGGGACGGGTATCTTTATCACCGCCGAAAAGCCTATGCCCTCGCCCGACTTGAACACTGCGGTCCCGCCCAGCTTCTCTGTTCTTGATATGATACCGTTCAGTCCGTTGTGGGCGGTTATCTCCGCGCAGCCCCTGCCGTTGTCGAATACATACAGCTCAACGGACTCGTCAAGAAATTTTACGATGACATCTATCCTGTCCGCTCCCGAGTATCTCACACTGTTGGTGATAAGCTCGCGGAAGCTGATGTAGATATCCTGCACGCAGAAGGCATATCTGCCGTCCTCGGTGCCCTGTATGCAAAGCTCTGTTTTTATGTCCCTAACAGCGTCGGTGACGGTCTTTACCGCAGCAGTGACGGTGGTCAGGAAGCTGTCCTCCCGCAGATTGTTTATGGAGAAGCGAAGCTGTGTAAGTCCGCCCCGCGCAAGGGATTCCGTCTCGTCCATAAAGGAGATAAGCTCCCGAAGCTGCGGAGAATCGGGCATATCCGACAGCCTTACCTTTGAAAGCTTTGCAAGGGAGCTTATCATTGTAAAGGTATGACCTGCGGTGTCGTGGACCTCCTGAGCTATCCTGTTCCGTTCCCGTTCAATGGCGAGCTTCTGCCTTGCGCCCGCAAGCTCGCCGGTCTTTTCGATAAGCTGATAATATCTCGATATGTCGGAAACTATCACTAGTCCCGCAACTATCATTCCCTTATCGTCGCGGCAGTGGTAGTGCTTTATCCCCAGATGAAGCCCGTCCTTTTCTATTTCGGCGTAGTCGAAGTTCTCCGTCAGCGGCTTTTCCGAAAGCTCGGAGACGCAGCCTACAAATGAGCTCAGGTCGTTTTTTTCGGAGATACCGAGCATCCGCTTTGCCGCACTGCTGAGATAGGTTATCCTGCCGCGGCGGCTGAATACTATCACGCCCTCTTCAATGGTATTGAATGCGTCCTCGAACGCCACGTCGTTTACGTTCAGAAAGCCGTAGCGGTAGGTGGCAAACAGGACGAGAATGTCCGATATGGCAAGCGATAATGGAGTCAGCGCAAAATCAAGAGCTATCACATTCGCAAGGGTCAGCAGATTTATCGACAGCGGGATAGCCGTGGCAAGGGTCAGCAGAACAGCCTGTCCGCGGGAGCGCTGCTTGTTCTCGAAGCATTGCCTGCATATCAGTGCGATACCGCAGAGCATTGCAAGATATATGTATATCTGACTGACGTAGAAAAGCGGTCCGTGAGTCACCCCGTCCATGGAAAATTCGGAGTAGTAAAGCCCGTGCAGCGGGTTTGTGACAGCACCCAGGAATATAAGTGAGGAAAACCCCAGCGTCCCGCACAGTAAAGGCTTTGACAGCTCCCTGTCCATGTAGCTCACCGCGAAAAGCATCCAGCAGCTGCCGATGAAGCTTATTCCTAAGTTGCCAATGTCATAGCCGATAAGCAGCTGTCTTTCGCTTTCGGACAGGATTATCACAAGCTGGGATATTATCCACAGCAGCAGCGAAAACTGACCGCCCACAAAGCTGAACGTGACCTTACTTCGGCTGCCCTTTACCATCAGCCAGACTATTGATGTGCATACTATGGCAAGGGCGGCAAGAAGCAAAGCTGTAAGGATATGGAGCATAGTTCCGCTCATTTTACGTAAGCTCCTTTCGGTCGGTGTTTGTCAATATAATTATATATCATATCACCGTGAAAATCAAGGGGCTCACCAAGTCCAGTCCTCAAAAAATCTTCCCGCCTTTTCCTTGAGCTCTCTGCCCTTTTTGATGAAGTATTCATTGGCGGAGGCAACGGCGATAAGCAGCAGTCCCACCGCCAGCAGATATACCCACCAGTCTATCATGAGGAAGAAATCTCTGAAAATATAAAGGGTAAGCCCCGTGAGCGCAATGGAGGAGACCGCGAACCAGCGCTTTTTCCTGCGGATAAAGGAGTACAGCAGTATTATCAGTGAAACTCCCAGCACGATAAGTGTGTTGAACAGATCCTCACGTCTGAGCGCCTCTATGATAAGACAGATGAAGGAAAGGCTGTATATCGCCGCAGAGACGTTTTCCGACAGCTTCGGATATTTTTTCCACAGCTTCGAGAACACAAAGCCGAATATGCAGATAAGACCGAGAGTTATCTTGCCCGAGAAAAGCTCGTCGCTTACCGTAAGGAATGGTCTGTTGATAAGGGCGGCGGTAAAGAAGCCGCAGCCTGCGGTCAGGGCTGCTCTGTTGAAGCCGCCGTTTTGCTCTCTGCGTGCAAGATTTGCGGTGAATACGGCGATAAGAGTAAGCACTGCGAAAATTTCCGCATTCCCGCTTATCCCCGAAAGAATGGGTATCGCAAGCAGTATTCCCGTGCAGCAGGTATCAATACGTAACAGTCCCTTTTCCCGCACTATGAGCTTTTTCGGGAAGAATATCCTTGAAGCGGTCAGGCAGACTGCCGCAAATATTGCTGCCATGATGATATGCACGGTCATGCTGTCGTTCGTGTCTGCCAGTTCTCTCACAGCCAAAGCCGTACCCGCCATTGAGAGCAGCGAGGGCAGGTTGTTTGCGGATATCCCGAAGAGCACAGTCAGCAGAACGCTCACTGCGATGAACAGCAGCTGTATGCCGAAGGAGCCGTTGTCTGTTCCGAGAAGCACCAATACCGAAGCGGTCACTGCAAAGGAATAGAATACCGCTCCCGAGCGCTTTGTCAGTATCAGCACCGCCGCGGCGATGGCTGCAAGCACAGCCGCATTGACTGCGGCAGTGAGACCGAAGGGGAAGTATATCGCTGTCATAGTCATTGCCGTGGATATCATGCCGATAACGGGGATGGGCAGCAATGCGCCGAACAGCGCCGACAGGGATCTTTCCCTTTCTGCAGCTTCGATAAGCAGGAGAATGCCGAGTACCGCAAAGCCCATAAGAGCGAACATATGCTCATCGCCCGAGGAATACAGTGCGGAAATAATCACGGCGGCAGTGAGGAAGATGTCGGAAAATGCGGTCCGAACAGGCTTTGCAAAATGATGTATTAGCGCCGCTGCGAAGAGCAGGCAGACAAGTATGAGCACAGGTGCATTTTCGAATCTGTTAACGATAAGACAGTACATATTGAACAGGGTGAAGCAGCTGATGATACATTCGGCTCCTTTGAGGGAAGCTTTCTTGAAATATATGCCGAGGAAGGCAGTATATGCGATGTACAGCACTGCGGTGATAATGCAGAAAATATCCCAGTACTGATTGCAGTCAATAAGTACCCCCGCAGAGGTCAGCGCGGCTGCGATGTTCAGTATGACCTTTGCCGCCTTTGAAACGGACAGCCAGCCTTCGGGTGTTTTTTCGCGGAGGAATACATCCGCAGCGATAGTGTATGATACTGTAAGTACAGCCAGAAGGAGCATAAAGCACCTTTCATGAGGCGAAAGCTCAATGAGCATAAATGCCGCGAATAAAAGCCCTGTGATATGAGCATACGCTCCCCAGCGGGACTTAGAATATCCGCTGTGTCCCATAAATGCCATAACGGCGACGGCAATGCTCTGCAGGATATACAGCGCGGCTGTGGCATAGCAGGCAGCGTCCCAACTGTCAAAGCTGCCGCAGAGCACGTATACCGAGTATGCGGTGCTAATTGCTCCGAGGACAGCTGCGGCAATAGCCGAAGCCGCTTTCCAGCCCTCGGGGAGCCTTTCGGGAACGTAATAAACTGCATTGATGAACAGCAGGAAAAGCAGGGTAAGACATAAAGCCGAGACAGCCGTGCTGTGGGAAAGCTCTGCTATGAGCATTACCGAGAAGGTCATGCCCGTAAACAGGGCGGCAAATGCGGAGGGGATTTTTCCGTATGCTTCATGTCCGCGGTATGCCAGTATCCCCACTGTAAGCGAAGATACTATGTACAGCCCCGCTACCGCAAAGCATACGCCGTTCCATTCTCCGAAGCTTCTGCCGAGGGCGGCAAAGGAGGATATCAGTCCCGAAACGCTCAGCAAAACGGCGGAAAGCTTTATTGTACCCTTCCATTCATCGGGGATATCAATGTCATAGGTAAAGAACACGCCGATGAAAACAAGTGCAAATATGGTCAGTGCAAGAGCGAATATGTCAAGGCTGCCCGACAGCTTCCATATCAGCGCTTCGGAGAAGAATATCCCCGAAAGGAGTGATACCGCCGCAGGGAGCCGCTTTTTGTATACGGGGTGACCCTTGAATGCCATGACCGACACTGCGGCACAGCGAAGCACATATACTCCCGCACATGCACAGAATGCAGCCGAGTCGGAAAATGCAGCCGCAATGCCGCATAACAGCCCCACAGCGTAAAGCGTGCCCGAAGCCGCTCTGACGGGCTTATCCCATTTGTCGGGGAGCTTTGCACCGATCGAATAGATCACCGTATTTACCGCAAGGGTAAGCAGTGCTGCGAGAAGTGCGAACATGCCCGTTTCATCGGAGAAATGTATAAGCAGCAGTATGGCAGCCATCGTTCCGCCGAAGGCAGATATGTATGCAGCGGCAGGCTTGCCGAATATCCTCAGTCCGTTTGCGGATAATATGCTTACGATAAGCGCGGCGAGGGAGAAGAGTATGAACCGTCCGCCTCCGTCAACGGAAAGATAGCTTCCCAGCAGACGGAAAAATCCCGCAGTTATCAGCGTTATCGCCGAAAAGAATGAACCGAGAGTGTAGAATGCGAAGGCGGTGCTGTCCAGCTTAAGCTTTCTTCCGGCAAATGCGCTGATACCGAAAAACAGAGCGGCAACTCCTCCGACAGCGCAGGTCCTGCCGAAATTGCCGAGATTTACCCAGATGGCTGTGGAGAATACCAGCCCCGCAAGTATTACGAAAATAATGCCTATCGTCATAAGCACGGACATTGCGCCTGCACTGCCCTTTGAGCGGCGCTGCTTTTCGGGCGTAGACTGCTTTTCGGAGGGGACGGCTGTCTCTTCCTGATAAGCGGGCGAAGGCAGAGCGCTTGCGGACGCGGAATAATTATTTTGCCGATAAGCGTAAGGCTGACGGGCAGGCTCTCCGCAGACATTGCTGTTTAAATTGCCGTCGGAAAAGACAGGAGCTTCTGTCACGGGGCTTTGCGGAGCGGCGGTGTCCTCATGTCTGACCCGCAGCTCGGAATATTCCGTATAGTCTATCCTGTCCTTTCGCAAAAGCTCGGACACAAACCTTTGAAGCTTTTCCTTTTTCCTGCACTGAACAATTGTGACAATGATAAGCACCGGCGGTGACAACAGCCAGGATATAATCAGATACAGCATAAAACCGCCTCCTTTATTACTTTACATAATTATAGCATTTCGTCTGCCCGAAGGGCAATATGCCGTTTGTAATTATCGGAGTGACATTTGTCACTGTATCGGGGATTAGTATTAAAATATCAGGTCCAAAAAGATATCCCCGCAGACCCGTATACGGGAGCCTGCGGGGATATTTCATTCCGATATGAGAAAACAGAATGCATAAAAGCGGTCAGTGTATCTCCATATGCAGCCGAATAGAAGCGGCGGGCAGCGGCAGGCGATATTTCTCCGCAAGGGCAGGACCGCAGGCGTTTGAACCTACTCCAGCCATTCCTCCGTCAACGCAGATGACATTGCTTTCACATTTTTCAAGCTCGAAATTGTGCCGTTTTTCCGAAAGCTCCTCTTGCGTATATTCCGAAGCATTGAAGGAGAAGCCGTCCTTGGCGGAAAAGCGGATGCTTGACATGCCGTCGGTGACGGTCATATGTCTGCAGCCGAAGTGAGAGCCGTTTTCCTGTGGGCGGATATAGTCCTCGTGCAGCTTGCTTATCTGGGAGGAGAAATTCCCCATATAGCTTGCCTGATGCTTGTCGATATAGCTTTCATAGGGACCATAGCCGAAGTAGTCAACCCTGTCAAATGTCTTTGGCAGGAACAGCCTTATCCCGAAGCGGGGGAGGAAGGTCACCTTGTTTGAGAATTCCGCACTGCACTGTATGTCCATGCCGTTTTCCGAGATGATATATTTCACGTCCATATAAGCAAAGGGCTGATGAATGCTCCACCCGCAGGACTGTCTGAGGGATATTTCCGCACCGTCGGAGGTGACAGCGGCAGATACACCGTAATTTTTAGCCGTATAGTCGTTGAGGTGGGCTCTGTACCAGTCGCCCTTCATGATGTCGTTGTCAACGGGAGCGCGGAAGAAATTGAAGGACATGGGTCTGTCGAGAAGCTCTCTGCCGCCGCACTTTATGGAATCGAATCCCGACAGCCGCTTGTTGAAGCGATAGGACACATTTCCCGCAGCAATGCTTACGAAAAGCGGAGCGTCCTCGAGGACGATATCGGCATTGTTTTTTGCGGGAGCCTCATTGGGAATGCCCTCGGAGAGCTTCAGCTGATCGAAGCAGAGCTCATAGCCCTTCTCGCAGAATGACGTATCATTCGCAGATGTGAAGATAAATCGGATATAGGCTTCCTCGGTGAAGGCTTCGGCTGCGGCGGGGATAAATACTTCCGTGCTGCTCATAGGCGGCAGATCAAAGCTGACAGTGCCCTCCGCAATAGTGCCGCCGTCGCAGGTCATCTCATAGCGGCAGCAGAGGATATCTCCCGCATTTTCAAACTCAAGGGTGCTTCCGAAGATAAAGCTGCCGGGAGCATTCCCCTTTGATATCCGCACGGGACGGTATACCTGCTTTAATTCAAGAAGTCCCGTGTGGGGCGTTCTGTCGGGATAGGTAAGAGCATCCATGCAGAAATTTCCGTCATTGTGCTTTTCGCCGAAATCGCCGCCGTAGCCGTATTCCGGCTTGCCGTCCGAAGTTTCTCCCAGAGGGCAGGCATGGTCGCTCCATTCCCATACGAAGCCGCCGCAGAACCGTTCGCTTGAATAGAAGATGTTGTGATAATCCTCCAAGTCGCCGGGGCCGTTGCCCATGGCATGGCAGTATTCGCAGAGGATAAAGGGACGATTTTCGCTGTCATTTTCAAGGAATTTCAGCATATCCTCGGGAGAAGTGTACATTTCCGATACGACGTCAAGAATAGCGTCGGAGGTATCGTCAAGCTTATGAGTGCTTTCGTAGTGGAGCAGTCTTGTATCGTCCAGCGACTTTACGAGCTCGCCTGCCGCAAGCATATTTGTACCGTAGCCGCTCTCGTTGCCCAGCGACCAGAATATCACACAAGGACGGTTTATATCCCGCTTTACAAGGGACTCGGCGCGGTCGGTTATCGCCTTTTTAAAGCGCTCGTCGGAGGCAAGCAGAGCGATGCCGTTGTAGCCCATGCTCCATTTGAAGTCGTTGTAGACCTCCACGCAGCCGTGAGACTCCATATCCGCCTCGTCGATGACGTATAAGCCGTACTCGTCGCAGAGCCTGTAAAACAGCGGAGAATTGGGATAATGAGACGTTCTCACCGCATTGATATTGTGCCGTTTCATCAGTATGATATCCTTTTTCATCTGTTCGGGGGAAGCGTAATAGCCCGTGTCGGGATAGCTGTCATGGCGGTTCACGCCCTTGAATTTCACAGCTCTGCCGTTTATCTTCACCACGCCGTTTTCGGTGCATACGCTGCGGAAGCCCACCTTCTCGCCGATAAGCTCATCGCCTGCGGATATCGTCATATCGTACAGATAAGGCTTCTCCGCAGACCATAAAAGGGGAGAGGATATATGAACGGAAACGGTCTCGCCGTCCTTTGCGGAAAACTCCGCGATGATATTGCCCTCTCTGTCGGACAGCTTTGCGCTGACATCAGTGCCGTAAGGCGTGAAAACAAGCTCTGCGGAGGTGAAGTCCTCGGAGATATCCGTCCTTACGATATAATTTTCCAGCCGCTTTTTCGGACGGGAAAGTACATATACGTCGCGGAATATCCCAGACAGTCTGAACTTGTCCTGGTCCTCAAGGTAGGTGCCGTCGCACCATTTCAGAACAACGGCGGTGATATTGTTTTCACCCTCTCGGAGAAAGGGAGTGATATCAAACTCCGAGGTGCTGTGGGAGACCTGTGAATAGCCTGCAAAGCTGCCGTTGATGTAAAGGTATATGCAGCTGTCCGCGCCCTCGAAAACGAGTATCCTGTCAAGTCCGTCGGGGGTGTAGGTATAGTTGCGGCTGTAAACGCCTGCGGGGATATCGTCGGGCACAAACGGCGGGTCGTAGGGGATAGGGTAGCAGACATTTGTGTACTGCGGCTTGTCATAGCCGTGAAGCTGCCAGTTGGAGGGAACGGGCAGCTTTTTATCGAAGGGTACAGAGATGAAGTCGTCCTCCATATCGATAATGCTGTTGTAATATCTGAAATCCCACTCGCCGTTCAATAGTTCGAATCGGCTTGAATTTTCCCTGCTGTCAAAGGGGTCCTGTTCTGCGCCGAAGGGTATGAAATAGCAATGCTTATCAAGAGTGTTGATATGAAGCTTATCCGGGTCCTCGTGATAGATCATTCTGCTTTTTGGGGTGCCCTGTGGTGAAATTTTTGAAATATCCATGGTCATTCTCCTTTAGTATTTGTTGTATGTATTGTACATCATATTGACAGGCAAGTCAATAAATGATATTATCAATTTATAACAATATGAATATCGGAGATTATTTTTTTGTATTTCAGCGATTATCCCATAATACGCGGAGAAAAGGAACTGCCGCTGTATCTGCTCAACATGGGACAGCATCATCGTCAGGACCATATCATCCGACCCGAGGGGTATCCGAATCATCAGATACTGTACTGCACCAAGGGCAGCGGCACGCTCATCCTTGACGGGAAAAGCACACTCATACAGAAAAATGCACGACGCCATACGCTCCGACAGCATTTTCGGTAATTACAGAGCGTCGGGATATTTGTATGATTTTCTTATCGAGCTGTACAGGATAAGATCGGCAGAGGGAACGTCTGCTTCGCCGTCGGCTGCTCTTATGAAGGCGATAGACTATATCAGCTGCAATTACGCGTCGTCGATAACTCCGGACGATCTGTGCAAAGCATCGGGCGTTTCAAAGCAGCATCTGTGCCTGCTGTTCAGAAGGATAATGAATATGCGCCCCATGGAATACATAGCAAAGCGCCGCATACAGGAGGCAAAGTCTCTGCTGACGGGCACGGATAAAAGCATTGAAGCAATATCATATGAAACGGGCTTCTGTTCGGAGAGCTACTTCTGCATGCTGTTCAGAAGATACGAGGGGCTGACTCCTTCGGCATTCAGAAATACGAAATGATATACTGCCGTATGAGACAAATGATACTTTACGCAGAATTAACACAAAAAACTCTGTCGAATTTGTGCGGAATGCTGTTTTTGAAAGGAAATCGTCAAAACACTTGACGAGAGGGCTTTAATCGGATAAAATTATAATGTATGAGTATGTATAGAACTGTTATCAGAACACTGATATTTGTCTGCCTGACGGCTGTTCTCCTGCCGTTTTTCTGTTCCTGCGCGGAAGAAAAGACTTCGGAGGAGCTGTACGCCTTCGATACCTACGGGAGCATCACCCTTTACGGCAGCAGGGGGGATATCTCTCCGCTGAAGGCGCTGCTGACCGATATGAGCGGCGAGCTCCGGACAGTTTACGAAGCGGACGCAAACACTCTTGAGGGAGAATATGTTATAGAATGTGCGCTGCTGTCGTCGGAGCTTTCCGAGGAGATAGGCGGCGGACTTGACATCACCTGCGGCGCTCTTACGGGACTGTGGGGCATATCCTCCGACAGCCCCGCTGTGCCCTCCCGCGATGATATCGACGAGGCTCTCGGGACGCTGTACGGCGGCTTTGACAGCCTGTCCGAGCTTCCCGACGGAACAAGGCTTGACCTGGGCGCATCCGCAAAGGGCTATGCCTGCGATAAGACCGCAGAGTATCTGGAGGGGACGGATATCCCCTGTGCCGTGGTATCGCTGGGCTCGTCCACGCTGCTTTACGGCGAAAAGCCGGACGGCACGTCCTTTAAGGCGGCAGTGAAAAATCCTTCGGACCCTTCGGGCTATCTGGGGATAATTGACACCTCCGCCGCATATGTTTCCACAAGCGGCGGCTACGAGCGCTTTTTCGAGCAGGACGGCGTTAAATACGAGCATATACTTTCAACAGAAACGGGATATCCTGTTGAAACAGACCTGACTTCAGTCACGGTCATCGTTCCGTATGGAACGGAAAACGGAGGGATACTCTCGGATATGCTGGCAACGGCGGTCTATTCGGGAGGAACTGCGGAGCTTGACCGCTATATGTCCTCGGAGGGATACTATATCATTGCGGCGGACGAGGATAATAAAGTCTATGTCAGCGAGGGGGTCGGCTTTACTCTGTATGAAAACACAGGCTTCACCCTCGCAAAATAGCGGCAGAAAAACGTTGAGAATGTGGGATATCCTTTTTGCACTGGCAGTCATTGCCGCAGCGGCTGCCGCATATTTTTTTATGCGGGCAGATGAAAGCGGCACGGGAATTGCCGTAGTCACTGCCAACGGAGAGATCGCCGCCGAGATACCCCTTGACAAGGACGGAGTATATCCGCTGGACTTCGCGGATATGGAGCTTACCGTCAAGGACGGAGGTATCTGCGTTTCCCATTCGGACTGCCCCGATAAGCTCTGCGAAAAAACGGGATATATCCATGGCGGCAGCGGGTCCATAGTCTGCTTGCCCAACAGGGTGTCGGTGAGGATAGTCTCCGACGAGCCCGACGATATTGATGTGGTATTAAACTGAAAAATGAAGATAGATCCATTTGATTCAACTGCCCGTTATGTTTCGATCACGGGCATAATGCTTGGCGCAGCGGCGGCGCTGTCCGCCTTTGAGAGCATGGCTTCGGCGTTTCTTCCCGCGGGAGTGCGGATAGGACTTGCAAATATCGCAGTCTTTGCCGCGGCGGTGTGTATCAATCTGCCGACGGCATTCATCATCACACTGCTGAAATCGGCGTTCGTGCTCCTGACAAGGGGAGTGACGGCGGGGATGATGTCAGCCTGCGGAGGGATAGTATCCTTCGGGATAACAGCGCTGCTTCTGTCGAAGACAAGGGCGTCATATGTTATGATAAGCATGCTGAGCGCTGTCGGTCATATGCTGGGACAGCTGGCGGCTTCGGCGGTGCTTATGGGGAGCATGTATACCTTTTACTATGCGCCTGTGCTGCTGATAGTGGGAACGGCTTCGGGCTTTTTTACGGGGATAGTGTCGGGAAAGGTCATACCCCTGCTTGAAAAGAGCCTTGCTGTCCATAATCGCCGATAAAACTCATATCGAACACTATTATTTTACATAAATTTTCACATAAACTTATTCAATTTCAGGGAGGAATATGTCAGATGAAAAAACTAAACGGCGTGCGCCTCAGTCACGATAAGGGGACCGAGGACTGCGAGACCGTCAGCTTTCCGCTGCCGAAGCAGGTCATTATCCCGCTGTCACAGTCCATGGGCGCACCATGCAGCTGTCTTGTAAAAGCGGGCGATACCGTGACCGTGGGACAGAAGATAGGAGATACCGACGCATTCATGTCGGTGCCCGTTCACTCATCGGTGTCGGGCAGGGTGAGCGCGGTGACGGATTTCCTGCTGCCCGCAGGAAATACCTGCAAGGCTGTTGTTATCGACTCGGACGGCGAGCAGACCCCCGACCCTAACATTGCTCCGCCTTCGGTGAGCGACAAAAAGTCCTTCATTGCCGCAGTCAGGGAGTGCGGTCTTGCGGGACTGGGCGGAGCGGGCTTTCCCACTCATGTCAAGATGAATTTCGACCCGACCAAAACGCCCATTGATACCCTTGTCATCAACGCTGCGGAGTGCGAGCCTTATATAACCTCGGACTATCGCCAGATGATGGAATCGCCCGACGATATCATAAACGGAGTGCTTCTTGTGCAGAAATATCTTGAGATACCCGTCTGTAAGATATGCATAGAGAAAAACAAGCCCAAGGCTATCGCACTGCTTAAGGAAAAGACTGCGGATATCAAATCCATTGAGATAGTGACTCTGCCGTGTACATATCCTCAGGGAGCGGAAAAGGTCATCATCTACTCCGCCACGGGCAGGATAGTCGGCGAGGGCGAGCTGCCCGGAAATCAAGGCGTGCTTGTCATGAACGTGTCCAGTGCGGCATTTGTCAGCCGATATCTTGAAACGGGCATGCCGCTTGTTTCCAAGAGGATAACCCTTGACGGAAATGCCGTAACAAAGAACAAGGGCAACTATATCGTCCCAATAGGCACAAGAGTGTCGGAGATACTGGAATACGGCGGCGCGGAGGCCCCCGAAAAGGTGCTGTACGGCGGTCCTATGATGGGCTTTCCTCTGTACGATACCGACCAGCCTATCTTAAAGACCACAAACGCTATACTTGCATTCAAGGATATCAAGGAGCCGAAAACTACCGCCTGCATACGCTGCGGAAGCTGTGTGAGGGTCTGTCCCCTGAAGCTTATGCCCGTGGAGATAGAAAGCGCATACAAGGCAAAGGACGTTGAGACTCTCAAAGCGCTTAAGGTAATGCTCTGCATGAACTGCGGCTGCTGCAGCTATATCTGCCCCGCCCACAGACCTCTTGCGGAAATAAATCAGCTGGCAAAGGGACTTATCCCCCGTCCCGCGCCCAAAAAGTGAGTAAGGAGGAACATATACTATATGAACGGACTAAGAGTTTCCCCGTCGCCTCACAGGAGCGCGGGGCTTTCAACGGCAAAGGTCATGGCAATGGTCGTGATAGCTTTGCTTCCTGCGGCAGTCATGGGCTGTATCTATTTCGGACCACGTGCGGCTGCGGTGCTGCTTGTGACTATCGCATCGTCGGTGGTCTTTGAAGCGCTTTTCAACATCATCGCCAAAAAGGAGCAGACTGTATCCGACCTTTCGGCAGTGGTGACGGGACTTCTTCTCGGAATGAACCTTCCCGCATCGGTGCCATTCTATATCCCCGTTATCGGCAGCTTTGTCGCAATAGTAATCGTAAAGCAGCTGTTCGGCGGCATCGGACAGAATTTCGCAAACCCTGCTATCACGGCGCGTATCGTGCTTATGGTGTCATTTTCACAGATGACGAGCTGGGTAGTACCCTACTGGTACAAGGACGGCTCCTCCGCGGCGGACGCAGTGACGGGAGCAACACCTCTTGCGGCGGGCTGGCTTGATAACGGCACTGCCATGGTATCGCCCTTTACCTTAAAGCAGATGCTCCTCGGCGAAACGGGCGGCTGTATCGGCGAGACCTGCGCTCTTGCACTCATTATCGGAGGACTTTTCCTCATTGTCACGAAGATAATTTCCCCCGCAGCGCCTGTCGCATTTATCGGCACATTCGGCGTGCTGACCCTTATTTACACGGGCAGCCCGACAATGACTGTATATCAGCTCCTTGCAGGCGGTCTTATGATAGGTGCGTTCTTCATGGCTACAGACTATGCCACAACGCCCCTCACCACATCGGGCAAGATAGTGTTCGGCGTGGGCTGTGCTGTGATAACATTCGTGATACGTCAGTTCGGCAACTATCCCGAGGGAGTTTCCTTCTCGATACTGCTGATGAACCTGCTTACGCCCTACATCGACAGGATATGCAGGACTCACCCTCTCGGAGCGAAAAAGCCCGTTAAAAAAGCAAAGGAGGCGGCTCAGTAATGTTTAAAGAAAAGATACAGCCTTCCCTTGTTTTAACGCTGATATGTCTTATAGCCTGCGCGCTGCTGGTTGCAGCATACGAGGCTACATATGTTGACAATACGGGCGTTATCACCGACAATATGATAATCGGTCTGGAGGATATCTACGGCACCTCGGAGGGCTTCACGATGAAGCTCAATGAGGACGGCTCCGTATACACACCCGAGGGTGTCACCTCCGTGCTTACGGACGAAAACGGAAATACGGCATTTGAGATAACCGCGGACGGCTATTCAAGCGGCGGACTTCATGTCATGGTGGGAATGTCTGCGGAGGGCGCTGTTGCGGGCGTTTCCGTGCTTTCCATAGGCGAGACTCCCGGCGTGGGCACAAGAGTGCAGGAGGACAGCTTCCTCGGTCAGTTCAAGGGACTTACCTATGATAAGCTCCCCGCCGACAGCGGAGAGGATACATCGGCAAAGAAGTCCTATGTCTGGGGCACCTCCGAGGAGATAGCGAGCCTTAAGGAAGCAGCTGCGGCAGTTCCCGCAGGAGATGCCTTTGAGCTTGACGCCGTTACGGGAGCCACATTATCCTCAAACGGAATGAACAGAGCGGTAACTATTGCTCTGACAGCCTATAACGAAATGAAAGGAGTGAGCGGAAATGAGTGAAGAAAAGAAAAAGGGTAATCTTTTTGAGCTTACAAAGGGTATCATAAAGGAAAACCCCGTTCTTGTGACCCTGCTGGGAATGTGTCCCACCCTCGCCGTTACGACCATGGCTTCAAACGGCATAGGAATGGGTCTTGCGACCACCTTTGTGCTTGTGTGCTCAAACCTTGCCATTTCACTGCTTAAGAATGTCATACCGAAAGCGGTAAGGCTGCCATGCTTCATTGTTGTGATCGCAAGCTTTGTTACACTTATAGAATTCCTCATGAAGGGCTATCTTCCCGAGCTGTACGACAGTCTGGGACTGTTCCTTTCGCTTATCACGGTAAACTGTATAATCCTCGGCAGAGCGGAGGCATTTGCTTCCAAAAACGGCCCCGTAAAGTCTGTCCTTGACGGACTGGGAATGGGTATCGGCTTCACCCTGGCGCTGTTCCTCATGGGCAGCATAAGAGAAATAATCGGCACAGGCGCATGGTTCGGGACAGAGCTTCATCTGCCCGTTACGATGACGGTGTTCATCATGCCCGCAGGCGGTTTCTTTACGCTGGGCGTTATCATTGCCGTCATAAATAAGCTGACTGCCAAGAAGCCCCCGCAGGAGATCGGCTGCGCATGCTGTCCCAATGCGGCTTCCTGCCCGTCCTACAACAAAGAGGGAGGTAAAAGCGAATGAAAGCAATGCTTGTGATACTTCTCAGCGCAATGCTGGCAGACAACTTCGTTCTCTCAAAATTCATGGGAATATGTGCATTTCTCGGCGTATCGAAGAAGCTTGACAGCGCCGCGGGAATGGGTGCGGCAGTTACCTTTGTAATGGTCTGCGCGACGCTGGTGACCTATCCCATATACACGCTTATCCTTGTCCCCATGGGACTTACATATCTTAAAACGGTGGCGTTTATCCTAATCATTGCACTGTTCGTGCAGATAGTGGAGATGTTCCTCAAGAAAATGGTGCCGCCGCTGTATAATGCGCTGGGAGTTTTCCTGCCGCTTATCACCACAAACTGCGCAGTTCTGGGCGTGACTATCCTCAACATTGACAACAGCTACACACTGGGTCAGTCGATAGTAAACTCCCTCGGCGCAGGACTGGGCTTCACGCTGGCGCTCATCATATTCAGCGGAGTCCGTCAGAGAGTGAACGCTTCGGATTGTCCCGCAATGTTCAAGGGGATACCCGCAACGCTCATCGCCGCGTCGATAGTTTCCGTAAGCTTCATGGGCTTTTCGGGACTGTTCAGTTAAGGAGGGATAGGAATGGTAACAACTTATGTTCTTCCTGCCCTTGTGTTCGGCGCTGTCGGACTTGTGGCAGGCGTTCTGCTTACGGTCTGTTCGAAGGTATTCGAGGTCAGGACCGACGAGAGGATAGAAGCCATTAATGAAGCTCTTCCCCAGGTAAACTGCGGTTCCTGCGGATTTTCCGGCTGTTCGGACTATGCAAATGCTATCGTGAACAGCGGCGCTCCCGCAAATCTCTGCAAGCCCGGCGGAAAGGAATGTGCTGCGAAGATAGCCGCACTTATGGGAATGGAAAGCGGAGATGTGTCTATACAGACCGCCGTTGTGAAATGCAGCGGACACTTCGGCAACACCTCGGATAAGTTTAAATATGACGGCATACAGAGCTGCAAGGCGGCGAATCGTTTTTACAGCGGATCCACGGCATGCACCCACGGCTGTCTTGCCTTCGGAGACTGTGCAGCCGTATGTCCGCAGAAGGCGATATCCATTGTCAACGGTCTTGCCAGAGTTGACAGAGCGAAATGTATCGGCTGCGGACTTTGCGCAAAGACCTGTCCCAATCAGATAATAATCATCACGGATATCGCAAACCATGTGGAGGTATGCTGTTCGTCCACGGAGCTTGGCAAGGATGTCCGTTCGGTGTGCAAGGGCGGCTGTATCGGCTGCAAAAAGTGCGAAAAGACCTGTGAGCACGGCGCGATAACCGTTGAGAACAATCTCGCGCGGATAGACCACAGCAAATGCACAAGCTGCGGAAAATGCGCAGAGGTCTGTCCCGTTCACGCTATCAGGAAATGCGACGTTCCCCCCGAGCTGAAATAATGATATGAATGCTTATCCGCGCAGGAGCCATTATTGTGGCATCTGCGCGGATATTTGACTTTTGACAGAAACGGTGATATAATGGTATCAGAAGAAACTTCGGGGTGATAAAATGAATGTCAGCATAAACAGCTTCGGCATATCAGACATGGATTCATTTATAAATATACACGGCAGCGCTTCGGACAGGGAACATCGGGTATTTTTTGTCCGCGGCATAGGCTGTACGGATTCTCTCTGCGATAAGCTTAAGACTATCGACGCCA
The DNA here is from genome assembly GCA_022768245.1 of Oscillospiraceae bacterium. Classification (GTDB taxonomy): domain Bacteria; phylum Bacillota; class Clostridia; order Oscillospirales; family Ruminococcaceae; genus RGIG4694. Next base: position 30,544 of record JALEMR010000081.1, read on the forward strand.
AGGTCTCGTCGGACAGGAACTACAGCTATCGCAGGATAAACGGCTTTCCGCCCTTCAAGGACGGTCAGACAGCGGAGCATTATATCGGCATGTACGAAAATATCTCCGCCGACAGGGAAGTTCAGCTGTTAAAGGAGATATCCGACGAGCAGATAAATCACGATTTCCGCGAAGCCTGCCGAAAGGTCTGCGGGGAGGTAAGGGCTGCGCGTCAGAATTTCAGCCCCACAATGGAGAAAAATCTCGGAGCAGTGCTGGTGTACTGGTCGGATATGTTCCTGACGGAGCTTCTGAAAAGCAGCGGCAGATTCCGCAAGCTTATCTGTTCGGGGAGGATAGGCTGGAACGAGTATGCGTTCTGTTATCTTGCGGCGCTGATGGGCATAGATGTGTGCATACTGCTGCCGAATGGAGATATAAAAATCGGCGGCGGACTGCTGAACAGATCGTCAGCCTTTGTGATAGGCGCTCCGAAGGATATCACCCTTCCCGAGTACAGTCCCGCTCCCGCCCCAAAGGCTCCCGAACAAAAGCCGAAGGTCGATCTCGTCAGACCTCCGAGACAGCCCCGCCAACAGTCGGGCAGAGTATCGGCAAGTCCCACTGCGAACAGCACCTCCCCGGGAAAAAGCTATGCCGTAGACCTGACTAGACCTCCGAAGCAAAAGCCGCCCTCCGCCGCAGCACCCGCACCCGTGAGACCGACGGTACAGACACCCCCGCGGACGTCCGCTGCTCCGCGCAGAGAGCTTAGCTATGAGGAGCTTGCCGCGCTGGCAGAATCGGTGGTACTCATCGAGGTACATAATCGGTTCGGAGTGCCTGTGGGCACGGGCTCGGGCATCGTCATCAACGATAGGGGATATATCCTTACGAACTGTCATGTGGCAAACGGGGGAACATCCTACTCCGTCAGGATAGAGAACGACGATAACAGCTATCCTGCGTACAATGTCATCAAATATCACCCGCTGCTGGACCTTGCGGTGATACGAATCGACAAGCATATAAAGCCGCTGACCGTCTATAACGGCAGCGCTCCGCTTAACCGCGGACAGAGAGTGGTCGCCATAGGGAGTCCGCTGGGGCTGTTCAATTCCGTTTCCGACGGGATAATCTCGGGCTTCAGAACGGTCAACGACATCGAGATGATACAGTTCACCGCGCCCATCTCCCACGGAAGCTCGGGCGGAGCGGTATTGAATATGTACGGCGAGGTCATTGGGATAAGCACCGCAGGCATCGAGGGCGGACAGAATATCAACCTTGCGGTAGGCTATCGGGACATTGTTCCGTTTATCGGTAATTTTGTGTAAAAAAATGGGGCTGAATCACATTTCAGTCCCTTAATTGTTATTAAGAATATCTGTAATACAGGAAAGCACAAAATCGGGGTCGCTTTCCCTTTCCTCGGAGAGCTGACGGGGATTTATCACCCTGCCGCTGAGCTCGCCGTATTTTACAATTGCAAGGTCAGCCGCCGAGAGCATATCCTCATCGAAAAGGCTGTCGCCTGCCGCAATGATAAGCTCACCGCTGAGCCGTCTTTTCAGTCTTTCAAGAGCATTTTTCTTGCTGATGCCGTCGGGAATGGCATAGAGCTTGTCGCCGTTGGTGAAAAGCCTTGTTTTTGCGGGAGATATTTCCGAGAACAGTTCATGCATGACCCGCTCCGAGTCATGGCACTTTGTGAACAGAAATGAATCGTCCACAAATCGGATATCGAAATAGACCTCGCCGCATTTTTGCAGATACTTTTCACATTCCCTTATCTCGGGCAGGCTTTCATTTATGGCAGGAATGACCTCGCTGCGCCACTGCTTATCGGGCTCGCCGTTTATCAGAAGATTCGCTCCGTTGTCGATAACGGCGTACTTCGGGATATATCCTTCGGGGAATGATATCCGTCCGTACTGCTCCGCAGACCTCGTAGTCACGGGGATAAAGGTCACACGTCGGACAATATCGGAGAAAAGCTCCGCAGAATGGTATGTCATGTAGGACAGGTTTTTCCCGTCCTTTTTTTCAACGCACAGATCCTTTTCGGACAATTTCTTGTAGGAGAAAATGAGGGTATTGTCAAGATCGGATAAAAACAGCATAGCATCACCTGATCATGCGTCGGAAGGCATATTCCTGATTATCCCGCAGCAGCGGTATCTTTTCAGCGGATATTTCTCCACGGGCACATTCTTTTCACGGGCAAGCTCGATTATATGAGCCACATATTTTTCGGGGCAGTCCTCGGCGATAAGCACCTTGTAGGGGACGCGTCTTAACAGTACGCGGGTAGTCTCGCCGATGCCGGGCTTGATAAAATTGATGTCCGATATACGGAGCCTTTCCATGATATCATATGCCTCGTCATAGCCCGTAACGGAGGGCATCTCGTCCCTTTCGGTCAGGATATCCTCATAGGACATCACCGATTCCACGGTATCAATAAACTCGTAGGAGCGGTCATTCCCGGCGAATTCTCCGTAGTATACCGCGCCGTGGAAATCGTCGGGAGCGATAAGATCGTCCCGCAGTACGGTCCTGCTGATAAGTCCCGACACAACGGAATTCAGGCAGGAGCTTGCAATGAGAAAATCGTCGTGGGTGCCGCAGAACTGGGTTATCCCCGCAGGGTCTGCGATGACTGCCACACGGGGGTCTATGCCCGCATAGTCCTTCATTGCGGCGTTCAGCTGATTCTGTATAGCGCCCTTTCCCGTCCAGCCGTCCACGAACTGTATCCTTTCCCCGTCATATCGGTCAAGGATATATTTCATGGCATTCCCGTCGATACCTTTTCCGCGGATAATGGAAACGGCAAAATGGGGCACCACGATATGATATTTCCTTTCAAGATAATGCTTCATCATTATCCCCGCAGGAAGCCCCGCCCTCGCAAGAGAAATAAGCATGGGCACTTTTTTGTCGGCATATATCCTTTCTGCGGCGATACGCACTCCGTCGGCGGTCTCTTTGGAAAAATTTTTCAGCGCATACTCATACAGCCGCAAATACTCCGCCGAGGGCTGATATTCTATTGGCAGCATTTCGCAGTAGTGAGTGCCCGACTGAATTTTCCTTTCCCGCTGTTCGGTGGACATGGGCTCGATAGCCCCCGAGATATCCTTCAGCAGGATAGTGACATCTTCGGGCTTGTAGCTTGTTCTGACAAGTTTCATTCTATTTTCTCCAGTTTAAGATGATAAGCTTTTCCGACTTGACTATATTGATAATATCGTTATGCGCCGACTGACCGATATTCTCCGAATCGGTCACAAGTATGGTCATATCGCACGGGAATATATTGTACAGATAGGTGGTCCGTCTGCCGTTGTAGAAGCTGTGGAGCCTGTACCGTTCATTCAGCGGATAATCAGCCGAAGCCGACGGAACGATAGGACTTCTCGTAGTGGAATGGGAGCGGACGTTATGTCCCTTGTTTTCAAGGGCTTCGGCAAGCCTTACAGCGGGGTACATGCACTCCTCGGTGCCGATAACGTCGATGCTCATGCAGTCCGAAAGCTCCGCGGAGAATTTGTTCATAAAGCTCATTATCAGGCTGCCGACAGCGTTTTCATATTCCCCGCAGCCGCACCCGAGACGAGGGTCTGCTTTTCCGTGGATAATGCTTTCCCGAACGCTTTTGCATACTCTGTTTTCGCCATGGTCGGGCAGGGGACGGATATCCAATTCTCTGTTCATATCCTCGATAGAGTTTACAAGCCGTACAAGTCTGTACACGTCAATATTTCTCTCCGAAAACACGTTCAGATTCTGCTCACTCATTCCGTTGATTATCGAAGCAGCGGAAAATCTGCAATCTTCGTCGGTCTTGTCTTTCAGAACGTTTATGAGATTGAGTATGGTCTTACCCGTGGTAAGCTCGTCCTCCGCGAAGATGATGTGCTTAACTCCGCGAAAGATATCGTCTCCGCTTTTCGAAAACAGGAACTGTTCGGAAGCGTGGCTGTGTTCCTCGCTGAAATCGGCGACGCGGTATTCGGGCGGGATATTTTCCCTTGATGTGTGGAGGAAAACGCAGTCTCCGATGTGAGCGGAAATAGCCGCAGCAATGGCGGTAGCCGTTTCCGCAAAGCCAATGACCATGACCCTGCCGTCCGTTTCGGAGAGATTTATCTGACTTGCCAGCCTGTCGAAAAGCCGCAGCGTTTCGGAGGGCACAGCGGGAACATGCTTTGCCTGATAATTGTTAACTATCAGATTTTTTCTCTTGGAATTGTTCTCGCGGACAGCAAGCCCTGTCAGATCGTCAAGCTCATATCCCGAAAGATTTTCTATCACCGTCATTGCACACATTCCTCGCAGCATTCCTTTATCCCGTAAATTTCCGCAGCGGAGAGTATCTTTCGTGCCCAGCCGCTGTGGACCTTGTGTTCGTACATGCGGTTGCCCGCGGTCCCCTTGATGACCTGCATATCGTTGTCCCCGGTGCCGAGGATAAGCCTTGCGTCGTCGAAGTCCTCGCGGGAGACCTTCATATTTTCGATGACTTCGTTTATCTGCACGGGATGTATCACGGTCTTCCCGAAAAACCCCATAGCATTGTCCGACACCATTTCACGGCGCATGCCCTGTTTCCACAGAGTCTCCGAGGGGCTGCCGAAGTAGTTCCACACGGGAGCGGAGACTACATAATCGGAGGAAAAGGTCACCGAAATATCGGAAAGCAGATTTGCCACGGGGAAAAAGTCGTAGATAGTCTGCGTGATGCTGCTGCACAGAGAAAGGGCTTTGCAGAAGTCGTTGCCTCCCACGCGGACGTTAAGGATATGCTCCCCGATATCGTCGAGTTTTTCTTTCAGGCGGGAAAGTCTGTCGTAGCGGGTCTTTAGCTCCAGCAGAGAGGGGTTCTCGATGATAGGCATATAATAAAAGTGCTTTTCGCACTGCTCCGAAATTTTTTCAATGATACTGCTGTAGCCGCAGATAGTCTCGTCGTCTATCTTAGACAGGATAAATCCGCACAGATATTTCACGTCCGCACCCGGCAGTGATATCATTCTTTCTATCTGTTCGGGAGTTCTCACTCTGATAAAGATAAGCGGCAGTCTTTCGGGGTCAGCGGAGCCGTTTTTTATCATTTCGCCCAGCCTTTGAAGCTGTAATGCAGTATTATGCTCGGCTTCCTCCACCATGCTGTCCTTGATAGTATCCTCAAGGCATATAGCGGCAGACATTGCGCCGTCTGCGTGAAATCCCGATATTTTTTCCGCGATGTCGCTTCTGAGTCCGGGCATGTAGATAAGCGGTCCCACCCGATATTTCATATCCTGCGAATTTATTCCGTCATATATCATTTAACAGAGCCTCCTGCGTGGTCATTTTTTAACAAGCTATAGTAATGATTATACAAAAAAATATTGAATTTGTCAATGGAATATTAAAATTTAATGTAATTCTAATGGTCGAAAAAAGCGGCGAAGATATGGACAAAGTCTGATTTGTGTGATATAATATATTTGAAAAAAGAGAATTGGAGCTGATAAAATGAACAGTGAGATAACAGTCGATGAACTGAAAAATATACCCGAAAACAGCTATATGCTGATAGATATACGAGATGAATATGCATTCAGCTTCGGTCATATAGACGGTGCGGTGAATATCCCGCAGGATAAGCTTGACGAAAAGCTGTCCGAGCTTCCGAAGGACAAGAAGCTGATGATATGCTGCAAAAGCGGACTTATCAGCCGCGAAACAGCGGATATGCTCTGCGAAAAGGGCTTTGACGCGTATAACCTAAGCGGCGGCTACTGCGACTGGCTGAGGATAAAGCTTGAAAACGGCAGCGTGACCGAAGCCGTTGAAAAAAGCATACGGAAAAAATTCCACAAGGAGCTGTGGAGCAGATTCGCAAAGGCGATAACAGTCTATCAGCTTGTGAGCCCGGGAGATAAGATAGCGGTCTGTATTTCGGGCGGCAAGGATTCCATGCTTATGGCAAAGCTTTTCCAGGAGCTGAAAATGCATGATAAATTCCCCTTTGAGCTGGTGTTCCTTGTTATGGACCCGGGCTATAGTCCCGAAAACCGCCGCATTATCGAGAAAAACGCGGAGTCCATGTCTATCCCGATAACTGTATTCGAGTCGGATATATTCGAGTCGGTCTATAATGTGGACAAGAACCCCTGCTACCTCTGCGCACGAATGAGACGAGGCTATCTCTACAGCAAGGCAAAGGAGCTGGGCTGCAACAAGATCGCCCTCGGACATCACTTTGACGACGTTATCGAGACCATACTCATGGGCATGCTTTACGGCGGGCAGGTCCAGACCATGATGCCCAAGCTGCACAGCACCAATTTCGAAGGCATGGAGCTTATCCGTCCCATGTACCTTATCCGCGAGGACGATATCAAGCACTGGCGGGATTATAACGATCTTCATTTTATTCAGTGCGCCTGCCGTTTCACCGATACCTGCACAACCTGCAATCCCACGGGCACAGGCTCAAAGCGGCAGGAGATAAAGCGTCTTATCGCCGAGATGAAGAAGGTAAATCCGCAGGTGGAGATGAATATCTTCCGCAGCGTGGAAAACGTAAATCTGAACACGGTCATCGCCTACAAGGACGATTCGGGAGTGCACAGCTTTCTGGACGATTACGGCGAATAATGCAAAACCGCACGGAGGAAAATGTCCGTGCGGTATTTTCATACTAATCCACGATAAAAGTGTAGACAAAAGATCTGCGCAAAAACCATATATTCAAGTTTTAGCTTGGTTTTTTGTACACTTTTTGATCGGGAATTAGTATCATATGTTATAGTACCATGTTTCGTCCTGGTCGAACTCCGTCCGTTCGGCGGGGCGGGAGGTGCCGTAATTGTAGCTTAGCTCCTGATTTTTGATGCTCACCTTAGCTCCCTCGGGGATAGACGATGTGATGAAGGCATTTCCTCCGATGACGGCATTTCTGCCCACGACGGTCTCTCCGCCGAGTATGGAAGCTCCCGAATAGATTGTGACGTTATCCTCGATGGTAGGGTGACGCTTTTTATTTTTCAGCTTCTGACCGCCCCTTGTGGAAAGGGCACCGAGAGTAACTCCCTGATATATCTTGACGTTGTCTCCGATGACGGTGGTCTCGCCCACGACAATGCCCGTGCCGTGGTCGATGAAGAAATATTTCCCGATAGTGGCTCCGGGGTGGATATCAATTCCCGTAACGCTGTGAGCGTATTCCGTCATCATGCGGGGGATAAGGGGCACATTCAGCAGATACAGCTCATGAGCTATCCTGTTGACCATTATAGCGAAAAGTCCGGGATAGGAGAAGATTATCTCGTCCTTGTTGAAAGCGGCAGGGTCTCCGTCGAAGGCAGCCTGCAGGTCGGTATTGACATATTCCCTTATTTTAGGTATCGTATTGAGAAACGCTATTGCACGCCTTTCGGCTTCGGCTGTAATATCGGATTCATCCGCATTTCCGAACATGGGGTCATAGGGCAGCACAATGGTTATCTGCTTGATAAGATTGTACAGAACATCCTCCAGAAGCATAGTCATATTGTTCCGCACGGTATAGATGCGGTAAGCGCTGTTTTTGAAAAAACCGGGGAATATGATGTTGCGGAGCTTGTCCACAATTTCGATAACGACCTCCTTTTTGGGGTGGTCGAAGGAATTAACGGTGTCGATATCCCTTCCCGAGTCATAGTCGGTCATTATATCCTCAATAAGCCTTGTGACTTCATTTTCAAGCTTGTGCATCTGCACGTACCTCCTTGGAATACTGCGGATGGCAGGAAAAGCTGCTCCTCCGCAGACAATAATTTTAAGATATCAGAAAAATCTCATTATGTAACAGCCGCCCGCCCTCATATCTCGCGGGGAAATATGTCGTAGAGATCGTTGTTTCGGAACGTCATTTCCACGGCGTCGCCGACAATAACGTAATCTGCCAGATCTATTTCAAGGTCGCTCAGCAGTTCGCGGAGCTTTTTGATCGTTTCCACCTCATCACTGTACGGCATGGGACTGCTGTACAGATGATTATGCGCCGCGATCACATTGGAGCTTCCGCAGCCCAGCGCAGCCTCAACGATACTGCGAAAGGAGAAATTCTCCACGGGAAAGCCCTCAAATTCGGGACGGGAGGTATATTCGGCATATTCCCTGCGGGACATTTTGTTCACGTCCGCCGAAAAGCGCCTGCCTGCGTAGATAAGCTTTGTAGTTATCAGAGACATGTCGTTTCGGAAGCAGGCGATGTATATCTCAAATCTGTCGTTCGAGAACAGGGAGCGGAAAAGCCTTCTGACCTTATCCTGTGAATCGTATATCATCTCCGAAGGCGGAGCGCTGAAATACAGGTCGGTGGAGGCGGGTATCATTCGGAACAGCACGGCGGCATTTTCGGACAGTCCGAAGGGCTTAAGCTCGTCCGCTTCGGCGTCAAGGACGGCGGACAGACTGCCGAAACGGTCGATGAGCCTGTGAGCGAGAACGTTGGTATCCCTTCTGGGCACGCAGTAAAACAGTATCATTTCCAGTATCTGATGCTCGTCGAAGCCGTAAAGACCCGTTTGGAGAAATCTTTCCCGCACCCGTTTCCTGTGGCCCATGTGAACATTTTTATTTATTGATGATACGCCGTCGTTTTTGCTCATTGAGATCATATCCCCTCGGTCCGGTATTGAACTAAGAACCTGTCCACATAGGATATGTGTGCGGATTTTCGAGCATAATTTTGTTGCAGACAAGGCAAAAATGCGCAGGCGGGCTGGCGCCCGGCAAGCATTTTTAACGCAGTCTGCGGCAAAATTTGTCGAAAAGACGTGCGCATACGCTTGTGAAGACAGGTTCTTATATCCTGTCAGAGCCAGAATGCCTCTTCCTCCGTTTCT
>JALEMR010000044.1 GCA_022768245.1 Oscillospiraceae bacterium
AGACACCCCCGCTTTATCTACTTGTTCGCACTGCGGTGCTCTTACTGCTCCGCACAAGGTATGCAAGAACTGCGGCTATTACAAGGGCGTTGAGGTAATCAAAAAGGAAGCGTGATCGCTTTCCCGAAAGGCAGAGTCGGAAATATCCTACTCTGCTTTTTTCCTACCGAGGAAATTTTTAGCTTTCCGATAATTGTCAACTCTGTTTGGAAGGAGGGTTATTGTGTCGGTAACGGTTACGGGCGTGGTGAAGAACTCGCCTGCGGACAGGGCGCACATTCAGAGCGGAGATGTTCTTTTAAAGGTCAACGGGAACGAGATATCAGATGTCCTTGACTATATGTACTATACCGCCGAGGATATTATCCGCCTCGTTTTAAAGCGTGACGACAAGTTCATCATGCTGAAGCTCAACAAGAGCGAATATGACGACCTGGGACTGGAATTCAGTTCCTTCCTCATGGACGAAAAGCAAAGCTGCTCCAATAAGTGCGTTTTCTGCTTTATTGACCAGATGCCCCCCGGAATGAGAGAGACTCTCTATTTCAAGGACGATGACGCAAGACTGTCCTTTTTACAGGGGAATTATGTCACTCTGACAAATCTTAAGGACAAGGATATCGACCGCATAATCAAAATGCGGCTGAATATCAATGTGTCCGTTCACACCACAAACCCCGAGCTGCGCTGCAAGATGATGAACAACCGCTTTGCGGGAGAAAAGCTCAAATATCTGAAAAAGCTCACCGATAACGGGATAATACTCAACTGTCAGCTTGTGCTTTGTCCCGGGATAAACGACGGGGAGGAGTTCAAGCGAACTCTCCGCGATCTTTCCGAGCTTATGCCGAATATTTCCAGTATTGCGGCGGTCCCTGTGGGAATTACTAAGTACAGAGAGGGACTTTTCCCTCTGCGGCTCTTCACAAAGGAAGAGGCGGAAAAAACTATCGGCATCGCCGAGGAGTTCCAGCGGGAATTTCTTGAAAAATTCGGGACAAGGCTTATCTTCCTGTCCGACGAGTTCTATATCTTAGCCGAAAGGGATATCCCCGACGCCGATTATTACGAGGGCTATCCTCAGTATGAGAACGGAGTGGGAATGCTCCGCTCGCTGGAGGACGAATTCTCCGATGCCTTTGAGGAGCTTTCGAAGAAAAAATATCCCCCGAGAAGGGTATCTATTGCCACGGGAAGGCTTGCTTACGGCTTTATTAGCGAGCTTGCGCGGAGAGTCAACGAAACGATAGACAACGTGCACTGCGACGTGTATGCCATAAGGAACGACTATTTCGGCGAGACCATCACCGTTTCGGGGCTTATCACCGCGCAGGATATTATGGCACAGCTTAAGGACAAACAGCTGGGGGACGAGCTTCTGCTGCCCTCAAATATGATAATGAGAAACAGCGATATTTTCCTGGACGACTATACTGTATCGGACGTGGAAAAGGCGCTTAATATAAAAGTAAGAATAACCGAAAACGACGGAAGAGCATTGCTCGAAGGTATTCTCGGATTGTAAGGAGATGATACTATGTCATTACCGATAGTTGCGGTGGTCGGTCGCCCCAACGTGGGAAAATCCACCCTTTTTAACAAGCTCATCGGAAAAAGACTGTCCATTGTGGAGGACACTCCCGGTGTTACACGCGACAGGATATATTCAAAGTGCGAGTGGAGAAACCGCGAATTTATGATAGTCGATACGGGCGGCATTGAGCCTGCCTCCGACGATATAATCCTTGAACAGATGCGCAGACAGGCGGAAATTGCTATTGAGAAGGCGGACGTTATCGTATTTCTCACCGATATCCGCTGCGGAGTTACGGCAGGGGATTACGATGTTGCGGATATGCTCCAGAAGAGCGGCAAGCCCGTTATCCTTGCTGTGAACAAGATCGATTCTATCGGCGATGTGCCCATGGAATTCTATGAGTTCTATAATCTTGGACTGGGCGACCCGTTCCCCATTTCCGCCGCTCACGGTCACGGCTCGGGCGATCTGCTGGACGAGATATTCAAGTATTTCCCCGAAAAATCCGAGGACGATTACGGCGAGGACTATATCCGAGTTGCCGTTATCGGAAAGCCCAACGTGGGAAAATCCTCCCTTATCAATAAGATATCCGGCGAGAACCGCGCTATCGTTTCCGATATTGCGGGAACCACAAGAGATTCTACCGATACGATCGTTGAAAATGAATACGGAAGATATGTGTTCATCGACACTGCGGGCATACGCCGCAAATCCAAGATAAACGAGAAGATAGAGCATTACAGCACTCTGCGCTCCTACATGGCTGTGGACGGCGCAGATGTGTGCGTTATCATGATAGATGCTACCGAGGGCATAACCGATCAGGATACCAAGGTGGCAGGCTATGCTCATGAACAGGGCAAGGGCTGTATCATCGCCGTGAACAAGTGGGACGCTATCGAAAAGGACGGCAGCACCATGAACGAATTCACCGAAAAGCTCAAAGAGGATTTCAGCTTCATGTCCTATGCGCCGTTCCTGTTCATCTCCGCAAAGACGGGTCAGAGAATATCCAAGCTGTTCGAGCTTATCAATTCGGTAAACCGTCAGAACTGTATGAGAGTGTCCACGGGTATGCTCAACGACGTGCTTTCCTATGCGACCACCCGCGTTCAGCCGCCTTCCGACAAGGGCAGACGTCTCAAGATATACTACATGACCCAGCCCTCCACACGTCCTCCGACGTTTGTTATGTTTGTCAACCGTGCGGACCTTTTCCACTTCTCCTATCAGAGATATATCGAAAATCAGGTGCGCCAGACCTTCGGACTGGAAGGAACTCCCGTGCGCTTCGTAATCAGAGAACGGGATAAAAATGATAATAAGTAAGGATAAGGCATTATGCAAATTTTAGCGATTCTGCTTACGGCAGTAATTTCATATCTTCTGGGAAGCGTGAACAGCTCCATTATCGTTGTGAAGCTTCTCAGGCACGAGGACATCAGAGAGCATGGCAGCAAAAATGCGGGACTTACCAACACTCTGCGCTGCTACGGCAAGCTCCCCGCGCTGCTCACGCTGATAGGCGATCTTGGCAAGGGAGTCGTGGCTGTGCTGCTCAGCCAGCTTGTGTGCAGGCTCCTGCTGGGCGATGATTTCAGCGACAGATATTTCATCGACTCACAGGCGATAGGCTATATCGCAGGATTTTTTGCCATAATCGGGCATATCTTCCCGCTGTACTATCACTTCAAGGGCGGAAAAGGCGTGCTTGTGGCAAGCTCTGTGCTGCTGGTGATAGACCCGGTGACCTTCGTCATAGTTATCCCGTTCTTTCTCATTGTGGTGCTTATCACAAGATATGTTTCGGTTGGTTCTATCTCGGCGGCTGTTGCATATCCCATACTCACGTTCTGCGTGAATTATTTCATCAGGAGCGCGCCGCTGAACGAAGCTTTGCTGTATACCGCGCTGACGGTGGGCACAGGCATACTTCTGATATATATGCACAGAACAAATATCCAACGGCTTAAGGCAGGCACCGAAAACCGTTTCGGTCAGAAGAAAAAGCAGGAATAGTACATAGCGGAAAAGCGAATAGCAATTAGCTAACAGCAATTAGTCGGCGGAAATCAGCGATGACCTCTTCTGCTAAATGCTAATGGCTAATAGCTATTAGCTCTTACTGAAAGGATAAATATTATGAAAAAGGCTGATATAGTAATTCTCGGAGCAGGCGGCTTCGGACTGGCTCTGGCTGTGATGCTGGATAAGATCGGTCATAATGTTGTGGTGTGGTCGGCGTTTCAGACGGAGATCGACGATATAAAGCGTGACGGAGAAAACAAGGCAAAGCTCCCCGGGGTGAAGATACCCGACAGCATTTCATTTTCAAACGATATATCCTGCGTTTCGGGCAGGGATATCGTCATTTTCGGACTTCCCGTAAACTTTGTCAGAAGCGTGGCAAAGCAGGCTGCTCCATACATCTCCGAAAAGACGGTGGTCGTAAATACGGGCAAGGGTCTTGAACAGGGTACCCTCAAGCGTATGACCGTAGTTCTCGGCGAGGAGCTTTCCACCGAGAGGATAGCTGTGCTCAGCGGACCCTCTCATGCGGAGGAGGTCGCTGTCGGTATGCCTACCACATTGGTGGCGGCGTCCGAAAGCGAGGGCTGCGCCGACTATATCCAGAGCATAATGAGCAGCGATACTCTGCGTGTATATATAAGCGATGACGTCATCGGCTGCGAGCTGGGAGGCGCGCTGAAGAATATCATCGCGCTCTGCGCAGGTATTCTCGACGGAATGGGCTGCGGTGATAATACCAGAGCGGCTCTTATGACGAGAGGTCTTGTAGAGATAGCGCGGCTGGGCGTTGCTATGGGCGCGCAGGATATGACCTTCGCGGGACTGACGGGCGTAGGCGACCTTATCGTTACCTGCACCAGCATGCACAGCCGCAACCGCCGCGCGGGAATACTTATCGGACAGGGCGTGTCTCCCGAGGAGGCAGTAAAGCAGGTTGGCACCGTTGAGGGCTATTTCTGCACCAAGGCGGCATATGAGCTGGCAAAGCTTAAGGGGATAGCTATGCCTATAACCGAGCAGTGCTATGAGGTGCTGTTCAACGGCGGAGACGTCCGCAAGGCGATACCCTCTCTTATGGGCAGACCCAGGAAGCATGAGACCGAAAAGAATATTATGTTCGGAGAATAATAATTTCCGATTATCGGCAGCCGTTATCCTTAGGAGTACGGCTGCTTTTTCTGTTTTAGGGAAAAACATTGCTATTTCGTCTGTGTTGCCGCATTATGTGATATAGCCTGTGTTTATTGTCTGAAATAATTAAACATATTGACGATTGACAACGATTTCACAATGTGGTATAATATGACTGTAATGTGTATAATTTGTTAGGATTCGAGCGGCTCAAATAATTGGGGAAAGGAAAATATAAATGGAAAATGTATCTTTCTGCGCGGGTATTCTTAAGTTCATCGAAATGTTAAACGAAAATGCCGATAATGTCGAAAATGCAGCTGCTAACGTAAAAGCATCATTCAAAGCATCTGCGGAGGATATCGGGCTGGGCAGGGCGGCAATGACTATTAATGCTCCGCCAAGCAGTATCGAGCCTGAAGGCGTTCATAAGGAGGACGATCTCTATATCAGTTCCGAGGGGTATGAAGAGGACGGCGTGGAAAAGCTTTTTACCACCAAGGAGGGCGGCAGGTTCACTATCGCACTTATGCCGCGCAGGGGCAGAAAATGGAGCGATGAGGAAAAGTCTATGGTAGGACTTATCGCCAAAAGCTGCTTTATCGTATGCGGCAGAGCAAGAGTTATGGGGCTTATGGAAAAAAGCATGTACATCGACCGCATGACGGGAGTGGATAATACCGACGGCTTTATGAGATACGGCGGCATGCTTGCGGCAATGAGAAGGCTCCAAGAGTATACGGCTGCTTATATAAATATCAAGAATTTCAAGTATGTAAATAAGGTTTTCGGCAGCAGACAGGGAGATGTGCTGCTCAGGATATTCTCTCAGGCTATGAGCGCTTTTGTCGGGGACGACGGAAAGTTTGCAAGACTTGGCGGAGATAATTTTATCCTTCTTATCAAAAAGGACAGATCGAACGAACTTATGGGCTTTATCGACTCCCTCTCCTTTGAGATGGGCGAGGGCGTTACAAAGCAGCCTTACAGTCTGAAGCTCCGCATGGGCATATATGAGGCGGCTGAGGGCGATACTATGTCGGATATCATGAACAAGTCCTCCGTGGCATATAACGCCGCAAAAATGGACGAACGGAAGGATATTGTGTACTTCTCGCCCATGCTCATGGAGGCTGCGCTCCATAAGAAGGAGATATCCACACTCTTCCCCAAGGCACTGGAAAACGGAGAATTCGTGGTCTACTATCAGCCCAAGGTGAGGCTGACCGATAACAAGCTCTGCGGCTGTGAGGCTCTATGCAGATGGATAAGAAACGGCAGGATCGTTCCGCCTATGGAATTTATCCCCATTCTCGAAAATGAGGGCACTATATGCAGACTGGATTTCTACGTGTTTGAATCGGTCTGCGCAGATATCAGGCGCTGGCTGGATATTGGCATAGAGCCTGTAAAAGTTTCGGTGAATTTTTCAAAACGTCATCTTCATGATCTGCGGCTTGCAGACCGGATACTGGATATAATCAAAAAGTACGGCATAGAAAGCCGCTACGTTGAGGTTGAGCTTACCGAAATGACAAGCGCGGAGGATCTCAGCGCTATGCGTATCTTTGTGGACAAAATGAAGGAAAACGGTGTTGGCACGTCTATCGACGATTTCGGAACGGGATACTCTTCTCTTAATCTGCTGAAAGACCTCGACGTGGACGTTATCAAGCTGGATAAGTCGTTTTTCACCAATATAAACGAGGCGGTCAGCGACGCGTCCACCGACAAGATAGTTGTCAAGAACATCGTAAATATGGTGAACGAGCTGAATATGGAGGCTATCTCCGAGGGCGTGGAGACTCACGCACAGGCGGATTTTCTCCGTGAGACCCACTGCAGTATGGCACAGGGCTTCCTGTTCGACAGACCGCTCCCCAAGGAAGAGTTCGAGAAAAGACTTTCCGACGGCGATTTCTACATTCATAAGGGCTAAAGCGCGGAGGCGTTCGGAATATCAAAAAAGGACTGCGAATGTTGGCAGTCCTTTTTTGTATTACATGCTTTACAGCATTTCTTCAATGCGCAGCAGCCGATTGTATTTTGCAGTGCGTTCTCCTCGGGAGGGCGCGCCTGTTTTTATCTGTCCCGCATTCAGACCGACGGAAAGGTCGGCGATGAAGGTGTCCTCGGTCTCGCCGCTGCGGTGGGAGATTATGGTCCTGTAGCCCGACTTCTGAGCAAGCTTTACCGCTTCGATGGTCTCGGAGAGGGAGCCTATCTGATTGAGTTTGATGAGTATAGCATTGCCGCAGCCCATGTCTATGCCCTTTTTCAGCCGCTCGGGATTGGTGACGAACAGGTCGTCGCCTACCAGCTGTACCTTTTTGCCTATCATTTCGGTGAGCTTTTTCCAGCCCTCCCAGTCCTCCTCGTCGAGGGGGTCCTCAATGGAGAAAATGGGGTACTTTTCTATCATATACGCCCAGTAGCCGATAAGCTCGTCGGAGGTGACGTCCCGCTGCTTTTTCGGCAGGAGATAGTTCCCGTTTTTGCCCTTCCACTCGCTGGCTGCCGCGTCCAGACAGATGACGAAATCCATCTCGGGCTTATAGCCTGCCCGTCCTATGGCTTCGATGATGAGCTCCAGTGCTTCCTCCTCGCTCTGCAGATCGGGAGCAAAGCCGCCCTCGTCGCCTACAGAGGTGCTGTACCCCTTTTCCTTCAGCAGCTTCGCAAGATTATGGAACACCTCCGAGCAGCGGCGCAGTCCCTCCGCAAAGGAGGGCATATTCTTCGGCATTATCATGAATTCCTGAATGTCCAGATTATTTCCCGCATGCGCTCCGCCGTTGAGAATATTCATCATGGGCACAGGCATTTCCGAACCGTATATCCCGCCGATATAGCGGAAAAGCGGAATATTTTCAGCCTTTGCCGCGGCGTCCGCACAGGCAAGACTTACCGCAAGTATGGCATTTGCTCCTAAATGCGACTTATCCGCCGTGCCGTCCGCAGCTCTCATTTTACTGTCGATGCCGCGCATATCGCAGACGCAGCTGCCTGCGAGCAGGGGACTTATCTCCCTGTCGATATTCCCGCAGGCGGTGAGGGTGCCCTTTCCCATGTAGCGGGCGCTGTCGCCGTCGCGGAGCTCGAGAGCTTCAAATTCTCCCGTGGAGGCTCCGCTGGGAGCGCGTCCAATGCCGACTATGCCGCCGCAGAGAGTGACTTCCGCTTCTACGGTGGGATTTCCACGGGAATCAATTATCTCTCTGCCGTGTATTCTTTCTATGGTATATTTATCCTTCATGTGACCATTCCTTTCTATGTGCATATATGACTATTATTTCTTAAAAAGGAATGGATATGCGGCAGAATTATGTGGAAATAAATAATATTTGTGAAATTATGATGAAACTGCGGGGAAATTCCTTGTTATTATGGGAATTCTGTGTTATAATAGGGTTACAGGAAAATTAGGGAAGTGATGTATATGGCAGATTACAAAGGTTCAAAATGTATAGCCTGCGGTAAGGAATTCAAGGACGGCGATGATATTGTCGTCTGCCCCGAATGCGGCACCCCATATCATAGAATATGCTATAATAAAAACGGAAAATGTATCAACGAGACTCTGCATGCAAGCGGTAAGGCATGGGAGCCCGACGCTGCGGAAAAACAGCCCTCAAAAAGGATATGCGTGCGCTGTCATGCGGAAAATCCCGACGGTGCGCTGTACTGCTGCCGCTGCGGAATGCCCTTCAATGCGGGCGTGAACAGCGGTGCAAGACCTAACAGCGGCGGTGCTTTCAGAGACGGCATAAATACGGCTCCTCTTCATAACGACGACATGAATTATTCCAATAACGGCAATAATCAGACAAGATATGATCCCAACGGGTATAATGACGGCTCCGACCAGGGAGATTTTTTCTCCTCCTTTTCGGTGAATTATTCCGACCCGCTCTGCGGATTCAATCCCTCGGAGGAGTACGAAAACGGCGTAACTCTTGCAGAGCTGGGCGCATATGTGGATTCCAACACTCACTATTATCTGCCGAAATTCAAGTTCATGAAGGAGACGGGCAGCGGAGTTGCGGTGAATTTCACAGCGCTGTTCTTCCCACAGTTTTACTTTGCCTATCGGAAAATGCCGCTTATGGCGCTTGTCAGCATGATAGTGCTGTTTGTTACGGAGATACCTCAGCTGCTGGCACAGTGCGGCGAGCTGGGTATCACTGCGGGTATCATAGGACAGCTGGTATCCATGTTCGACATGAGAAGCGGAGCCTTCCGTGCACTGATGATGATATGCTATCTTATCGGCATGGTATTCAGACTTTATACCTCCTTTAACGGCAATAAGCTGTACTATCGGCACTGCCTGAAAAAGATACCGCTGATAAAATCACAGACCCCCGATAATGTCAGACTTGCGGCGCTTCATCAGAACGGCGGAACATCTCCCGGACTGCTTATCCTCTTCATTGCGATATATTTCGTGGGAAGCATGGTACTGTCTTATCTTGTTGTGGACCCGCTCTCGGTGCTGGGAACAGCGTAAATTTGATATAAAGCAACGGCTGCTGAGTTATGCTCGGCAGCCGCTTTATATTTGCTAAGATGTTAAATATAAAACAGAATTATGACAAAAAATGACCGGCGCAGATACGCCGGTCAGGGAGTGCGGGTGACAGGACTTGAACCTGTCATAATTACTATTTAACCGACGTATTTACGCTTATCTTCATTTTTTGTGTCATATTTCGTGTCATATACTTCCGAAAAATAGCTGTCAATTTTATTATCAATAGAAATTCGCTGACTATCAAAAGTCTGCTGATATACACCCTTGAGCGTCGATGTATTTGACCAGCCTCCACGCTCCATGGCGTATATATCGGGTATATTTAAAAATGCCATAACACTGGCATTGATATGCCTTAGATCATGGAATGTGATATTATACCCCATAGATTCCATGACTTTCTCGAATTTTTTATAAATGGTGTTTTTCCCGCCGCCTATCAAAAAACCGTCGGCACACTCTTCCGTTTCGTTGATCAGTGAAAGTATTTGCGGGGGAAGTCTGAGCTGCCGATTACTTTTGTAAGTTTTGGCACACTTTTTTTCAACGAATTTACCGTCAACATATACGCGTACACGATTGATCGATAGGATATTCCCATCTATATCGCTTTTCTTTATCCCTCGAATTTCGGACATTCGCATGCCGAGCCACATACCGAGCATAACGGGGAGTTCTATGTCCGTTCCCTTGACAGATGAAACGACTTCTTCCGGCGTTGGAAGACGTTTGAACTTGCGTGTCTTTTGTGGAAGCATTATTTTCCGTCTGTTGATGATAATATCGTTATACATCAAGACTGCTGTTGCAAAGCCGAAATAATTACGCACTGTTTTTGGGGATTTGGTCATTGACATTTCATTGATCCAGTCCTGAAGCACTTTGACATTAATATCTGTCAACAGCATATCGTTAATTCTTCCGGTCGCCGTATTCAACGTTCTGGTATACTCATGGACGGTTGTGGGAGACAGTGTTGTGGATTTTATATTGATGTATTCCTCCGCTGCCTGCTTAAACGTGGGCGTTCCCTCCTGCAGCGAGGTATCAAGATACTCATTCGCCATTCTCTCCGCCTCTCGCTTTGTGGGTGCTGTGAATGATTTGTATTTGTTGATACGATTGTCAAATACGCGTATTCGATAGCTCCCGCTTGGAAGCTTCTTAGCTGTTGCCATATGATCACTCCTTTAAAATTTCCCCGTTCGGTGCGCCAACACCGGGCGGGGATTTTTTACATTTTTTCTAAAAAAGTATTGACATTTGGAAGATTATGTTATATAATATATTTGTAAATTGTTTCCATAATAATTTACATTTACATACCTGCCCATTCAGCTTCTTACACCTGTGCTGAGTGGGCAGGTTTTTTTGTTAATTTTACTTTTCAAGGTTTTTCCTAAGCAGTTCGTTCATTTCCGTCAACTGCTTGCTTATCTCGTCGGTTTTGCTTGATATATGTACTACCGACAGGATAAGTATGATCTGAATGACGCCTATCAGAAGAGCGGCTATCATTAATGAGCTATCCATTACAGTCCCTCCTTTCGAGAATTCATGGTCTATCTTAAACTTTCGTGAAGATAGAGATCATCAACGTATGAGCCCATATTATCGGCTGTTACTGTTCCGATGGCAATATTGCTGATTGTGTAGTCTGGAACCGTGAAAGATACCACTTTGCTCTCGGAGCCGTCGGACATATCTGCAACAGCCCAATATTCTATTGCATCATATTTATCACAGCCTTGATTTGTTACGAGGTCAACAATATTTGAGTAATTTTGATTAATTGTTTTCTCATTTGTGGATTTTGGTGATATTTTTGCTTTGATTATCAGTGTATTATTATTTAGATAAGTGTCAAGCAGCTCACCGTTTGGAAGAGAATAATCCATGGAGTCAACCTCAATACTTGACCCGGAAGTCGCACCGAACATAAAAAGCTCGAGCTTTTCTATAGAAGACACTTTCTGATTTACAGGGTCTCTTTTTTTGCTATATGTGTTAAAATATTGAGAGCTTAAGTGCAGTTCATCGCCTGTT
>JALEMR010000060.1 GCA_022768245.1 Oscillospiraceae bacterium
GTCTTTCCAGAATGGTACAAGTTGACTATCGTTTGCTTAAATTCTTTGCTGTATTTTGGATTCTTTTTTGAAGACATTTTTATTCCTCCTTTTTCTGTCTTCTATTATATCATACTTGTCCACTTTTTTATTATATATCCAACTTCTCAACAACAGCTGCTTTAGTTGTTTCTAATGCACATTCAAAGCGGCGAATAATAACCATAGGGATAATAACATCCTTGTATTTATCACTCTGATAAGGGCCTCTCAGCTTGTTAGCAATAGACCAGATAAAATTAACTTCTGTTGATACATCAATAGGGTTATCATCCCATAAGGTTTCAATATTCTTTTCGATATTCATATCTCATTCTCCTTTTCTTCTGATACATCTTCATCAATAGTACGGACTTTTTCAAGTTCCTCGATACAAGCCAATCCTTTTTTGGTTATGATATAGCGACCTTTAGTTTTGGTCGCACGTAAACAACCTTTTTCAATCAGTAAAGAAACCAATTTGTTTGTAGTTGGGTAGCTTATTTTGCATTCATCTGCAATTTCTTTCTGTGTCATTGGAACTATGTCAACACCCTTTATTTTTATCTGATGATGAGATAATTCAACGAGCATTTTGTAATCATCAGTAGCAAATTCATTAAGCTTATATTCCATAGAGTAACCTCCTTTAAGTGTAATTACATTATACCACTTTATTAAACAAATGTCAATCACTTAATTAAAATAATTTGATAAATAAATTGAGTTATTTTTGATTTTATCCTGCTTGTTTATAATAATAATTCCACACAGCAGGGTAAAGAATACACAAAAAATGCCACTTTACTATTTAGCAAAGCGGCTATATATAACGGTTTATAAGTTCAACTCACTATAACGCATAATATCAAAAAACAAGCTAAAACTTGAATATATGGTTTTTGCGCAGATTTTTTGTCTGCACTTTTATCGGGCATTTGTATTATTATTTCTGCTGCTCATAGATCTCTTCAAACTGCTTCCGTGATACTATATACATATCATGATGGTCATCGCAGCGAACAGCAAGATAGTCTCCGACCTGACCTGTCATATAATTATCCCTGTCCCATAGAGTATACAATTTTACTCGTCTGGTGAGTTCGGAAGCATATATATTCGCGCCGGGTTTTGACATACAGCTTTTTGCGTATTGAAGCAATTCCCGCTGACCCATGGTTTTGCTGATAATCGAGGGCGCATATTCGCTGTCTGTTTCAAATGGATCGTCTGATAAAAAATATGTCCTGCTGAATTTTTCGCTTGTTATGGGATATATGCTGCCGTCTTTGTTTATCATAATATATATGTCGCTGCTTGCTTCAATATCAAAATCACCTTCAAGTGTTCTGATACAAAACAACGTTCCCTCAGGAAAAATATCCGTGCTTTTAACATATCCGAGATGCTGCGCCTTTTTTGTATAGAGCTTCATTTCCGACAAATCGGGACAGCAGCTTTCTGCATTGATCATGTCGAAGCATTCACAGTATTCGCAGATCTTTTTTTCAAGGAAGGACAGCGGATCGGAAATATCCGTTTTCGCTCCGTCTGCAAGGCGGGTGCTTATAAATCCGCCTGCTTTTCGGCTGTGACCGCCGCCCGAACCAATATTTTCGGCAATAAAGCCGGCAAGCTCGGCAGCATTGATACCATTTACGCAGCTTCTTACCGAAAGCTTTATTCCGCCCGAAACGCAGCAGCATACCACGCTTACATCAACGGAATCCACCTGAAGAACAAGGTCGTTTATAAATCCGAGTATGTTCGGGTCACATTCGTCGGCGCAGGCTACCGCATAGCGGTATTTTTTTCCGTAGCATACGTTATTCAGCGCCTCTCCTGCAATTCGAAGCTCGGGAAGTGACAGGTTAGAATTAATTAAAACGCCTATCATTTCTTTATTGTATCTTGCAAAATCGCGAAGATCGCGGTCGGCAGGATGGCTTATTTCGGTCATTCCGCCTGTATCGGTATACAGCCCGTAATACAAAGCGGTAGCAAGAGCCTGATCATCATTATAGCTTAAGCCTGCCTCCTCAAGAAGGACCGCAACGATCGATGAACAGCTTCCGTGAGAGTATCGGATATCGTAAAGCAATGAGCTTTCCTGAACGCTTTTGTGATGATCGATAGCCGCATAAAGCTTTGCAGGAAAATCTGTAACATTGCTTTCTCCATGAACACAGTCAACTGTTATTAAAAGCTGTGGAGATTCTTCAAGGCTCTCTGCGTATTCCAGAGGAATATTCAGCTTTTCTGTCATAATAAGCAGATTCGGCTTGCTTATCTTCTTTTTTCCGCTATATATCAGCCTGGGCTCTTTATTGTTCTTTTTCAGATACCAATATATCCCATATCCCGACGCAATGGTATCTGCGTCGGGAAAATCATGACACTGAATAACGATATTATCAAAGTCAAGTAATTTTTTCAGATCCATTTTTTCATCCTCAAAGCAGACCTATCCCGAATACAGCCAGCATCACTCTTGTTCTGCCCAGATACCGTAATGGGTCTTATCATCATTGACGCTGTAGCTTATATATATCTGACAGTTGTTTTCTGTACTGTACCACCATGCATATATATATGAAGAATCGTCGATACTCTCGGTATCGGGCGCACCATACAGTGAGCATAATTCATCATAGTATGTACGGAACATATCGCCCTTCATACGATAATTAACGCCTTCAAGTCCTTTTGTATCAGAGATGCTCAGAACCAGTTCGGCAGGAAGCTCCCTGAATGTAACACCGCTGTAGGAAAGCTCTGTATTGCCGCTTTCCGTGACCTTCTCATCAACGAGCGAAGCGGTTTCACTCTGTTTGATCTCGTCAATTGTCATTCCCCAGCGCAGATTTCTTATCGGGTTATCCGAAGCTGTCTGAGAGGCTGTATCATAAAAGCTGTCAGGCGCCCAGTAACCGTAATACACATACTTTTTGCCATCACCGGAGGTACTGTCAGATATGTAAAGCTGGAAATTGGCGTCTGCGTCGTACCACTGTACGCTGTGAAATGATGAATCCGATTTTTCATCATCGGGGGCGCCGTAAAGCTGCTCTGCTTCTTTGTACAGCTTATCGAACACATCCTCGTAAATAATGAAGCCATAGCCGTCAAGACCGTAATTCTCATTGAAATCAAGCCTCAGCGTTGCGGAATAATCCGAGAATGCCACATTTTTGTATGAATAGTAGGTATACTTGCTTTCGTCATTTGTCCATTGCTCGTCAAGTGAGTAGTTGAATACACTGTCTGCCTCGATGACCTCATCGTATGTCATGCCCCATGTTAATTTGTATATCGAAGAGTATAAGTCCCTGCGCGGAGAATCGGTTATCACCATTTCATAAGCGGTCAGAACATCATAATAAGGTGAGCTAAAACATATCCCACCGTTTTCCATCAGAATTATCTTACTGAAGTCATCGGTGTTCCATACGACAATTTTGTCTGTATAATTATATCCCTCACGCAGAGGTCTTCCGAACTGCTCCGTTAATTCATCATACAATGCTTCATACGAAAAGGAATCATCGGAAAAACTATAAACATATGCGCAAAGACCCAGCTCATTTATCATCAGTCCCACATCGCAGCTGATATCGTTATAGGTAAGACCCGTGTACTGAATGATTTTCAGAGAAAGCTCGTCGTCATCCGTGATATCTTCGAGAATGCCGGGATGGAGCTGCTTGACCTCATCAATGGACATTCCCCAATTAAGACCGTTCAGATAAGGCTCGCTGCCTTTGTATGGCTGTGTCAATTCCTGATGCATATAAATAATACCTCCATAGATCTTATGTGTCGCCGCCTTATGATAATGCTATTTCATCAAAAAGAGGATTGATAACATATTTTCCATTGCTATCGATCACTCCGTACTTGCCATCCAGCACAAATACAGCATATCCATCGTCATAGAAGGCTGTTGCGTCGTCAAACTGTAAATTTATCATGTAAACGCCTTTTTCGTTAATATAACCTATCTGGTCTCCGGATTTTACTTTTGCAAGACCGTTCTTCTTGAAAGTGCCTACGCTGTCAAACTGTGAATTGATAACGACCGCGCCCGTTTTGTCAATATAGCCGCATTTTTCTCCGGAGCAGATTCCTGCCAGACCGTTTTTGCTGAAATCCGCAGCGCCTTCGAACTGCGGATTGATCACATATGCGCCTTTGTTGTCGATATATCCGTACTTGCCGTCGACCATGACTATTGCAAGACCGTTATTGAAGGAGTTTACTCCGTCATACATGAGATTTATCACATATAAACCCTTTTTGTCAACATATCCCCACTTACCGTCGGAGCATACTGCAAGCATGTCCTCATTGAATAAAACTGATTTTGAGTCTCCCGAAAAACCGCTGTTTTTCATTACCAAAGCCAGCACAATGATGACAGCAGCAATAATAACCACTACTAATGACTGTAAGCTTTTTATCTCTGCTGTTTGCAGGTGTTTTCTGAACTGCTTCGGACGCAGTCTCGTTGATCTCGTTGTTTTTTCTTCCATGAACATACTCCCCTTAATTATATTTCTATTATTACGATTACCAGCACAAACAGATATCCCCATAAAAAATATGCGATATGCCGATCCGACAGCCTGATATGCTTTTGATGATATCACCTGACAGAACGGGATATCTGCGGCAATACATAACCGAATACTATAATTATACAGATAATCGCATTAAATGTCAACAGGTAACAAAAATATTTCATATTTTATGTTGCTCTAAAACCTGTATTCACGAGAAATGTGTGCGTATCTTCGAGCACAATTTTGCCGTAGACAAGGCAAAAAAAGAGCCGGGCATTGGACCCGGCTCCCCGTATATCGGGGCAGCACCGCACAAAGCACGCCTGACGGCTTTGCACGCGATCTGCCCGCAGATTATCGGCTTATGCTGCGGGCTTGCAGACATCTACCCATGCGATATAATATGAATACTTTTTCTATTGCCATAGTAACTCTCTCCTACTTCATACCCTGAATCAGCTCGTAGACCTCGCGGGCAATCTCGGCGCTTACTCCCGCAGTCCGCGCTATCTCGTCGGGGGACGCTTTTTTCAGCTCCGTCTTTGTACGATATTTCATCAGCAGCTTCTGCGCCTTTTTGTCTCCTATGCCCTTGACCTTTGTGAGCTCCAGCGCATAGGATTCCTTTTTATGCTTGCTGCGCTGGAATGTAATGGAAAATCTGTGGACCTCGTCCTGTATCCTTGTCAGCAGCATGAACGCCGCCTTGGTCTCGGTTATGGATATCTCCCCGCCGCCCGTGGCAATGGCTCTTGTGCGGTGACGATTGTCCTTCACCATTCCGAAAAGGGGCACGTCTATCCCCATTTCCTCCAGCACGGGTGCAACGGCGTTGACCTGTCCCTTGCCGCCGTCCAGCAGTATCAGGTCGGGCAGCGCGGCAAAGCCCTCGTCCGTATCGTCGGGGTCAAGATAATGGCGGAATCTGCGCTCCAGCACCTCCGCCATGCTGGCATAGTCGTTCTGTATCTCCACCCTTTTTATGGCGAATTTTTTGTATGCTTTTTTCAGCGGTCTGCCGTTTTCGTAGACCACCATTCCCGATACCATGGACTCCGAGCCCAGATTTGAGATATCGTATGCCTCTATATACAGCGGCGGCTTCGGCAGTCCCAGCACCTTTGCCAGCTCTTCCAGGGCGATAAGCTCGCTACCCGTTCTGCCCACCCGCATGGACAGATATTCTCCCGCATTTGCCTTTGCCAGCGACAGCAGCCGATATCCCCTGCCCATCTTCGGGAAAAGCAGGCTCACAGCATGACCGCTCCGCTCACGTAGCAGCTTTTCCATTATCTCGCCGTCGGGGAATTCCTCGGTGAGTATCTCACGGGGTATCTCCATTCCGGGCTTGTAATACTGGGAGATGAATTCCCCGATGATATTGTCGCTTTCGTCGGACGCTCCGAGGAAAAACTCCGCCCTGTCCACAAGCCGTCCTCCGCGGTACATGATGACCGCCGCACAGGCATTTCCTCCGTTGACAACTGCGGCTATCACGTCGGTATCGGGCATATTCTCCGCGATTATCTTCTGATTGTCCGCGGCTTTTTGTATAGCTTTTATTCTGTCGCGATATCTTGCTGCGGCCTCGAAATCCAGCTCCTCCGAGGCTTCGTTCATCTTTTGGGTGAGTTCCTCCACCGACTGCACCGAGCCGTCGCGGATATACTCCACCGCTTCCCTGACGATACCGTTGTAGTCCTCCTCGGAAATGCAGCCCGTGCACACGCCCATGCACTGCTTTATGTGATAATTCAGACAGGGACGGGTCTTATTTATCTCCTGCGGAAATTTTCTGCGGCAGGTGGGCAGCGCAAACACGCGGTTTGCTTCGTTGACCGCCTGCTTTGCCACATACGAGGACGTATATGGTCCGATATAGGTACCCTCGCCGTTTTTTTGCAGTTCGGCGGTTATCCTCGGAAATGGCTCGTCCGATATTTTGATGTAGCAGTAGCCCTTGTCGTCCTTTAAGAGGATATTGTATTTCGGGGAATACTGCTTTATCATGGAGCATTCCAGCACCAGCGCTTCGTACTCGGAATCGGTGACGATGAAGTCGTAATCGTAGACCTGCTCCACCATTTTCGCCACCTTTGGAGTATGGTCGGGAGACTTGCAGAAATACGACGTCACGCGATTTTTCAGATTTTTCGCCTTGCCGATGTAGATGATATGCCCCGATTTGTTTTTCATCTGATAGACCCCCGGAGAGGTGGTCAGCTTTGAGGTCTTTTCACGGAGATAGTCAAGTCTTTCGTTCATAGTATCAACCCTTGTCGGCGATAAATCGCCACTCAATATCACGGTATTCGGGAGTTGCGTAGCTTATCCCCACTCTCGGAGCAGTCTTTATCTTCGGACGAGCTCCGTCGTCGCATATCCTTATCCTCGGATTATCCACGAAGCTTTCGCCATTGAAGCTCTTATCAATAGAAAGTGCCTTTGTCAACTTAGCAGGTCCATTATAGAGCTCGCAGCTGCGAAAAAGCACTCCCTGAGGGATATCCCTTTCGCCCGTAATTACGTTCATCAGCCAGTGCATACCATAGCAGAGATATACATAGATAACTCCCGGCTCACGATATAGAAGCTCCGTTCG
This sequence comes from Oscillospiraceae bacterium, assembly GCA_022768245.1. GTDB lineage: Bacteria > Bacillota > Clostridia > Oscillospirales > Ruminococcaceae > RGIG4694. The sequence goes on from JALEMR010000060.1 coordinate 7,183, forward strand.
GGGAGTTCGTCCCTTGGAAGCGTGGCAGGCAGTATCCTCCTCGCCGCGGTAGGCCTCAGTCTCGTCGATGCGGAGCACCACCTCGGAGCCGTCCTCCATAGTGCGGACGATAAGCTTTCCCACCAGCTCAGGCGCCACCTCAAGGCAGTCCCTGTGAAAAAATTCCTCAGATAAAGTCTTCATAGTACCTCCGAAATACAAAAGACTCCCGTTCAAAAGAACAGGAGTCAGAAATTGCGGAAAAATTATTCAGCAGCGTAAACGCTAACCTTCTTGCGGTCTCTGCCTAAACGCTCGAATTTTACTGTTCCGTCGATCTTCGCATAGAGTGTATCGTCGGAACCGATACCAACTCCTGCGCCGGGGTGAATGTGTGTTCCTCTCTGACGAACGAGGATATTGCCGGCAGTTACGAACTGACCGTCAGCTCTCTTTGCGCCAAGTCTCTTGGACTCGGAATCACGGCCGTTCTTAGTGGAACCCATACCTTTCTTATGAGCGAAGAACTGCATAGAAATTCTGATCATAGTGTTACACCTCCAAAACTGATATACGAATTGTACCTTTGTAATCCTGCGAAATAAAATCAATATGCGTATGTAAGCTTTCGATAAGCTTTTCCGCACTTTCGCAGTGTGACTTCAGCATAAGCTCCAGCAGATTTTCCTTAACAGACACATCAGCGTCAGCCTCAAGAAAGTCCGTCACCGTGTTGGCTGTCAGCATTGCCGCCGAGGAGACCGACGCGCATACCACGTCCTCGCCCTCGTCCGCATAACCTGCGTGACCGGATATGCTATATCCCGTGAAGATCCCGTTTTTCTTGTAAAAAACAGCCTTTATCATGGGAGATTATGCCTTGATAGCTTCGATTCTTACCTTAGTGTAGGGCTGTCTGTGACCCTGCTTCTTGTGGGATGAACCCTTCTTAGGCTTGTAAGTGAAAACAGTGATCTTCTTAGCCTTGCCGTTCTTGATGACCTTAGCCTCTACGGAAGCACCGCTTACATAGGGAGCACCTACGTTAAGAGCGCTGTCGTTGTTAACAGCTACTACCTTGTCAAAGGTAACGGTATCATCAGCGTTTACGTTAAGCTTCTCGATGAAGAGCTC
>JALEMR010000073.1 GCA_022768245.1 Oscillospiraceae bacterium
GGCGACATCAATCCGCGGATGTGCCCGAAAGCCGAAGCAACGAACAATAATAGCGCCGCCCGTGTAAAAACACGGAATCTGACAAAGAAAATCCTGTGAGCATCTAAGTGGAAGCCCTGCTCGGGCGGCGCTGCATTTAACAGCGGAGCGCATTAAATGCGTGAAGTCGGAGACTTCACCGAAAACGAACAGCTAATGATAAGTAACATATAAGCAAATAAAAATTACCAAAATGACCCCTGTAGCAATTGCAGGGGTCATATTTGAAATAAACCGAAAGGAAAAATTATCATGAGATATGTAATTGGCGTAGATTTGGGAACAAGCGGCACAAAGACTGTCCTCTTCGACGAGAAGGGCACAGTTATCGCTTCCGATACAATAGAATACCCCATGTATCAGCCGAAAAACGGCTATGCGGAGCAGGACCCCGAGGACTGGTATAATGCCGCAGTGAATACGATCAAAAACGTTCTGGCGAAAAGCGGCGTGAATGCTGCCGATATCGTGGGACTGGGCATTTCGGGTCAGATGCACGGTCTTGTTATGCTGGACGAGAATAACGAAGTTATCCGCCGCTCCATTATCTGGTGCGATCAGCGTACCGAAAAGGAAGTGGAGGAGATGAACCAAAAGGTCGGCAGGGAAAAGCTTATCGAGATCACCGCTAATCCCGCGCTGACGGGCTGGACTGCCGCTAAAATTCTCTGGGTGAGAAACAACGAGCCCGAAAACTATAAGAGATGCCGTCATATACTGCTCCCCAAGGATTATGTCCGCTTCAAGCTGACGGGCGAGTATGCTACCGAGGTGTCCGACGCTTCGGGCATGCAGCTTCTGGACGTTCCTCACAGATGCTGGAGCGAGGAGATATGCAGGCTCCTTGATATTGATATGTCCATGCTGGCAAAGGTGTACGAGTCCTGCGATATCACAGGCTATGTGACCGAAGCTGCTGCGGCGTTTACCGGTCTTAAGGCAGGCACTCCCGTTGCGGGCGGCGCAGGAGATAATGCAGCTGCTGCCGTAGGTACGGGCGTTGTGGAGGACGGCAAGGCGTTCACAACTATCGGCACAAGCGGCGTTGTATTCGCTCATACCTCAAAGGTATCTATCGACCCCAAGGGACGTGTTCATACATGCTGTGCGGCTGTTCCCGGAGCATGGCATATCATGGGCGTAACACAGGCTGCGGGACTTTCTCTCCGCTGGTACAGGGACAACTTCTGCAATGAAGAGATCCAGACCGCAAGGCTTATGGAAAAGGACACCTACGAGCTTATGACCGAGGAAGCAAACACTGTGCCTATCGGTTCGGACAGACTTTTATATCTCCCCTATCTCATGGGCGAGAGAACACCTCATCTTGACCCCAACGCAAGAGGAATGTTCTTCGGACTTTCCGCGGTACATACCAAAAAGCATATGCTCCGCGCGGTAATGGAGGGAGTTTCCTATTCGCTCCGTGACTGTGTTGAGATATGTCGTGAAATGAACATCAATGTTTCCGACATGATGGCGTGCGGCGGCGGCGGAACATCTCCCCTGTGGAGACAGATGCTTGCCGATCTGTACGGCTGTCCCGTAAAGACTGCGGCTTCAAAGGAGGGTCCCGCTCTGGGCGTGGCTATCCTTGCAATGGTGGCTGCGGGAGTATACGGAAGCGTGCAGGAGGCATGCGCGGCTATCGTCAAGACCGACAAGGTACAGCAGCCTATCGAGGAGAATATCCCCGAGTACGAGAGATATTACCGCTTCTATACGAAGATATATCCTGCGGTAAAGGATTGCTGCGGAGAGCTTGCAAAGCTGTAATTACATTTGAACAGCAAAAGGGGCGCAGCCGATGTGGCTGCGCCCCTTCGTGTTATATCATAATTATTTCCCCAGACGGAGCATTTCATCAATGCAGACCTTAGCCTTAATGCGCATATCCTCGTCGAGAATTATCTCCTCGCCGTCGGTGCCCTGTAAGCAGTGGAGAACGTCCGCAATGGTGGTGAGCTTCATGTTGTGGCATACGCAGTCCTTGGACAGCGGATAGAAAAGCTTGTCGGGACATTCGATGCCTAAGTGCTGAACTATGCTGTTTTCGGTGCCGATGATAAATTCCTTTGCGTCGCTCTTTTTAGCGTAGTCCATTATCTCGGTGGTGCTGCCGATGAAGTCCGCCAGAGCCGCGACCGAGGGCTGACATTCGGGGTGAACAAGAAGTTTTGCACCGGGGTGCTTTTCCATGGCCTTTTTAGCCTCCTGAGCGGTTATCTTCGCATGAGTGGGACAGCCGCCGCTGACAAGCTTTATCTCCTTGTCGGGGAGCTGCTTTGCTATGTAATCGCCGAGGTTGCAGTCGGGAATGAAAAGTATCTTGTCGTTATCCATTCTGCTGATTATCTTCACAGCCGAGGAAGAGGTCACGCAGACATCGCAGAGAGTTTTCAGCTCCGCGGTGGTGTTGATGTAAGCGCAGACGGAATAGCCCTCGTACTTTTCCTTGAGCTGACGGAGAATATCCACGTCAAGCTGCTCCGCCATAGGACAGCCCGCATCGCTCTTGGGAAGATATACCCGCTTTTCGGGGGAGAGTATCTTGACGGTCTCCGCCATAAAGCGCACGCCGCACATCATGATGTTTTTATTTTCGGAAGCGGCAGCCTTTTGTGCAAGACCGAAGGAATCGCCCGTATAATCGGCGATCTCCAGTATATCGTGAGACTGATAGCAATGAGCTAAAATACAGACGTCCTTTTCCTTTTTGAGCTTTAATATCTGTTCCTGAATATCCTTTAACATAATTATCCTCCGTTCGGGCAGAAATTGTCATAAGTACATTATACCTTAAAACATATAGATTTTCAAGGTGAATTTGTTACTAATTATTTAATGTCTGCTCAACAACGGAAAAAGTGCGTAGAAGCTTTGCTTCGGAGCATTTTTCTGTTGTTGGGTGCAAGGATTTTTGGTGTTTCAGCCAAAAATCCTTGCACCTTGCCGCCCGTCAGTGGCGGCAAATGCAGACATTAATCAGGTAGTACGGCACAAATCTTTGATTTGTGCCGCTGAAAATCCTGTTTTACAGGATTTTCAGCCAATAACTGCCCTTCGGGCAGTTATTGAGTACGCAC
>JALEMR010000097.1 GCA_022768245.1 Oscillospiraceae bacterium
ACATTCTTCACACGGTATTCCCCGTCAACGCTTATGAAATTTCCGTCATCATCGGTCTTAACGGAGGAGGGAATGTAGGAGTGAATCTCGTATGTAAGACCCGAAACCTGCATAAATCCGCCGTTTTCCTCGGGGTAATAAACCGCTCCCTTTTCAAGGCAGTCAAGTATCTGCTGACCGCTTACCTCAACAACGCAGAGAGTGTTTCCGAAGGGCTGAACGTTTATGATATCACCGTATGTGATATCACCCGCAGCAATGTCGCTTCTTACTCCGCCGCCGTTAATAAAGCCGATATCTGCTCCTGCTTTAATTCTGTATGCGTCTGCACAGAGGTCGCCCATATTTGTCTCGGAGTTTCTCACTGCACGCTCACCTGTGTCGGGGTCATTGATGGTAAGATCAACAGCGGTCTTTGCAACTACCGTTGTGGCAAGCTCCGCATATTCGCTGTCGATACCTGCGATAAAGTCCGTCATTTCGGTGTATGCCTTGTATTCGTCGGAGCTTTCGTCAGTCGTAAGTGTAAATTCGTCCTTGCCGATAAGCTCAGAAACAATGCCCTCGTCTGTAATTGTCACCGCACCGATATTTTCAAGCTTGGTGCCTGTTGATGCAAGAACAACGCTGTCTCCGTCCTTGTCCGTTACCTTTTCGTTTTCGATAACGCTGTGAGAGTGACCGTCAATGAACACATCAATTCCGCTGACGTTTTCAATGACCGCCTTTGAGCTCCAGCGCTCGTCATAAACATAATCGCCCATATGTCCGAGAACTACGATATAATCGGCTCCGTCGGAAAGCGCTCCGCCAACAGCCTCCTGTACAGCGGCATAAAGCTCGCTGCCGTCCCCTCCGCCGCAGAAGCCGTAAACATATTCGCCCTTATCGTTCATAAAGTAGGTGGGACGGCTTGAAGTAGGGGTCTCGGGGGTGGTAACGCCAACAAAGCCTATTTTCGCTTCGTCGGTCTCGATAATTGTATATCCGTCAAAGGGCTTCTCTCCCGTTTCAAGGTCGGTAAAGTTTGCGGAAAGATACGGAAAATCCGCATTTTCGGTGAGCATAAAGAAGGTATCCATGCCATAATCGAACTCATGGTTGCCGGGTATCGCCGCATCATAGCCCAGCTTGTTCATTATCTGCAGGGGATATTTTCCCTCGGACAATGTTCCGATAACACCGCCCTGTATAAAATCTCCCGCATCTGCAAGGATGACCTCATAGCCCTCGCTTTCAAGCCTTGCCTTGTATGCGGCAAGGTCTGCTGCCCCGAGAGTATAATCATCTGCGTAAACGCCGCAGTGAACATCGTTGGTGTGAAGGATAACAATACCCTTGCTCTCCTCCTCTGCGCCTGCAATTATGCCGCTCATTGAGGCTGCTAACGTTGCGGAAATAAAAAATGCTGTAATTTTTTTACTGTTCATATAAGTTCTTCTTTCTATAATTATTTCAGACTCAGAACAAAGCCGTTACCTTTTTCATAAGGCTCAGAACTTCGTATATTCCATTAAACCCCTGTCGCTTTCTGCTTATCATTATCAAGTCTCTGCCTCTTTACGAGGTTAGCAAAGTATCCTTCCTTTGCAATAAGCTCGTCATAGGTACCATCCTCAACGATCTTTCCCGAATCAAGAACAATTATCCTAAAGCAATCCTCAGAAATATAGTTTATATTTGCATCTGCAATATTGTTTTCTCTGTTATCAAAGCCAGATCTTGACGTGCATACCATATAAAAATTATGTATTCTCTGACTCGACAGAAAATATATAAACTCCCATATCTCGTCGGGAATATTGTTTTCCTGATATTCAAGCACGTACACTCTTCGGTTCAGATCGTTATGTGTCTTGATAAACGCTGCAATAGTCACAGCAATATTGGCAGGCGAAGCTTCCTCACTGATATCTTCCATTTTCTTTTGAATATCCTTGTCAAACAGAGAATAATTACTGATAAATTCCTGTAAAAACAGCTTAAATTTTTTTCCTTGCTGACGTGCCATATCATCTCCGCCTTTGTACTCATCAGATAAGTATGTACCGCATATGTTTTTCCGATACAGCCTCGTCCGTTTATAATTGTAAGCGGATACTTGTATATTGCATTCAGCTTGGTTGTAAGTCTTTGATTAAAGAAAATAAAATCCTCCACAAGTCTTTTCTCCCTTCAGCCATTACATTTTGATAAAGGATATATCCAATATAATATCAATTCCGCTTATCACTCTTTCCGAGTTTTATATAAAGGTCGCCTCGTTTAAACCATCGGTTGTCGCCTTAGCACCTCATCTGCAAGCATCTGAGGCACTATGGTTTAAACGAGGCGACCTAAATACTATTATATCATATAGCGTGCAACAGAAGTGCAACAAAACGACATATTTTTATGTAGCACTTTTGCCAAGTATTTTGCAAATTTATGTGCATTTTACCAATCGTCACAAGGCTGCAAAAGTTTTTACCGAAGAGAACAGCAAGGTGATCGAATTTCCTATTATCATTACTGCCGCAGCGATAATACTGTCAATTATCGTTACCTCGCAGCATTATGCTTTTCAAAGCGGGTCATCGGGAGACATCTTATCCGGCGGCACAGCTGTTATACAAATGCTGCCGGACATAATTCCCTCAAATTTTTTGTTCCCTTTTTAAGGGGAATTCATTACAGATAATCTTTATTGCGGTAATTTCAGGAGCTGCACTTCTTACTCTCAGCTCAAAGATAAAGGATTTATCAGACTTTATTTTTGAGCCGCAGAGCGTGATTCAGCAGATAATGATATGGGAAAATTCCGTTATGCCTGCTTATCTTATCAAACTGTCCTGCCGCCAAAAGCTCATTCCCTGTTTTTGAGCACCTCTGCGGGACTTATCTTTTTAAGCTTTCCGACAAGCATTAGATTGATAACAGCATAGATCATCATAATGCCAATGAATATCTCTCCGTACTGCAAAGCAGAAAAGCTCAGGTCCATACCCGCTGAAACGTTTGCCGCCATCAGCGGGAAAAACATATCCACAATTACCTTTGATATGGGTATGCCGACAATTGCGCCTATGGCAATGGTTATGGTATTTCCGTTCAAGTACATGATGTGTACCTCACGTTCGTTAAAGCCGAAGGTCTTCATTAGAGAAATACCAAAGGAGGCACGATCGACCATAACGTTCAGCATCAGATACATTACAGCAATGAATATCATCAAGGACGCTCCCATAAGGATTGCAATGGTCTGGGACAGGATATTTGCCAGCACCTCCGAAGCTCTTTCGATATCCTTTCTTTCGGTAACAGAATAAATTCTTCCCTGCTCAATGTCAAGCTTTTTATCGGAGATAAGAGAGTTATAGTAATCATCTTCCTCGTCAAAAAGCTCTCTCATACTTTCAATGTTCATAAAAACAGGGAGTCCAACCGCATAATCCGATATGCCCGTTACAGAAAATACATAATCGGTATCATTTTCCTTATCGGTGAGGATAAGCTTATCCCCCACTCCGACATCGTACTTTTCAGCAACCGATTTGCCCACTACAAGGTTACCCTTGCCCTTTTCGGGCTTTGCGTCAAAGTATTTGTTGTCACCGTCAATGCCAAATACAGTTATATCCGAAGAATAGCCGTATCGGCTCACGGAAAGGGTCTCGGTAAAGCAGGCTTCTGCCCCGGCAGGTGCATTTTTCGGCGGATATTTAAGAGTATAAAGATACTCATAGCTTACGCTGCTCTTATTGTCCTGCTTAATATGCTCAGTCATTACATAGCAGTCCATACCCATCATAAATATGACAAGGGCTATTATCATTCCGAATATGACTGCGCCGCCTGTTCTTGATTCCCTCATTATCTGACGGAGCTGGAAACGGCGCATAAAGCCCAGGTGTTCGGACACC
>JALEMR010000099.1 GCA_022768245.1 Oscillospiraceae bacterium
ATTGCTGTTCGTTATAATTGCCAATCGGCTTGATGTTCTGATAGGCACGGACTACATACGTACGGGAGTTATTATTTCATTTTGCGCGTCTGAATTGATTTCGATATGCGAAAATGCGGGGCTTATGGGCGTGCCGCTGCCGAGCGTGATAACTAAGGCTATTGATATTCTGAAAAACAAGGAAGGAAATGACCATGACGATAACTAACAAATTTTCCACGGTGCACACAACGTCAAAGGCTAACAGGAGCATTGATTACATCGTTATCCACTACACCGCAGGCGTGACCTCGAAGGCAGGCTCGGCGATAAACACGGCGGACTATTTCCGCACCACATCAACACAGGTCAGCGCCGATTTTATTGTGGACGATACCGCTGTTGTGCAGTACAATCCCGATATAAAAAATCGCTACACATGGCACTGCGGCGGAAATAAATACGCCACAAAGGGCGGCAGTCTGTACGGTATCTGCAAAAATTCCAACAGTATCGGTATTGAGATTTGCTGTAATAATTCCACGGGGAAAATGCAGGCGGCTAATGACAAGTCTTACAGCTTCTCGGGCGCCGCTGTTGCTAATGCGGCGGAGCTGGTCAGACAGTTAATGGCGGAATATGATATCCCCGCCGAGCGCGTTATCCGCCACTATGATGTCACGGGCAAGCCCTGTCCGGGTATTATCGGGTGGAACACCGAGAGCGGCTCGGAAGCGGCTTGGTCGGCTTTCAAGGCTTCTCTGACAACAAATGCTCCGAAGTATTACGTGCAGGTGGGCGCATTCAGCAGCAAAGCCAACGCCGAGAAGTTCCTCGAAGCAGTCAGGAAAAATTACCCCGACGCGTTTGTTAAAGTGATGAGTACTTAGTACATAGTACTTAGTACTTAGTCATTCGTCCTTAGTACTTAGTGCTGGGGACTTTTGACTATCTACTATGTACTAGGGTCTTACATTAGATTTTCATTAGAATGCAAATAGTAATGAAAAAACTATTGACAAGTGTGTCGTGATGTGATATACTCAGAATTGACCGATATGTCACGGTGTGACATGTTGAGTATTATTTCATCGAAAGGATAACAAAATTATGCCAAATGTTCTTGAAGTGACAAATCTTACCAAAGAATATAAAAAAGGCGTCCGTGCTGCGGATAATGTCAGCTTCAGCATCGCCGAGGGCGAGATATTCGCTCTTATCGGTCCCAACGGCGCAGGTAAAACTACTACTATCCGTATGATAGCTACCCTTCTCTCCCCTACCTCAGGAGACGCGGTCATCGCGGGAAATTCCGCAGCTAAGGAGCCCGACAAGGTCAGGGAATGCATTACATATCTCCCCGACGAGGCCGGCGCTTACAAGACTATGACCGGTATCAAATATCTCGAATTTATGGCGGGGCTCTTCGCCAAAAATAAGGAAGAAGCCGATATGTTCGTCAACCGCGCTGCTAATATGTGCGGGCTCGGTCCCAGACTCGATGAGAAGATAGGCGGCTATTCAAGAGGTATGATAAGAAAGCTTCTGCTGTCAAGAGCTGTTATGACCCGCCCTAAGCTCGCTATCATGGACGAGGCAACTTCGGGTCTCGATGTTATCAACGCTCTCGATATCAGACGTACCATCAAGAGACTCGCCGCAGAAGAGGGCATGAGCTTCCTGCTTTCCTCTCACAATATGCTGGAGATAGAATATATCTCCGACCGCGTGGGTATCATCACTCAGGGCAAGCTCCTTGTGACAGGTACCATAGACGAGCTTAAGGCACAGTTTGAATGCCGCAACCTTGAAGAGGTCTTCGAAAAGGTCGTTAATACGGGCGTTCAGGATACGGATAGAATGTAACGAAAGGATAATCATCACAATGAAATTCGGTAGTTTACTTAAAAAGGAACTGGGCGGACTTCTCACCCCCCAGGCACTGATAAGCATGGTGTTCACCTGCGTTCTGCTCATAGCAATGGGACAGATCATGGGAAATACTATGGACGAGAGCTTTGATACATCCGAGATAAATGTATGCAATCTCGACGATTCCGACTACACTAAGGATATGCTCGATAATCTCTCCGAGTACGGCTCCACCGCAAAGCCGTTCACCCTTGAAAGTGACGACTATGCCGCTGAACTGGAACGTCTCGGTATCGACAATCTTATTATTATCCCCGAGGGCTTCGGCGACAGCGTGCTCGTTGACAAAAAGCCCGCTGAGGTAAGATATGTATGCAAGCTGGGCATGGGCTTCGGCGGTCTTATGAAAAGCACCTCCGCTTCCGACGCGCTCAGCGCTATTGAGGCTTCCGTGGGCGATTCCGTTCTTCTGGATTCATACGGTCTCTCCGAAGAGGAGATAGAACGCGTTAACTCTCCCGTGCTGACTGTGGAATATTCCACTCTCAACGGAAAAACTGCTCAGGTATCTTCAAGCATTCTCGGCTCCGTTCTTATGACACAGTCTATGATAGCTCCCTTTGTTATCTTCTTCCTGCTGCTTATGGCTTCTCAGATGATAATGACCGCTATATCCACCGAGAAGATAGACAAGACTCTTGAAACTCTGCTCTCTGCGCCTGTTCCGAGAATTACTATCCTCACCGCGAAAATGGTGGCTGCTCTTGTGGTAGCTATCATCGACGCACTTGTAATGGTCGTAGGAATGATAGGCTACATCTTCGGTATGATGGGCAGCGTGGGCGAGGAGATATCAAGCCTCTCCGCTGAGGCTGCTTCGGGTGTGGCTGCGGATATGTCCGACGCTGCTTCCCTTGCACAGGGCATGATGGATCTCGGTCTTACACTGGGTATCGGCGATTATCTCTTGTTCGGTCTGCAGATGTTCCTCTCCGTGCTTATCGGTCTGGCGCTCGCTCTTATCTTAGGTGCACTCTGCGAGGACGTTCAGTCTATGAATACCCTTCTTATGCCTATCATGATACTCGTAATGATACCCTTCTTCATCACCATGTTCATGGACACCACTGCTATGGACCCCGTTCTTAAGACCATTCTTTACATTATCCCCTTCTCTCACAGCTACATGGCGCTCAACAACCTTATGACGGGCAGCATGATAGCCTTCTGGGGAGGTCTCGCTTATCAGATAATCTTCCTTATCGGCACGATGTTCTTTGCGGTAAAGATGTTCACCACCGACAAGATATTCACCATGACAGGCGCTATCGCTCAGAAGAAGCAGCAGAGACAGGCGGCTAAAAAGTAGTGAATAGTTTATAGTTTTTAGTTGACAGTTAATAGATAAATGATTTGACCTTGACAATTCATCCGGCTTCTGTTATACTATAGGTATCAGCTACAGTATAAAGGAGGGACAAAGGTGGTGAATGAAGAAATGTCGGATAAGGAACTGCTCCAGAAAAATGTCGAAGAGTTTTCAAGGCTGCAAAGCTACATGCTGCTGTGTGAAAAGGATTCGGCAGTGTACAAAGCAATGAAGATCAGATATGTTGAACTAAAGGTTATTCTTACCGCTTCCTCTGTAAATTTAACGGAGCTTGACATAATAAAAGAATAACATCCGTCAGTTTGATACAATTGAAAACGTCACCCGATATCGGCTCGGGTGACGTTATTTTTTCTTCATCTTTCGGTGAACAGGATAAGATAATACTAATCCCCGATAAAAGTGTAGACAAAAAATCTGCGCAAAAACCATATATTCAAGTTTTAGCTTGATTTTTTGTACACTTTTTAATCGGGGATTAGTATAAGGACTATCCGGCTAATGGCATGGATCGAGTTCTGTTAGCCGCTGACAAATACTATTCACTACTCACTATTCAATATCCACTATCCACTAACTCCCCTTGACGCCCAGCCTGTCGCGGATGTACTTCCTCTCGGCATGGGGCTCGGAGGCTTCAAGTATCTCGCCGCTGCGGTAGGCTTCAAGGAGGTTTTTCAGGTCGGATATCCTTTCACGTATCTCCCTGCCCTGGTCGGTGTCCGATATGTTTACCCGTCTCGGACATTTCTCCACTACCGTCACTGTGGGCGCATTGCGGCGGTAGTCCTCCGAAAAGGGCGGGTGCTGGGCTAAGTTCAGACAGTGGGAATCGTATATAAGCGTATAGCCCGCTATCCCCGTTTTGCCCTGATATGCCTTCGAGATGCCGCCGTCGATGACGAACAGCTTTCCTCCCGCTTTTATCGGACTTTCTCCGTCCTTCAGCTTCACGGGGACATGCCCGTTGATTATATGCGCCGTATTGGGATCCAGTCCGAATTCTTCCAGTATCTTCACGCAGATATCACGTCTGTCCGAAAGCTCATAGTAGGGATCGTATACCTCGCGGCACAGCTCTTCATCACCCACGAAGTACCGCTCGAATGCCGACATTTTATCCTTGCCGTACAGCGGCGACTTCTTCCCGCACCACAGGTACCACATCATATCTCCCGAAAGCTTTTTCTCGGGGGAGTCCTCGGGAGAGAAAAATGCCTTGCAGCATATGCCGTTTATCTTCTCCATAAGCTCTCTGCCGCTGTATTTTACGCCCTCTATCTCCATTTCGGAAAAGCTGCCGTCGGCGTTCATCGGGATACAGCCGTGGAACATCAGATTGTTATTGAAGCACTTATACATCGAGCCGTGGGAGAACAGAAAGCCTATATGCTCGTCAAGCAGCTTGCTGTGCAGGAAGGAGCCCGCTATTACGTCCATCAGCGCTGTTTCCTCGTCGGTGAGACGGGACGGATCGTCGGGGTCTATGGTGGGGAAGCTCTTATCGAGAAGCTCGTATTCCTTGCCGTTTACGGTCATTGTGCCCTTGCGGAGATCAACGTATTTCAGCACGTCGCGATCGTCCATGTGATATTCGGGGTGACGGCGTATCAGCTGGCTTTCCAGCTTGAACTGTATCACCGCTATCGCCTTATGCATCTTCGCTGCCTGATTGATATCCACGGGGTCGTACTTGTTATCATCGAGGATATGGGGCATGAAGCGCTCGCAGGGGTCGGTGGCATAATTATCCGCCGCAAATATGGCAAGGGCGCGGAGATTTATGCCGTAGCCGTCCTCCAGCACGTCGAAATTGTTATAGGATATGGCTATCCGCACCACGTTCGCCATCAGCGCACGGTTCCCCGACGCGGCGCCCATCCATGAGATATCATGGTTGCCCCACTGAATGTCGATGTCCTCGTACTTCATAAGCTCGTCCATGATTATATCCGCTCTCGGTCCGCGGTCGAAGATATCTCCGATGATGTGCAGGCGGTCGATACAGAGCGAACGTATCAGACTGCATATGTCGATGATGAAGTCGTCCCCTATGCCCGTTTCGAGTATCGAACCGATGATGTTCTCATAGTAGAGGTCGCGGTTGATATCCTCGGTGACATGGAGCAGCTCGTCGATAATGAAGGCGTACTTCTCGGGCATTCTGCGGCGCACCTTGGAACGGGAATATTTCGCCGAGACGTTCTGGCAGACCGCTATCAGCCTATATATGGTAAGCTTGCGCCATTCGTCGTCGAGGATGCCCTCGGCGGACAATTGCTTTAACGTTTCCTCGGGATAGTATATCAGCGCCGCAAGGGCTTCCTGCTCGCTTGCGGAGAGGGTCTTGGCGAAGATAGTCCCGATACGGGAGCGTATCATGCCCGAGGCGCTTTTCAGCAGATGCAGAAAGGCACGGTACTCACCGTGAAGGTCGCTGAAAAAATACTCCGTACCCTTGGGAAGAGAGCATATTGCGTTCAGATCGATTATCTCCCCCGAGGCAGCGCCTATATCGGGGTACTGCTTTGCAAGGAGTCTCAGATATTTGTTGTCCATTTTATTACCACCTTATGTGAGCGATGAAAGTATATCCTCTAAATCCGGTTCGATATAGTCGAAATCAAATTCTATATCTCCGCCCGATGCTTTTACATTGATGATATTTTTCCCGCTGCCGCCGCTTTCTGTATTGCAGACTGCGCCGTCTTTCAGGTATGTATTCACGGTGTAGTCCGACAGACTGTTGGGCGTCCAGATAGAAACATCGGTATTGAAGCTTGTTACGGTCATATTTCTGAAATCTGCATTTTCAAGGCTGATATACGAGTCCCAGCAATTCAGACGCACTTCGTTTTCAAACGTTATATCCCTGCCGTAGATATAGCTCAGGGAGGATATTTCCGTTTCGCCGATAAATCGTGCGGACAGCAGGTCGATATAATCGTCCTCCGCTTTCAGATATGTAAATCCGTTCACTGTTGTGTATTGGATACATATCCCTCCGCTGCCGGAGTAGGCATAGAGAGAATTTGCTGTCACATTTGCCGCTGTTACCGTCCCTGTATTTGAGCGGAGGGTGACCTTGCCCGCCACAGAGTTTATCAGCTCGATATTTCCGTTGGGACAGACAAGGCTGATATCGCTGTCTGTGCCGATATCTTCGCAGCATATCATCACATTGCTGCCGTTGAGCTTCACGGTGCCGCCGTAGTCGGCGGGCAGGATCAGCGTTACACTTAGCTGACCGTTCTCGTCCTGATCATATGTTCCCGCCGCTTCGATATCCACATTCAGATCGCTCACTTTGCTGCCGTATAAGGCAGGCTCCTCCATAGTGACCCGGTTGTCTCTTTCCGTGAAGATACTTATTGAACCGGCTGAATCACTGTAATTCACATTCAGCCTGATATTGTCTGCGTTTACTATGACATCGCCGACGTTTTTCTCGCTGACCGTATGATACACATAGGGAGAGACGTCCTGCGGCGTATCGCTGATAACGGCAGCTTTCATTACTATACCTGCTGCTATGAAAATGATCGTTAATGCTGCGTATATAATAATATTTTTTCTCCGCTTTTTTGCCCTCGGGGGAGCGGTCGGGATATTCTCCGCAGGCGCTTTCACGGCGGTCTCTTCTTCGGTGCGGATATTTATCTGCGGGGGAGGCTGAGGATATATCTCCCTTACGGGATATATTTCCCCGTCCTCGGCTATATCGCCGCTTCTGTAGGGCGTATCGTTATAGGTGGGGAATACTTCTCTTATGGGAGCAGGCTCCTCGGCGGCAGGGGGGATCTGTCCCTGTCTCTTGGGATATGCGTCCTTATTCAGATTTATTGCCATAGGCTCACCCCCAAAACCGAATAACGTCTACCTTGCTGCCCAGAAATCCCACTGACCCATATTATACACTATCGAAAATGATATCAGCACAGTGAGAACTGCCGCCAATGCCATTAT
Source organism: Oscillospiraceae bacterium (assembly GCA_022768245.1). GTDB lineage: Bacteria > Bacillota > Clostridia > Oscillospirales > Ruminococcaceae > RGIG4694. The sequence goes on from JALEMR010000099.1 coordinate 7,208, forward strand.
GAGAATGATCTTAAGCGGCTTTCTTATATAAATACGCGGCTCCAGAAATCTGCCCGTCATATCCTTTTCCTGCACTTCCCGATGAGGGAGTATATCATTCTGCACCGACTCTGACGGCGATATCTCCTCCGGGACCCTTACCGACGCCTGCGGATATATCTCCCTCGACGGATATATCTCCCCGTCCTCGCCTACGGTGCCGTTTGTATAGGGCGGGTCATTATGGGTGGGGAATACTTCCCTTATGGGACAGGTCTCTCCGATATCGGAAGGCTCTTCCTTTTTCAGACTTATCGCCATTCTCTCACTCTCCACGGTGCAAGCTAATAGCTATTAGCAATCAGCTGTTGACTATATACTATTCACTGTAACTGAATACTATTAACTGTTCACTGAAAACTATTCACTGTCTGCAAAAAAGGTTACGTCTACATTGCCGTTGCGGTCCGTTATTTCAAGCTTATACGGTCCGTTTCCGCCGTTCTCGACGAGGCATTCTCCGTTGGAGGTGCTTGCTTCGATGGTATACTCCTCTCTGCTTCGGGGAGTTTTGATATACACGTCTCCGTTGCCGCCGGATATAGTCATGTTGCCGAATTCCGCGTCGGAGAGCTGTATGTCCGAATTGGAGCAGGTAATGGAGGCGTCTCCGATAAATTTCAGCTGTGTTCCGCCAATATCGCCGTTTCCTTCGATGACCGTTTCTCCGCCGAAATGCATGTGTTCAAGGTCCATACGACCGTTGCCCGTGCTGATATCGGCGGCGCCGTCTACGCTGACCTCCGACAGGTACATGCTGCCGTTATCGGTATGAGCGGTGAGGCTTTCCGCTGTTACCGTATCCGCCGATACGGTGCCGTTATCAGAGCTGAGCCGTATATCCGCCGCAGAGACTCTGTACAGATAGATGCTTCCGTCCGCACAGGACAGATCGACTGTACTGCTAAGAACAGCGGAGCTGCAGTTTATATCGGAGCTTTTTCCCGTGAGCCTGACCTGTCCGTCGAAGCCCTTGGGCAGCGTGAGGATAACGTCCTCCTTATAATAGTCGTTATCATCGTAATATTCATCGGAATAGTCGTTATCATCGTAATATTCATCGGAGATATAGTCCGCGGTGAGTATGGACTTTTCATCGGTCAGACCGATACCCTCTTCAAAGCCCACCTCTCTGCCGCCGATAACGGTGAATGTAATATCCGTACCGCTGCCGTATCTGACATCAAGGTCAACATGGTCGGCATTGATTACTATATCACCCACGTTTTCGCCGCTGTACACGAAGTCGGTATCGGGCTCTTGATAGATGTGTTCCGTTACTGCGACAGACGGTTCAGCCATGCTGCGGACCTCATGAGCCAGCCCCGCCACAGCTCCTATTGCAAAGACACACATCACGAGAACTCCGCCTATGATAAGCAGGATCGGACCTGTGCCGAGCCGCTTTTTCTTCGGCGGGGGAGTCACTGCCGTGTTATAGTTCGGCACGCGCACTGCCGTTTCCTCTGCGGTGCGGATATTCATCTGCGGACGCGGGTCATTCTGCGGATACACCTCCTGCACGGGGCCCTGCTCCCTTTGAGGATATATCTCCCCGTCCTCCGACGCTCCCGTGAAGCGGTCTTTATCATCGTTATTATAATTCTCTTTTTTCAGATTTATCGCCATTTTTTATGTTTCCTTTCAGTATAATACAGGCTTTGAGCCGTCAAAGTCAAGCTCTATCCTGCCGTTATCCGCGGACAGGTCCAGATAATATTCTCCGTTGCCGCCGTCGGGAACATCGCAGCTTCCGTTTTCTGCCGAAGCCGTTATCCGATAATCCTCTTCATCGCCAAAGGCTTCACAGTTGATACTGCCGTTTTTCGATTTTATCGTCATGTTTTCAAAAGAGATATCGTCGAAGCTTACTCTGCCGTTCTCTGCACTTACAACGCTTTCTCCCGTGAATACACAGTCTGCCGCATTCACCGAGCCGTTCTGCGAAATGAGACTTCCCGAGATGTAGAAGGCACAGCGCTCCGCTTTTACACTTCCGTTGCCCGAATACAGCGACGCATACTCCGAAGCGGTGCAGCCTTCTGCATTGACGGTCGCATTTTTTGCATTCAGGTCAAGAATTGCCGCAGTTACCTTTTCCGCTGTTATCGAGGAATTTTTCGTTTCTGCTTTGACTGTGTCTGCCGTAACATCTGTAAGAGTCACCGACGCATTGTCGTTTTTGATGCGGATATCCGTGCCGTCGATGTCGTAAATTTCTATTTTTCCGTTAGTGTTGGATATATCGAGGTTACTTCCCGCAGAACATTCTATCGACGTATTCTTGCTGTCTATGACGATATCTCCCTCATAGCTGTCGGGGATATACAGGGTGACCTCCGAGCTTAATATCCATGTCATGAATACTCCCGTACTTTTTGAGCCATTCACGGTTATCCCGCCGTTTTCCGACTTCATGTCGTAGGTCTTGTCGTCGGGAGTATTTACGGTAATGTGGAACTCATCGTCGGAGGAGCTTTTTATTGTCACGTCGGAATTGCTGTCGGTAAGAGTGAGGGTCTTTATGCCCGCCGCGGAAAAATCCTTGGTGATCTCGGCAAAGCTTCCGTCCATGAAATTGGTATAGACATAGGAGGATATCCCCTTGTAATTATTGGATACCATTGCTATCAATGCCACAAGCACTACCCAGAATATCCAGCCTCTATGCTTTTTCTTTTTGTGCTTTTTTTCCTTCTTATTTATAATATCATTATGGGGAGGATTTGTCAAGGCGCACTCCTGTGCAGTTTCGATATGACGCACCTCGCCCTGCGGATATACCTCGCCCGCAGCCGGGATATTCTCCGCGGCGGGACTGCTTTTCGGGGATATCTCCTGCTGAGGATATATCTCCCTATCGGGATATATCTCCCTTTCGGGATATATTTCCTCCGACTCGGTCTCTGGGTATACTGTACGTATATTATCGTCGTTATTATTCTTAGAGTTATAGTGGTCCTTGTTCAGATCGATAGCCATTTTATTTTCTCACTTTCTCAATTCATTAATAATTTAATTATACTATATAAATGTTGATTTGTCACTATTTTTTCGGTTAGAAATATTAGAATACGATTAAAAAGTCCCGCCGAAATAATGCTGAATTTTGTTAATCTATCTATTGTATATATTGCGGAAATATGGTAATATAATTTGTATAATACATTAATCGGAGTGATCTTGACTTGGTTTTTTCTGACCTGTTATTTATATATCTTTTTCTTCCTCTCTGCCTGCTGTGCTACTATATCACCCCGAACAGCACCGTGCGCAACGGAGTTCTGATAATATTTTCACTGCTCTTTTACTCCTTCGGCGAGCCTGTATGGGTGCTGCTCCTTGTGGTCAGCTCCGCCGTGGATTACCTCAACGGGCTGTTCATCGAACGTCATCGGGGGAAAAAGTCGGCTGTGCTGGGCGTTATCGTTTCACTTGTGTTCAATCTCGGAGTGCTCGTTCTCTTCAAGTACAGCGGCTTTATCGTCACCAATATCAACGCTCTTACGGGGCTTTCTATTGATGTTCCGAAATTTTCTCCCCCTGTGGGAGTGTCCTTCTACACCTTCCAGACCATTTCCTACACCGTGGACGTCTATCGCGGCAAGGCTCCAGTTCAGCACAGCTTTTTCAAGTTTTTACTGTACGTGTCCATGTTCTTCCAGCTGGTGGCGGGACCTATCGTGCGGTATACCGACATCTCCGAACAGCTGGGCAAGCGCCCGATAACCGCAGAGGACCTCTCCGCAGGCTTTTCCCGCTTTGCCTTCGGTCTGGGGAAAAAGGTCATTATCGCCAACTGCGTGGGTGAGGCTGCCGACCTTTTCCTCGGCTTCGATAAGCTTCCCTCGTCGGTTTTATCCGCATGGAGCGGCATTATCCTCTTCACTTTGCAGATATATTTCGACTTCTCGGGCTACTCCGACATGGCTATCGGACTCGGCAGAATGTTCGGATTTAACCTTACCGAGAATTTCAATTATCCGTACATTTCCCGCTCCGCTACCGAATTCTGGCGCAGATGGCACATCTCCATGGGCAGCTTTTTCCGCGATTACGTCTATATCCCAATGGGCGGAAACCGACGTCATCAGGCGGTCAACCTTGCGGTGGTATGGCTTCTTACGGGACTGTGGCACGGCGCTTCATGGAACTTCATCATCTGGGGAGCATACTTTGGCATACTCGTTACCGCGGAGAAATTCTTCTACGGGAAAGCTCTTGAAAAGCTGCCGAAATTCTTCTCGCATCTGTATCTGCTTATCGCGGTGATGTTCGGCTGGGCGATATTCTACTTCGAGGACCTGCACGCTCTGGGCAGCTGTCTTACGGGAATGTTCGGCGGCGGAAATATCCCTCTTATCGACGACATCACTGTCAGCCGCCTTGAGGGGATATGCTTCGTTATCATTGCGGCGGTGATACTGTCCTGCCCCGTGTTCCCTGCCGTCACAAACAAGCTGCGGGCTGCGTCCGACAAGTCTAAGGGCACGGCTATTGCTGTCACTGTGGTCTGCGATGTGCTTGTCATCGCGGTATTTCTCGTGTCCTCGCTGCTGCTCGTGAAGCAGACGACCTACAATCCGTTCCTCTATTTCAGATTCTAAAGGTGAAAATATATGGGCAAAAACAAGAAAAACAGTCCCTCCGCTATGATATCTGCGGCGGTTTTCTGCACCGTGCTGGGCGGGATATCGTTATGGCTCACTCTCGCCGAACGTCCTACCGTCTCCGAGACCGAAAAGCGGGAGCTGGAGACCCGTCCCGAGCTTACCGCCGATTCCTATTTCAGCGGAGAGTTTGCGGGACAGCTGGACAAATACTACACCGATACCGTTCCTATGCGGGACGACCTCGTTAATGCTGCCTCTCTTATCGAAAAAGCGAGGGGAATATCCGTTTCTCCGAAGTTTTACGGAAATGTTGCGGAGATCGTCACCGAAGAGACAGACGATGATGATACCGTATTCCTGCCCGATGTGTCCGAGACTGTGACCGAAGCTGTTACAGAAGAAACTCCCGCCGAAACGGAGCCTGTTATCACCGAGGCGCCTGTCATTACCGAAACAGTGACCGAGAGCGTGACCGAAGCTGTTACCGAGACTGCTCCCCCCGAGGAGGAGGAATTCACAGGCAATATCAACGATTTCCTCAATAACGGTATCCTCGTCAACGGCATCGAAATGTACGGCGAGGAAGCGGGGATAATGCTCTTCGGCGGCAACAAAAAAGAGGGTCTGCGGTATGCGAATGTCATCAACGGCTACAAGGAGGCTCTCGGCGACGATATCAACGTGTACAGCATGCTCATTCCCACCTCCGCGGAGTTCTATCTGCCGAAAAAGTACAGCAAGTATTCCGCTTCCCAGAAGGACGCTATCGACTACATCTATGAGAATCTCGATGACAGCATCATCACCGTTGACGCATATTCCGAGCTGGCACAGCACACCGACGAATACATCTACTTCCGCACCGACCATCACTGGACGGGCAGAGGCGCATATTACGCATACACCGCCTTCTGCAAGACTGCGGGGATAGATTTCCCCACCCTCGGCGAATACGAGGAACGCACAAAGGACGGCTTTGTGGGCTCGCTGTACAGCTATACCAATGACCCTGTTCTGAAGGCTCACCCCGAGACCTTTTACTACTATATCCCTCCCGCGCAGTTCTCGGCGCAGGCTTACCGATACAACGACCTTGCTTCGCTGGGACCCACCTCCGTTTTCCACGAGTATGCAAGCGGAGGGAACATGTACGGCATGTTCCTGGGCGGCGACAACATGCACGTAAAGATAACCTCGGACAGCGGCACGGGGCGAAAGCTGGTCATTTTCAAGGAGTCCTACGGAAACGCCATAGCTCCGTACTTTGTGAACGGCTTTGACGAGATATACGTCATTGACATACGCTATTTCGGAGTGAATGCCGTAGATTACATCAAATCTATCGGCGCGACAGACGTACTGTTTGTGGACAATATATTTGCTGCCAACACAGGCACGCTGATAACGAGCCTGGAATCGAAAAGGTTAGTGAATAGTGAAGGGTGAAGAGTACTTAGTACCTAGTACTTAGTACTTAGTATTGAAGGTGCGAGGCTGAGAGTAACAGCGAATAGGAAGTAAGCCCGAATTAAAAAGTTCGCCAGCCTTTCAAGGCTGCGAGTTTCCAAAGGGCGGAGTCCTTTGGTCGCTGTCCGCAGACAGCGAAATCCCCCACCGGCACGTAACACAGCGATGCTGTAAGTCTAAGCCGAAGCGGCGAACAACAATAAAGCGCCACCCGTGTCAAAAACGCGGAAGGCTGCAAGCCAACAGCAAACAAAAACGAAAAGTAAGCCATATCCGGGCGGCGCTGCATTTGACAGCGAAGCGAATCAAATGCGCGGAGCTCTGCTCCGCCGAAAACGAACAATTACTCGTATGTAAATGTAGAACGAAATCAAAGCCAACCGAAAACGAACAGCCAATCGTATGTGACCCTAAAGAATATCCAAAACACAGCGACCCGAAGCGCGGAGCATTTCCTCTCCGCGCGTTTTTTCGTCCGAACAGCGTATCTGCAAAACTTATTGCCAAAAAGTATTGATTTTTCCTGAATTATGTATTATAATATTGTCAAGGAAAAAAGCAGATACGCCGATCTGCGGGAGGTTGCCATGACATGAACAGATTTCAAAGTAATATGATAACCCTCGCCATTGCCGCTGTGCTTATGGCAGGGTGCTGGATATCTATCGGGACAAGCGGGACTTCTCCCTCTGAACGTGAAAAGACTGCCGCTAAGAAAAATAACAGCTCCGATATAAGCTATTCCGTTATCTCCGCCGAAAAGACCGAGGACTCCGACGCCGAGGACCCCGCTTCGGACCCGCAGTCCGAAACCGACCGCTCTGCCGCTCTTACCGCACGCGTCCATGTGGTCGCTGCGGGCGATAACCTTATCCACAGCAGTATCTACAAACAGGCGGCAAGACGCTCCGACAGCGGCGGCTACGATTTTACATACCTCTACGACAATGTTGACGAGTTTATCGCCAATGCCGATATCGCTGTCCTTAATCAGGAGACCCTTATCTGCAACGATACCATCGAGCCCTCCGATTATCCCTATTTCAACTCCCCCACCGCTCTCGGCGATCATATGATAAATATCGGCTTCGATGTGTTCACTATGGCAAATAATCACGTACTTGACTGGAAAGAAGAGGGGCTCTCCGCCTGCCTCGATTACTGGGACAGTCACCCCGAGGTCACCGTCCTCGGCGCTTACCGCAATGAGGAGGACAAGAATAATATCCGCACTATGACCTCCAACGGCATTGATTTTTCCTTCCTCGCATACACCGAGAGCCTTAACGGGCTTAAGCTCCCCGACAGCTCCGAAATGCTTATCGGCGACGCTTACGATGTTGACGGCATGGTCTCCGACATCAAGGCTGCCAAAAAGATATCCGATATCTGTATAGTCTCCCTGCACTGGGGCGTGGAGGATTCCTACGTTATCTCCGATACACAGCGTGACGTGGCTCAACAGCTCGCCGACGCGGGCGCGGACGTTATCATCGGCACTCACCCCCACGTTCTCCGCGATATCGAAATGATCGAACGGAAGGACGGCGGAAAGACTCTCTGCGCGTACTCGCTGGGGAATTTCGTCTCCGCTCAGAGTGAGCCCCGCAATCTTATCGGCGGCGTACTTGACTTCTACGTGGACTGCTTCGGTGACGAGTACTCTATCGACGATATCTCGCTGATACCTACTATCCAGCACTACGACGCAAGCTACGCCAACAACAGGGTGTACTTCTACTCTCAGTACACCGACGAGCTTGCCGCGCAGCACGGAGTCAATTCCACCTCGAAATTCGACATGGAATACATAGACAGCGTTCTCGATAACACCGTCAGCACAGAATTTCTGCAGAAAGGCAGTATAGTATGAAACGAAACGATTATATTTCATGGGATATGTATTTCATGGGGGTCTCTCTGCTGGCGGCTAAGCGCAGCAAGGACCCTAATACGCAGGTGGGCGCATGTATCGTCAGCGACGGAAATATTATCCTTTCCACGGGCTACAACGGCTTTCCCTACGGCTGCTCCGACGACGAGTACCCCTGGGCAAGAGAGGGCGACGAGACCAAATACCCTTACGTTGTCCATGCAGAGCTGAACGCTATCCTCAATTCAAAGGGACGTTCTCTTGAAAACGCTAAGATTTATGTGAGCCTGTTCCCCTGCAACGAATGCGCTAAGGCTATAATCCAGTCGGGGATAAAGGAAGTGGTCTACTTATCGGACAAGTACGCCGATTCCGAGACTACCGCAGCTTCAAAGCGGATGTTAAAGTCCGCGGGTGTCAAGCTCACAAGACTTTCCCCCGATGTGGACAGCATTTCTCTTGATTTTTCTGCCGATAAGAAATAACATATCACACAAAAATGCTCCCGCAGCAATGCCGCGGGAGCATTTGATTTTATTCGGTTCAGAATTCTATCTTTTCCTCAATGTACTTGATGAGGTCGTCTATCTTTACTCTTTCCTGTGCCATTGTGTCTCTGTCGCGGACTGTTACGCAGCCGTCCTCAAGAGTATCGAAATCGTAGGTGATGCAGAAGGGAGTACCTATCTCGTCCTGACGGCGGTATCTCTTGCCTATCTGTCCCGCTTCGTCGTACTCTACGCTGAACTTCTTCGCAAGCTTGGTGTAGAGCTCCTGTGCAGGCTCCTTGAGCTTCTTCGTCAGAGGAAGCACAGCTGCCTTGACAGGTGCCAGTGCGGGGTGAAGATGCATAACCGTTCTCACGTCTGCCTTGCCGCCCTCACCGATGTTTTCCTCGTCGTATGCCTCGCAGATGATAGACAGGAACAGTCTCTCAACGCCCAGCGAAGGCTCGATAACATAGGGAACGTACTTTTCGTTGGTCTCGGGGTCGAAATATTCCAGCGACTTGCCGCTGACCTTCATATGCTGTGTAAGGTCGTAATCGGTTCTGTCGGCGATGCCCCAGAGCTCGCCCCAGCCGAAGGGGAAGAGATACTCAAAGTCGGTAGTCGCCTTGGAGTAGAAGCAAAGCTCCTCGGGAGAATGGTCTCTCAAACGAAGATGCTCGTCCTTGATGCCCAGCGACAGCAGGAAGTTATGGCAGTAGGTGCGCCAGTAGCTGAACCATTCAAGGTCGGTGCCGGGCTTGCAGAAGAATTCAAGCTCCATCTGCTCGAACTCGCGCACGCGGAAGATGAAGTTTCCGGGAGTGATCTCGTTTCTGAAGGACTTGCCCACCTGACCTACGCCGAAGGGAACCTTCTTGCGGCTTGTCCTCTGAATATTCAGGAAGTTTACGAAAATGCCCTGTGCGGTCTCGGGACGAAGATACAGCTCGTTCTTGGTGTCCTCGGTAACGCCCTGGAAGGTCTTGAACATCAGGTTGAACTGACGGATAGAAGTGAAGTCCTTCTTGCCGCAGTTGGGGCACTTGATATCGTGAGAAGCGATGAATTCCTCCATCTGCTGATTTGTCCAGCCTGCGGGATTTTCGCCTGTCTGGTCCTCGATAAGCTGGTCTGCGCGGTGTCTGGTCTTGCACTCGCGGCAGTCCATAAGCGGGTCGGAGAAGCCACCGATATGACCCGAAGCCACCCATGTCTGGGGATTCATCAGGATCGCAGAATCCAGTCCCACATTATAGGGAGATTCCTGCACGAATTTCTTCAGCCATGCATTCTTGATATTGTTCTTAAGCATTGCGCCGAGAGGACCGTAATCCCATGTATTTGCGAGTCCGCCGTAGATCTCGCTTCCGGGATATACAAAGCCTCTGCCCTTACAGAGCGCAACGATCTTATCCATAGTTTTTTCAGCCATAATACAAACCACCTTAATTTATAATGCGCAGAAAGCGCCGCTGTACTTATTATATTACATTCCGCGGAATATGTCAAGAAATTTTTTCATATCCGTCCCAAAAACAGAAAAGCCGCCGCAAAATGGGCAGCTTTTCCGAATATCACCCGCAAAGGCGGTCATTATTCAATGATAACTGTACGCTCGTCGTTGAGAACGTCGTCGGGGATAGTCACGCCGATAGCTTCGGCTGTGGTCTTGTTCACGTACTTGTAAAGGTCTGTATCGAATACCTTGACGGGTATCTCGGAAGCGGTCTTTTCGCCCTTAAGTATCTGATCTGCCATGTTGGCGGTCTCCTTGCCCAGGTCGGTGTAGTCGATGCCGAGAGTAGCAAACCCGCCGTCCATTACCATGGAATCGGCTCCTACGTACATGGGCTTCTTTGCTTCCTTTGCAGCTTCGGAAACTGCTGCCATTGCAGCTGCAATAGTATTATCGTTGGGGGAGAAGCCTGCGTCTACCTCTTCGAACATTACCTGTGCAGCCTGCTGAACCTCGGAAGAATTGGTGACTGTCTTTTCAACGAGGGTGATACCGTGAGCGTCGCAGTATGCCTTTACCTCTTCAAGGCAGGAAACGGAGTTAGCCTCGCCGGGGTTGTAAAGATAGCCCAGAGTATTGATAGGCGTCATAGATGTGGCAAAATCAAGGATAAGGTCTATCTGAAGCGCATCGGAAGTACCTGTGATATTCTTGCCTGTGCTTTCGAGGCTGTCAACGAGACCTGCGCCGATAGGGTCGGTAACTGCGGAGAATACAACGGGTATCTCATCGGAAACGGTAGCGGCAGCCTGTGCTGTGGGTGTTGCGATAGCTACGATGATGTCCTTGCCGTCGCTCTCAAAGCTCTGGATAATGGAATTTGCGGTAGATACCTCGCCCTGTGCGGACTGGAACTCGAACTCTGCATTCTCGCCGTCTATGTAGCCCAGCTCGTTCATCTGCGCGGTAAACGCGTCTCTGATAGTATTGAGGGACTGATGCTCGACGATCTGGATAACGCCGATCTTGACCTTTTCGCCGTCAGCGGAAGCGGATGTCTCTCCGCCGTCGGAAGATGTATCTGCGGTATTTCCGCAGCCTGCCAGCATTCCAAGGCAAAGCGCCGATGCTGTGATAGCAGAAAGCAATTTCTTGAATTTCATGTTCATTTTCCTCCATTTTCTTCACATTAGCGGCAGAAAAAGCTATTCCGCCGTATAATTTATGATACCACATTAACGTGTTACTGTCAACTTGAATTTTAAACTAACTTAACGAAAATCCAACCTGATTTATAAGGCAGAATTCATAATATAGTGCGTACTCAATAACTGCCCGAAGGGCAGTTATTGGCTGAAACGCCAAAAATCCTTGCACCCAACAACCGAAAAAGTCTCCCGCGGAAATGAGATCGTCCGCGGGAGACTTTATATATCACGAATTACTTTCTGTCCTTGAACATGGAAATGAGGTCGTCGTCCATGTTGCTCATGCTTGAACTGTTTCCGTATGTAAATAACGGGTCGCTCTTTGCAGCGGTCTGGGAAGCTGTCCTGGA
>JALEMR010000013.1 GCA_022768245.1 Oscillospiraceae bacterium
ATAACCGGTTGCTGTTGCCTTTGCCTTTTCAACAGGAACGATAGCGGGGTCTCTTATCCATGGACGGTAAACGCAGGCAGTGTTTTTTATAAGCTGATTTACAGCTCCGCCGAAGCTGTAGCTCATACACATAAGAGTACCTGCCTGCTTGTCGATACACCAGTACACACCGCCGATAAAAAGATATAAAGCGACTCCTGTCACAATGCTTGAAAATGACATCATTATGCCGTCAAAAACACCGCCCGATGCTTCACGAAGTCCCTGCAGCCATAAAAGGAAATCCAGATCCATAAGGCTTCCTCCAATTTTAATTTTCATCGCTCAATAATTTGTATTAGTCCCATGTATCATTTTATATTCAGAAATCAATAGCACCGATAAGACGCTTTGCATTTGGAATTATCTGCTCCTTGGCTTTTTTAATTATCAGCTTATTGAGCCCGAGATCCTGAGTTTTGCTTATTGCCGGGGAAAGGGCATATTTTATACCTGCATATCCCAGAATAACACTTTTGATCTTCTCAATTTCCCGGTCAGTCCTGCCAGAAAAATTTGCATTTATCATATTATTGTAAAGCTTCTCCGCAGTATCTGCTTCAATGCCGAACATCTGCTTTACATATGGTTTTGCAAGAATATGGGTTAGTGCAATTCCCGCATAATCGAAAATATGATGTCCGTATGAAAGGTCTGCCATATCAATAAACAGCAGCTCATCGTCCTGTACCATAATGTTTTTCGGGTGGATATCACCGTGAATGATACCGCTGCTGTCGGGCGTGCTGTTGATGACCTCGTGAAGAATTGAACGCTCATCGGGTGTATATGTACCGCTAAGCTCGTCTATCCACTTGTTGTAAAGACCCTTGATATTTGCGAATATGCTTGTATCTGCTTCGGTATCGTGAAGCTTTTTTACTATGGCAGAATATTTCATAGAATATTCGTCAAATTTTTCAGGCTCCGCACAAATTCTGTTTGCAAGAGTATCTGCATTTATCAGCTCAAAAACAATGCCGTAACAGCTGCCGCATTTCACAATATCGAAGGAAATAGCTGTGGGAATGCCAAAAACGAATGCCGTCTTAGAGTAGGAAATTTCACGTTTGATATCGTCGAAGGACTCGTTTTCACCGTAAAGCTTAACAATAGTGTCACCGTCAAGACGGTAAACGGTACCGTTTCCGCCCTTGCCGATTACCTCGCAGCCCTCAACGGATATCTCACGGAATGCCTTTTTCACCTCAATAATATCGGTAAAGCCTGTCATATCAAAGATATCGTATATCTCCGGAGATGCATTGATTATGCTTGTATCGTCAACAGTCTTTTTCAGCTTCAGAACAACTCTTAATCCAACACTGGAGATGTATTCCAGCTTCTCGGCATCAACGATGATCTTTTCCGGCTTGTGCTCGTCAACAAGTTCAAACAGCTCTTTTTTGACCTCCGACGCATTGGAGGTGTCAATTCTTCCGTCGGGCTTTACCGTCAGGGTACGGTCGGTAAAAATGCTTTCCATAATTATTACTCCTTCATTTTATGTTATCGTTCAGCAGAAACATACTCAATCAAGATGGTAATGCTCAATACATTCCGCAAGTATCCTTTCGGGATCGTTTCCGACAATATCAAGCATTTCGGCTTTTATCAGCACAGACTCATTTATGCCGAAATAGTTTTCAGCCAGATCCTTTATATAATCAAAGCTGTATCTTTCATCATAATATCCTCCGGCAGTTGTGACATAGTACAGAGTTTTTGCCCTGCATAAGCCTACGGGCCTGCCGTTTTCGTCGTATCTTGAAACTATCCCGGTAACATAAATATTTTCGATATATGTTTTCAGTTCTGCGGGAAATGACAGATCCCAGTAGGGAGCGGCGATAACAATAATATCTGCAGCGGCAAACTGCTTTGCATACATGAAAATATCATCGGAATAATCACCCTTTCCGATAAGCTCGGTGCGATAATTTAACCGTTCCTCGTTCAAAGGAACAAGCTCTTCTCTCTCGGGATCGATCTCCTCATACTCTCCAAGCTTATTCAGAAGCTTTTCTGCCAGCCTTGCAGTTCTGGAATTGCTTCTGGGACAGCAATTTATATATAAAGTCATTTGCGTACTCCTTCCTATAATAAATGCTCAGGCTTTTTCGGAAAAAATGATGCTTTCCGAAAGTCCCGATAAATTGTATCGAGCAAGCTTCTGCCTGATACTTCCCGCAAGCTCCTTGCCTGACTTATCCTTTTCAAGGGTGTTCAGTACCTCGGTCAGTTCCTTGGACATCATTCCAACATTTGCTTTAAGCATAACAATGCTGTTTGCCATATTTTTCATAATTTCTGCCGTATTGCGGGGATTTTGTGAAATAAAGCTTTCAAACCTGTCTGCACCTATCCGCATTACCATAATATCACTTACAGCGACTACGGTGTATGGACTTGGCTTTCCCGTAAGAACGGAAACCTCTCCGAAGCATTTTCCGTCGGACAGTACACCTATCAGATATTCGTTTTCGGTGCCGTACTGCAAATATAACGCTGCACGTCCCGACACGATCTTATACATTTCATCATAGGTTTCTCCCTCATGTATGATGATCTCGTCCTCCGAAAACTTTTTCATAAAAATGTTATCGCTCATATATACCTCCGTCTCCACGCAATACAGCTTTTATCGGTCATATCGTAACTGTAAGGGTATTATCATCACATTCAACGCTGCTGACCGATTTATCCACAATAGACCTTGAAATATCCTCAGCTGCCGAAAGAACGCTCTTGTTAATAAGCTCGCTCTTGTAAAGCAGCGTCGTTTCGTCCTTCTGCTGAGAATACCGCAGGGTAAATTCAACGGGCGAAAAGCTGTCACCGAAGCTTTTGAAGATATAGTTATAGATCATCTCCTCGCAGACAAGCAGGACTTTGTTTATGCGCTTTTCATCAAAGAGCTGATTTTTGAGGAAGTTCTCGATTTCCGAATTAAAGGCATACAGGTCAAATTTCTTGTCCTCAATTGTGAAGTTAAATGTTCTTATCTTATAGATAAATTCCTTTGTCTTGGGCTTCTTCGGATTTTCAAATATCTGCTGCGGCGTTCCGTCCTCGTAAATTCCCTTGTCATTCATAAAGAAAATTCGGTTGGAAACGTTCTTTGCAAAGTTCATTTCGTGAGTTACTATCATCATTGTCATGCCCTTTGCGGCAAGCTTTCTGATAACCGCAAGCACCTCGCTTACCATTGTGGGGTCAAGGGCGGAGGTGGGCTCATCAAACAGGACAATATCCGGGTGCATTGCAAGAGTTCTTGCAATGGCGACACGCTGCTTCTGTCCGCCCGAAAGCTCATCGGGATAAGCAAAAGCCTTGTTTGCAAGACCTACCATTTCAAGCAGCTCCATACCCTCGTCATACGCCTCCTGCCTGCTTTTTTTCAAAAGGTCAACAGGTCCCAGCATAATGTTTTCAATTATCATCAGGTGAGAGAACAGATTGAAGGACTGGAAAACCATTCCCATTTTCTGACGGAGCTTGCAGACATCTGCATTTTTATCGAGAATGTCCTCTCCGTCAATGAAGATCTTTCCCGAAGTGGGCTGTTCAAGGAGATTGAGGCATCGGATAAATGTACTTTTACCGCAGCCCGAAGGACCGATTATTGATACCACATCGCCCTTGTGAATCTCGGTATTGATATTTTCAAGCACGCTGAAATCGCCATATTTTTTGCAGAGATTTTCTATCTTGATCACTTGATATCAACTCCTTTCAGAGTTCTCTTTCTGCGTTTCGGGTCTATCTTCTTTTCAAGGATATTGAGCAGAACAATGAATATGTAGGTAACAACAAAGTAAATTATTGCCGTTGTGATAAGTGGGAAGAATGCCTCATAGGTGCGGCTTCTGATGATGTCGCTTGCCTTTGTAAGGTCTTGAATAGCAATATATCCCACGATAGAGGTTGACTTTACAAGAGAGATAAACTCGCCTTTGTAAACGGGAAGGGCATTTCTCGCCGCCTGTGGGAAGATTATCTTCGTAAACACCTTGAACTTGCTGAAGCCGATAGCCGAAGCTGCTTCTATCTGTCCCTTGTCAACGGAATCAATGGCTGTGCGGAATATCTCAGAGGTATATGCGCCCAGATTGAGGGAGAAGCCGATTATAGCAACAATGACCGCAGAAATGTCAAAGCTCTTGAATACAATGTAGTAAAGTATCATCAGCAGTACAACGATAGGCGTACCCTGAAGGAGTCTCACATATATCCTTGCGGGAACAGCGGCAATTTTTTGGTTTGACCTGAGTCCTGCGCATATCACGCCGCCCCAGAGAGAGCCGATAACAAATGCGCATAGAGAAATGACTATGGTTACGCCCAGACCGTTCAGCACCAGCTTCCAGCGATTTTCGGCGATGAATGTTCTTGTAAAGCTTGCTTTGAGCTTGTCGATAAAGCCTTCGGAAGCTTCCACAGAGGAAGCAGCCTCAGCGGCAACAGCTTCTTCGGATTTTTTGGCAAGTACGATATTTCCGTCATCCAGATAAGGAGCGGTAAAATCAATGACCTTAGCACGTTCCTCTGTATAGCCCATATCGGCAATGACAAAGTCTACCTTGCCGCTCTGAAGAGCAGGAAGAAGCGCTGAAAAGTCCATATTCACAAACTCGACCTGCATACCCATTTCATATGCGATACGCATTGCGGTCTCACAGTCAACACCGCAGTATTCGCCTTCACCGTTCAGGAAGCAGGTTGGCTCACTATCTGCGGAAATTCCCACCTTCCATTTGGGAGCGTCCTTGTTTACGGGGATACCGCTCAGATCATAGGGTGCATTTTCACCCAGCCAGTTGCTTTCTATAATTTCCGACGTTCCGTCATCACGAAAGCGGTTGATGATTTCGTTTATTTCGGAAAGCTTGTCATATCCCTTGCGTACAGCGGCATATGCCCACGTATCGGTGTCGTGAAGGACATTTTGGTCAATAACATAAAGCTCCTTATTGTTTCTCGCATAATTGTAAACCATAGAGCGGGATGTTATCACATAATCCACCTTATTTGATTTAAGTGCTTCCACCGCATTGCCGAAATCGTTGAATTCCACTATCTCCGCTTCGGGATAGTTCTCTCTGATGCCGTCAATAAGCAAGGTTCCAGTTGCAGAACCGATCTTAGCGTGAGCAAGCTTTTCTTCAATATCGGAGTCGTCGTATACAGAAGCCGCAGCTGTGCTGTCAGCAATTCTGTCCTTTCGGACAATAAGTGCCGCACCGCCCGAATAGGTAGTGTCACAGAAGTCCATTATTTGCTTGCGTTCTTCGGTCACTGATACCGTTCCGAAGAACAGATCGATCTTTCCGGAGTCTATAGATTCAGCAAGAGCATCCCAGGGAACATTTACATATTCAGCTTTAAGCCCCAGAATATCACATATCGCATTGCAAACGGCAACTTCTCTGCCTATTATCTCACCATCACCGTTCATATATACCATAGGCTCCATTGATGCACTGCCGCCTATGATAATTTTACCGTTTTCTCCGCTGCTCTTCTGAGGTTCAAGCTGCTTATCGGCATTTTTGCTTTCTATCCAGTAACTGTTTATCTCGTCAAGAGTTCCGTCAGCCTTAAGCTGTGCAAGTGCTTTGTTAAAATCGTCGAGGTAACTGCTGTTCTTCGGGAAGCACCACGCATAGTCCTCTTCAAAAGCAAGCTGAGGAAATACAGCAAGCTCGGGATTCATACTTACCGCATTCAAAGCAACGGGAAGATCGGTGACAAATGCGGCAGCCTTGCCCGATTTGACTTCCTCAATGCCCGAGGACAGATCGTTCATCCATTTAGTTTCATAATCCGCTATTATCTCTCTCATAGTCATATCGAGAGACGCACCTTTTTCAAAGCCGATTACCTCACCTGAGAAATCATTCAGAGACGCAAATTTCTTTCCCGTTTTTTCGCTGCCGTTATTTTCGGCAGCTTGCTTATTCATACACCCGGTAAGCATAGAAACACAGGTAAGAAGCACCAGTAAAACCACCGATAATCTTTTTCCCATTTTCTTTCCTCCTTAAATTATGGTAACGGCATCGTCTGTACATTTCGGACAGCCTGCCGTTTACTCTATGATAATGGCAATATGACAGTTTTCAATTTCTCCCGAAAGCTCTTCCTGCATAGCCTTTTGCAAAGCAGCTATCTCGCTGTATGTTGTACTCTGAGAAAAGCTCATTGAAATGTCAATAATAACCTCAGTTCCGTTATAGCGTGACTTAATGCTGCCGAAGCTGCTGTATTCGTCATCGTGCTTTGTAATGACTTTCAGTATCTTCAGCTGCTCCTCCTCGGGGAGAGTCTTGTCAGAAAGCTCGGAAATTGCCTGACGAACATGCTTAACGCATATTATAAACATATATACCGCTATAAGCATACTTAAAACTGGGGAAATATACCCCGATACAATGCTGTTTCTCATTATCCATACGCAGAAAAGCGATACCAGTGCACCTGCATCAAAAAGAAGCGCACTGACTACCGCAATATATTCACTCTGTGCAATACTTGAAGGATTTTCCTTTTTTATCTTGTACTGACTTCTTACAAACCCTGCGTCCAGAATAACGCATAACACCTTGAACAGGATAACATATATCAGAACATCGCTTGGCTTCTGAGGAACCATTATTTGAATAACAGATAAAACCATTACCGCCAAAAGTCCGCACAGCTTGATACTGTCGCAAAAGAGCGCTGTCATGGCTTCTATCTTTCCAACGCCGTAATTGTACTCATAGCGAAGGTCACGGCACATTTTACGTGACAGCAGTATCACCAGCAATTCGCTCATCGCATTTCCCAGCGAATCAATAAAGTCAAGCCATACGATAAGCGAGTGTGACGCTATCGCCGAAACGGTGACTGCCGCTGTATTGGGGAGCTCCATCAGAAACTGCATAACCGTGAGCTTCTGCTGCTTTTTGTAAACCGACTGCTGTTCCATTTTGAGGCACCTCGCTTATCCTATGAATTTTTGACGATCTCGGAAATACCCAGCAGTATAATTCCGATTGACAGAATAAACAGACATATATACTGCTTTTTCGACATTTTTTCCTTAAGAAATATCCTTGCGCCTATCATTGTGAAAATAAAGTACGAGGTGGTGACAGGCGGCGTAAGTATCGGATTTTTCGCTATCGCAAAGGTAAACACAATATTTCCCGCATTCTCGGTCAGAGCGGCAACACACTTTACCATTTCACCCTTTCCGAAGGGATTATATATGGTTTTCTTGGCGAGCAGGAGATACAACCAGGCACCTGCTCCCATAATAAGAAACATTACTCCCTCAAGGATAATGAAATCTATTTCACCCATCGTCTCTCCGCCGTCATCATTAAGGATAACGCCCTCAAATACCATAGAAACGGCATCAAACAGGGTATAGACAAATGGAAAAATAAAAGCAAGCGCACCTAATGGGTGTTTCTTTTTTTCTGCATTTGAGGCTGCCTCCGCCTTTGATATCTTCTGCTCCTGTATTCCCAGATAGACCACTCCGAAAACTATCAGAATAAATCCAATGGGGTCAAGAAGCGTGAAATGCTCGGAAAGATCGGTTATTGCTCCTGTTGCAACAAAATATATCAACAGAATAACTGCAGCAAATGCTCCGTCAATATTTTCCAGTGGAGAAGCAACCGAAACGTCAAGAAAACGTCTGCCGATTATGCCGCACATCAGCGCAAGAACATAGGCTGCCGCAAACGGTGCATACTCAACATATTCTATAAAAAGCTCGCCGAGGGGCAGCTGACGTTCTGACAGCGGCAGGAGCAGGAAGGTTGACGCTCCCATAACAATGCCCAGCCATACAAGGAATTTCAGGTGGGAATATTTATCCGAGATATCCGAGCCTTTTTTGTAGAACAGGTCTGTGGTGCTCCAGCATAAAATACACGCCAAAGTCAGTAAAATCCAATTCATTTTTCACATTACCTGCCGTTCAGACTCATTCAATATCCAGAATATCGGTAAAGCCTGTCATATCAAAGACTTCCATTACCTCATCGCAGACGTTTATAAGCTTTAAAGAACCTATCTTGCTCATCTGCTTATGTGCACCGAGGATAACACGAAGTCCCGCGGAGGATATGTACTCCAGCTTTTCCAGGTCCAGCACCATATCCTTGATACCATCGGTATTTTCGCTCAAAAATTTCTCAAGCTGAGGTGCGGTAGTAGTGTCCAGTCTGCCCTCGAGGGCAATGGTGAGCTGCTCATTGTTTCTTTCGTTTGTGATAGTCATAGTAAATTTCTCCTTTAAATAGATTTTTTCATTGTAAGTATATTTTTGCCGTCTTGGTAGACGTAGCTGACTTCATCCATGGTCATTTTCATCATAAAGATTCCAAGACCGCCTATCTGCCTTTCCTCGGCTGAAAGCGTGATGTCTGGATCGGGCTTTGCAAGAGGGTCAAAGGGTATTCCGCTGTCTGTCATCTGAAATGTCATCCGGCGGCTTTCGCTGTCAAAATCAATGGAAAGACTGACCTCTCCCGTGCTGTCGGGATAGGCATAATGAGCCACATTTACGAACACTTCTTCAAGTGCGACCGTAATCGGCATAACAGCTTTCATCGGGCATTCTGCCTTTTCAAGCTCTTCTTCCGCAAATGCAAGCACATCGTTCAGCGCCTCGTCATTTGCGGCAAAAACCTTCTCGGTCATACTTACACCTCCTGTTTCTTTTTATAATCAAGCATAAGCATAGTCATATCGTCAAACTGCGGAGCTTCTCCCACAAAGCTGTCAACATCGGCTTTGAGTCCGTGAAGGATATCCTCCGCAGAATTGTCGGCGTGACCGTTCAGATATTCGCTGAGCCGCTGTTCGCCATAAAGCTCCTTTGCAGAGCTTGTAGCTTCAGTGATGCCATCGGTGTAAAGAAACAGCCTGTCCCCCGGCTCCAGCATAAGCTCATTCTGACGATACTTTACGGTCTCCATTCCCGCAAGAACAAAGCCCGGACGTGAACGGAGATATTCAAAGCTGCCGCCCTTCTGCCTTATCATCGGCGGATTATGTCCCGCATTGACGTATGTAAGCTTTCCGCTTGTAATATCAAGCACGCCCATCCACGCCGTGACGAACAGCCCCGCATCATTTCCGTCGCAGAGCATACGATTTGCTGTGGTGAACACCTGATAGGGTTCGATACCGCTCTGAGCGTAGTTCTTTATCAGCGTTTTCGCAATTACCATAAACAGCGCAGCAGGAACTCCCTTGCCCGAAACGTCTGCCATAACTGCGGCAACATGGGTATCGTCCACCATAAAGAAATCGTAAAAGTCGCCGCCGACCTCCTTTGCAGGAGTCATTGTAGCGTAAATATCAAACTCGCTGTGTTCGGGGAACGCAGGAAAAATGCAGGGCAGCATATGCGCCTGAATGCTTGAAGCAAGGCTTAATTCTGCGTTGATACGTTCCTTTTCGGCTGTGACCTTTTGGAGATTGTCTACATAGCTTTCAAGATCCTCCGCCATTGAGATGTATGAGCGGGCAAGATTACCGACCTCGGTATTGTCCTTTGAATATTCGCTGCAGGCATCAAGGAGCTTTTTCCTTCCTTCATCATCGGAATGCTCCGCATAATATTCCTTTGCCACATCAGCAAGGTGCTCCACGGGACGGGAAATTTTCTTTTCGGTAAACCACATAAAGCCCATTGAAAGTGCAAAGTAGAAATTCAGCGCAAGGGTCTGGAAGAGATATATCCTGCCCCAAAGTCCAACTGTGTTGTCCTCGGTGCTTATCTTGTCAGTGACATATACCGCAGTACCTATGAGAAGGCAGATTCCAAGTCCCGTAATAAGCGTATTTACGATCATACGCTCATTCAGAGAAAATGTGATTATCTTTTCCTTTTTGCCGTCTGCCAGGTCGGCAAGGTATTTCTGCAGGAAATGCCCGCCTATCATCAAAGGACAGCCGAACATTACACCCGAATCAAAGGTATTGATAAAGGCATACAGACTATTTATTGTTATGATATCGGAAACGTTGTAAACATGATTTGTAACGGCAGAGCATACCACCGTTACTGCTGCCACCACAGCCATTACAAGAAACATCTTTAACAGCCTTGAAACGCTGTCAAGGCAGAATTCACTTCCGTCGTGCTCCTTGTTGATCCTGCGCCAGAGCACATAGGCAAGCATGCCGTACAAAAGCTGCTGCGCGCCGTTTAACAGAGCATAGGATAACTCATAGCCCGAAAGCATATCAGCTGCGATATTTCCCACAGCACAGCCCGCCGCCGCAGGCAGTCCGAATATCAATCCCAGCACCGGAGTAAGCGCCGAAACGGGACGCATTTCCGTAATATCCGCCGCCGCAAGCCGCAGTCTGAATGGCATTGTAAAGGCGAAAAACAGCACTGCACTTATTAAAAATACTATTACAGCGACCTTTTTCCTGTCAATTTTTTTCAAGAACATTCCTCCAAATTTATATGCTTATTTTCCCGATATCTCACCATACATTTTGAAAAGATGCTTTGCCTGACGTTCGGCACGCTCCTTTTTCTTAACGGAAAGGGAGATAAATTCTGCCGCCTGCTCTTCGGTATAGCCGCCGCTTATAAGCTCCGCACGGCAAAGCAGCCTGAGAGCGGCATTTGATGCAAGAATATCAAGCTCCATACCCTCAAGAGTTCTCCGTGCAAGCTTGATAATAAGCTCGAAGTTTTTCTCAAGCATATCCTGCAAATCTCCGATAGTATTCTTTTTCAGCCATTTCAGCTGTTCGATATAGCTTTCGGGGTCGGAATAGGTTATCTCTGCCCCGTCAATATCCGAAAGTGCTTTCAGAAGCTCCTGCATACGGCGGTTTCGCTGCATATATTCGTTTAAGGAAACCATGTCGATAAGAATATCGTCCGCTTCGTTATTTATTATCTTTTCCCTTGTTTCACGGGTGTAATTTTTCATAGTTTCACGAACACGGATAAATTCATCATCGGCTATCTCCATAAGTCCCGCAAGCCGTGCAAATTCACGGGCAGCGACCCTCGGCATACCGAACTCGCTTTTATATCCCAGATCGTGATTTACAATTGACCATGCGTGCTGGAGAATTGTGCGTATCTGTATTTCAAACCGCTTGCCACAGTATTCTTCGGGATAACCCTTATCAGAAGGCAGACTGCATATGTAGTGCAGTGAAAGATAACCGAATGAGTCCGCTCTTATGACCGCACGCTTGTCTATGGAATTATCATGGTCAATGACAAACGCTTCCTCCACCTGCCTGCCGAACTTGTCCACCTCGTCTGTGAAATAGCATATGACCCTTGCACCCAGTATATCGGTAAGGTCGTCAATGCTCTGATATGCGTCTCCCTTTCGGTAAAGCTTACCCTCAAGACTTTCCGCACTTTTAACACGGTGCTCGATGCCCATTACAAGTATGCCCGAATCGGAAGCGATACATCTCAGTATTTCGTGAACGATATCACCCAGACGAATAAAATCATCCCTCTGCTTATGATAATCCTCCATTATCATACGGTCTTTGATGTTCATTTTCCATTCTCCTCTAATGCTTACCTTCTGCGTGAAGCCGCAGCCACTATGCCCGACAGACCAATAAGTGCAAATATAGCCGTCAGCGATGTATTTCCCGATTTGGGTGCCTCCGTCTCGGTATCGGCAGGCGCCTCGGAAATAATAGTAATCCGTCCGCTGCCCTTGGGGGCGGAATATTCCTCGCCAACGGTGCCGCCCAGATCATCGGCAATATATTCGATAAGCATCTGATTGTCGATCATAATTTCCCTTGCAACTACATTGCAGTCCTTGAACATTGTCATTCCGTCACCGCAGCTCAGGAGCATATAGTTATGAGAAGCAAGTGTATAGGTCTTTGCAAGGTCAAGGGGTTCGCCGTTTACCATAACATTCTTCACACGGTATTCCCCGTCAACGCTTATGAAATTTCCGTCATCATCGGTCTTAACGGAGGAGGGAATGTAGGAGTGAATCTCGTATGTAAGACCCGAAACCTGCATAAATCCGCCGTTTTCCTCGGGGTAATAA
>JALEMR010000022.1 GCA_022768245.1 Oscillospiraceae bacterium
CGGCACAAATCTTTGATTTGTGCCGCTGAAAATCCTGTTTTACAGGATTTTCAGCCAATAACTGCCCTTCGGGCAGTTATTGAGTACGCACTAAATATTTACGGACTGTATCGGATTCGGTACAGTCCGTTTTTTTTGGAATATTCTCCCCCGAAACAGAGTATAATAATATGCAGAGAAAAGGAGGGAGCGCCGAATATGGGCTTAACGGGAAAAAGTACGGGTATCAATTCCGAGACCGAGGATAACATCATCGAAAGGCAGGATGGGGATATCCTTGTGGCGTTGGCAGGTAATCCCAACGTGGGGAAAAGTACCCTGTTCAACGCTCTTACCGGTCTGAAACGCCACACAGGAAACTGGACGGGTAAGACCGTTTCGACAGGTCAGGGCGTCTGCGTACATAACGGCAAGCGGTACATCTTCGCCGATCTGCCCGGAACATACTCCTTGTTCGCCCACTCCGCAGAGGAAGAAAACGCACGGGATTTCATCTGCTATGATGACCCCGACGCCGTTGCTGTGGTCTGTGACGCTTCCTGTCTGGAACGGAATCTCAATCTTGTGCTGCAGACCATGGAGATAACCCCCAACGTTATCCTCTGCGTGAATCTCATGGACGAGGCGGCGAAAAAGGAGATAGTTGTCGATCTTGACCGCCTTGAGGCGCTGCTGGGTATTCCCGTCTGCGGAATGTCTGCCCGTGAAAACGTCGGAATATCCGAATTTCTGGAGCGTATCCCCGAGGCTGCCGCCAAAAGGGAATATACTCCCCCCGTTATCTACGACGACGTTATCGAAAGCGCAGTGTCTCTTATTTCGGGTGAGATCGGCGATAAGCTGCACTGTAAAATGGCTCCACGCTTTGCCGCGCTGCGCATATTGGACTGCGACTCCTCCATGAAAAGCAGTCTCACCGATAAAACAGACATCGACTTCGAAAGTGATATAATAAAGGAATGCACCGAGGATCTGCGGCACTGCTGCTCCTGCGA
This sequence comes from Oscillospiraceae bacterium, assembly GCA_022768245.1. Taxonomy (GTDB): domain Bacteria; phylum Bacillota; class Clostridia; order Oscillospirales; family Ruminococcaceae; genus RGIG4694. Next base: position 996 of record JALEMR010000022.1, read on the forward strand.
GGACTGCGGCAAATACGGCTGCTGCGAGGACGTCAAGGATAAGATAGTCACCGCCATTATCAGGCGCGCCGAGGAAATTTCCTCAGAGTGCGTACATATAAACAAGCCCGACTACTACGAGCGGGACAGAAAAATCGACAGGATAGTTACTCATCGGGTATGGGGAGTCCTTTTCATGGCTGCGCTGCTGATGATAATTCTCTGGATAACCGTCGCAGGGGCGAATTATCCCTCACAGCTGCTTTTCGACGGCTTTAATTATCTCGGCGGACTGATAAAAACGGGTCTTGAAAGCATATCCGCGCCTCCCCTGCTTACGGGCATACTTATCGACGGAATATATCATGTGCTTACATGGGTGGTATCGGTAATGCTGCCGCCTATGGCTATTTTCTTCCCACTTTTCACGCTGCTGGAGGATTCGGGCTATCTGCCGAGAATGGCGTTCAATCTGGACCGCTGCTTCAAATGGGCGGGCGCCTGCGGAAAACAGGCTCTCACCATGGCAATGGGTCTCGGGTGCAGCGCCGCGGGAGTTACCGGCTGCCGCATTATTGATTCTCCCCGTGAACGGCTCATTGCAATGCTGACCAACGTTTTCGTGCCCTGCAACGGTAAATATCCCACCCTTATCGCAATAGTGACTGTCTTCTTTGTGGGCACGGGAATAGGCGGCTCGGTGCAGTCCGCACTGATACTTACAGGCATCATCATCGGCGGAGTGCTTATCACATTTCTTGTGTCAAAGCTGCTTTCCGTCACGCTGTTAAAGGGCGAGCAGTCCTCCTTTACGCTGGAGCTGCCCTCATACAGACGCCCGCAGATAGGCAAGGTCATTGTCCGCTCACTGCTGGACAGAACGGTATTTGTCCTCGGAAGAGCGGTGATGTCCGCCGCTCCCGCAGGACTTATAATCTGGCTCATGGCAAACATTTCTGTCAATGACGGCACGCTGCTTTCCATATGCGCAGACGCTCTCGACCCAATCGGACGGTTCATGGGACTGGACGGTACTATCCTGATAGCCTTCATCTTAGGCTTTCCCGCAAATGAGATAGTGCTGCCTATAATACTCACCGCATACACCTGCTCGGGAGTTATCGCCGATTATGACAGCCTTGAAAGCCTGAAGCTGCTGCTCATTGACAACGGCTGGACCGTACTGACCGCAGTCTGCATGATAATTTTCATGATGTGTCATTTTCCCTGCGCCACCACCTGTCTTACCATAAAAAAAGAATCGGGAAAGCTGAAATGGACGTTATTGTCAATATTTATCCCCACCGCCGTGGGATTTGTCCTGTGCGCTGTTGTTTCGCACATCGGAAGACTTTTCCTATAACAAAAACGTGAGTGAGAAGCCTCGGTCTCTCACTCACGTTATTTTATTCTTCTGTTTCACCGTACTCGTACAGATACGCAAGCGCAGGGATAACGTCCTTGTTGCGTTTCCATATATCGCGGTATTCCGACATCTTCATGGGAGCCTCGCCCTTGCCTATCTCGATGGTCTCGGGGACTATATCTCCGTAATACTCGGCAATTATCCAATCGGACAGTCCGCCTGCCGAGCTTTTTGAATAGGGATTCAAAGGATATCCCGTCAGCGAGGATATCAGCTCCGCCTGTTCCGTGCAGCGCTCCATAAATTCTCCCGTCTGACCGTAATCCCACCACAGCACAGAGCCTGTGGCATGATAGCTCACCACCGTCAGAGGATTTGAAAGTCCTCGGATAAGGCTTGTAATAGCCGCGCTTTCCGCTTCGCTTTCGGGATATTCTCCCTTATAGGACCAGCCTGCGGGACTTTCCGCACCATTAAGAGTCTCCCATCTGCCGTTAAAGTTGTTGTTCAGGTCAACTCCGAGAGCGTTCGCCTTCCAGCGCTGATAATATCTTTCCTCGGTATAATCGGTATACCCATTTTCAACGGCGTTTTCATACATTTCGGGAAGTGCTTCTCTGATAGTCTCATCGTTTATACCGTCGATGCCCAGCTGACTTATCGTCACACCGTCGGGATTGAGCATAGGAACAATATGAATAGCATATTCATCGAACAGATCCTTGAAAAGCACGCCGTTATATTCATCGGTATAATATCCGTTCAGACAGTATTCCAGCTGCTCCATAACAAGCAGGGACGTCATATATTCCCTTGCATGACAGCTTGCCTGAATTACTATCTGCTTATCCGCGCCGGGGTCTCCCATGACGATATCGTAGATATTTCTGCTGTCGGCTGTGACGCCGATAATGCCGTACTCAATAAGCTCGGGGTATCTTTTCGCAAGCTTTTCGATGTCCTCGGACATATCGTCGTAGGTGTAGGGAGCGGGCGAGGTCTTTACTATGTTTGTCCGCCTGTTTTCGCGCAGAAGTATGCAGTCGCTGCCGAAAATATAGTCTGTACCGTCAATTATCTGCCTGCCCGACAGAGCATATCCTTTTTTGCCGAAATAATAGCTGTCTCCGCCGAGCTTTTGCCATGTATCGGTGAGCATTACGCCGTTTTCGTCAAAGTAAAAAAGCCGTCCCTCTATTTCGGTAAGTCCCCTTGCCTTTTCCCCGTCGATATAATATGTCCTTTCCCCCGTTGATGCTATTCTATACCAGCCCTGCTTTGTATCGTCGATTTCGATCTCATAGTATTCTTCTCCGTCTGCCGCTGCGGGCACTGCGGGGATATTCATTCCCACGCATACAGTCAAAGCAAGGAGTATAGCTCTTATTTTCATTTATATCTATCCTTTACATATTATTTCCAAGCTGCGCAATTTCCGTGAAATGGTCGAGTATGAACTGCTGCGCCTTCGGAGTGTATACCACCGATGAATAAAAGGTGCCCGCCGCCGACATTCTCGATACAAGATGGATACCTATCTCCTCGGAAAGAGGCGTGGTGGTCTTGCAGCTTATCCCCTTGTCGTCGGTGGTCTCTGTGAGAAAGCCCTTGCTTATCAGCCACATGGAAACAGCTTCCCGCACAGGCTTCGTTTTGGAGTTGAGCCCCGCTTCGCCGATAAGATGGTCGGCAAACTGCGTGATAGGCAGCTCCTCCGACGAGGGACTTATCTGCTTTGCCTTTGCGGCGATGACCGACAGCGGCGAGCTGTTGTCCGCTCTCTGCTGAGAGGTGGCTTTTTCGCCTGTGCCGTACCTGTCGATGTGCTTTTTTATCTCGTCCAGGAATATATTGCCGTACTTTTCCATTTTCTTTGCGCCTATTCCCGCAACGCCCAGCATTTGCTCGGAGGTGCGGGGCAGCTTTGCGCACATATCACGGAGAGTAGCGTCGGAGAACACCACATACGCGGGAACGCTTTCCTTCGAAGCGATATCCGTCCGCAGCTTTTTCAGCTTTGACAGAAGCTGCGGGTCTATGGAGTATTCCTCCGATTCCTTTTCCGCAGACCTGCCAAGCTTCTGGCGCTTTGCCTTTTTCTCGGAGGGCAGGTTCGCTTCCACTATTTCCCTGCCCTTAAGGACAGCCATAGCTTTTGGAGTAATCTTCAGGACAGGATATTCCTCACCCTCGCGGACGATATATCCCATGTTCTGCAGCACCGAAAGCAGATACCGCAGAGTCTCCGCAGAGGTATCCTCCATAATGCCGTATGTAGAAAGCTTGTCAAAGCCCAGTTCGTATATCTTCTTAGCTTTCGAACCGCGAAGAACGTCGATGACCGTCGAAGCACCGAACCGCTGTTCCATGCGTATTATACAGGACAGTATCTTCTGCGACTCCACGGTTATATCCTGCTTGTCCGAATTATCCAGACAGTAGGAACAGTTCCCGCAGTAGCCTTCCGCCGTATCTCCGAAATAGCGCAGGATAAAGCTTCGCAGACACCCTGCTCCGCTGCAGTAATCCATCATGATATTCAGCCGCTTCATGTCCTTTTTTATGCGGACAGCCTTCGCATTGTCGTCCTCGTCCTCATTTTCGCTGCCGTTTTCGATCAAGAACTTGTTGGTCATATAATCGGAGCCGCTGAACAGTATGACGCAGTCCGCGTTCTCACCGTCACGTCCTGCACGTCCCGCCTCCTGATAATAGCTTTCCATGTCCTTGGGCATATTATAATGGATAACATAGGAAACGTTGGATTTGTCGATGCCCATACCGAAGGCATTGGTGGCGACTATGACCTTTATGCGGTCGTAGATGAAATCCTCCTGATTTTTCCTGCGGTCGGCGTCGGGCATTCCCGCATGATAGGGCGCAGCGGATATCCCGTGATTTTCCAGCATAAAGGATATCTTCTCCACATTTTTTCGGGTGGAACAGTAAACGATGCCGCTTTTTCCCTCACGGTCCTCTATCATTTTCAGCAGTATCTCTTCCCGCCTGCGCTCGCGGATAACGCCGAAATACAGATTATTTCGGTCAAAGCCCGTTGTCACCGAATAGGGGTCGTTAAGCTTAAGGCTGTCGATGATATCCCGTTTTACGCGGTCCGTGGCAGTGGCGGTAAACGCCGATATCACGGGACGATAGGGCAGCTGCTCCGCAAAGCTTGTGATATTCATGTAGCTGGGACGGAAATCCTGTCCCCACTGGGAGATACAGTGCGCCTCGTCCACCGCTATCATGGATATCTTTATATCGGATATCGTTTTCAGAAAGCCCTCCGTTTCAAGGCGCTCGGGAGCCACATAGACTATCTTGTACGTTCCCGCACGGATATTGTTCAGCACCGCATACTGCTGTCCCGCCGTAAGGGAGCTGTTCAGATAAGCCGCTCTCACACCCGACTGCACAAGGGCGCTGACCTGATCTGCCATAAGCGAGATAAGCGGAGATATGACCAGCGTTATGCCATCCAACATAAGGGCGGGCACCTGAAAGCACACCGATTTTCCAGCTCCCGTAGGCATGACCGCAAGCACGTCCCGTCCCGATAAGATGCTGTCGATGATATCCTCCTGTGCGGGACGGAAGCTGTCATATCCGTAGACCGATTTGAGTATCTCATATTTATCAGACATTATGCTCCCCCGTTTCATCATGCTTGCAGTTGACGATATATATCCCCGCGCAGACCAGTATCAGCGCAATTGCTCCGCGGAGAGAAAATGCGCCGTACTCTTTCAGCAGCACAGCCGACAGTATCACTCCGAAAACGGGATTCATAAATCCGAATACCGATACCCTCGACACGGGATTATATTTTAAAAGCACCGCCCAGAGCGTATACGCCGCTGCCGATACAAAGGCAAGATATATCAGCATAAGCACTCCTTTTGAAGCGGAGATATCAACTGTGCCGCCCGTAAGCGCTCCCGCCGCAGTCATGACAAGTCCTCCGATAATGAACTGCCAGCCGCTTAGCAGCATAGGGTCATCCTCGGCGGAAAAACGCTTCATTATCACCGAGGAAAATGCATACGCCACCGTCGATATCAGGATAAATCCCTCGCCCGTTAGAGAAAACGCCGCGTCAAGTCCTCCGCCCAGATTGATGAGCACCACGCCCGCAAAGCCGATAATGCTGCCCATCAGTTTTCTTACGGTAAATTTTTCCATCTTAAAAATACAGCAGGAAACGATAAGCGAAATAAAAACATTGGCTCCCTCAATAACGGAAGCCTTTACTCCGCTTGTATTCGAAAGTCCGATATAAAAGAACAGATACTGCAGAATTGTCTGAAAAATCGACAATATCGCTATATGCGCCACAGTCTTCCCGCTTTTCGGGATAAGGGGCTTTTTTGAGATGATACTGCACACTATGACTGCCATAATGCCCGCAAGGGTGAATCTCATTCCCGCGAACAGTATCTTCGACGGAGCATTGCCGCCCGCGCCGCACCATTCATATCCTATCTTTATACAGGGAAAAGCGCTTCCCCACAACAGACAGCATATCATCGCAAACAGAATGACAAAGCCGTATCTTGTCAGAAGCTCTTCGGTCTTGGTTTTCATTTACTTTTTCTTCTTTCACAATTATCTGCGGATAAAATCCTTCTTTTCATAAGGTATAGGCTCTCTGTTGGCAAGATAATATTCCGCCACGGCGTCGTACAAATAATAGTACAGGTCATCGTCGGTGTATGCCAGCTTAAGCGGGTCGCAGTCGTCGTCGGGTATCTCGCCGTCCCGATAGCTTCTCGCATATTCGCCGTTTTCCCAGATAAAGCCCAGCACCTTGCGTATCCTTATGCATTCCTCGTCGCCAAACACGCCTGAGCCCGTGAGGATATCTCCGATATTCCCGCAGAACCATGCGAAATTATCGTCCCAGTTGACGTTGCCGTTGTTGCATGCCTCCACCCGAAGCTTGACCGCCTCGCGGAGAAGCTCGCCCTGAACGCTGTCCGCCTGACCGTCCTCGGGGACAAGATTGCTCCAGATATACTGACATTCCTCGTTATGCTTACGGATATATCCCCTGATGCCCAGATTATTCACCACAGCGTACATGGAGGTCCAGTCTATGGGCTCGTCGTCCCTGCGCGGTTTTGACTGCGGCGCAGTTTTTTCGGGAAATATCTTCTTGAAAAAATCAAAAAAGCCCATAGCTTAGTTCCTCCGATATACTTTAGGTCACCTCGTTCAAACCACCGTCTGTCGCCTTAGCACCTCATCTGCTTGCATATTTTCCGTCATCTTGCACAGAAATTTCTTGACAGGCGTCAGCCTGCCTGCGAAATTTCTATGCAACCTGACGAAAAATCTGACTGCGCATCTGAGGCACTATGGTTTAAACGAGGTGACCTTTACTTACTTAAACCTTTCATAGTAAGGGATATCCTTCCCCGTTTTACGTCCACGTCAAGGACCTTCACCTTGACTACCTGACCCACCTTGACTGCTTCAAGAGGGTGCTTGATGAATCTATCGCACATCTGCGAAATGTGGACAAGACCGTCCTCATGGACTCCGATGTCCACGAATGCGCCGAAATCTATGACATTGCGGACCGTTCCCATAAGCTCCATTCCGGGCTTTAAGTCCTTTATCTCCATGACATCGCCGCTTCTCATAAGAGGAGGAGGCAGCTCGTCGCGGGGGTCTCTTCCGGGCTTTGCAAGCTCACCCAGGATATCGGTCAGCGTAGGCATGCCGATACCTGCATTTTCCGCTATCTGCTTCATGCCTATTTTCTTAGCCTTTTCGCCGATATCGGAAAGCTTTCCGTCGGAAATATCCGCAAGTGAGAAGCCGCACTGCTCGATAATGCTCTTGGCTGCGGAATAGCTTTCGGGATGAACAGCCGTGTTGTCAAGTGGGTCCTTTCCGTCGCGTATGCGTAAGAATCCGGCGCACTGCTCGAATGCCTTCGGTCCCAGCTTGGACACTTTGAGAAGCTGCTTTCTGTCGGTAAAGGAGCCGTTTTCCTCACGGTACTCCACTATCTTTCTGGCAATGCCCGAGTTGATGCCCGAAACATAGGAAAGCAGCGATACCGAAGCGGTATTCAGGTCTACTCCCACGGAATTGACGCATTCCTCCACCACTCCGCCGAGAGCCTCGTCCATGCGCGCCTTGGGCATATCATGCTGATACTGTCCCACGCCGATAGCCTGCGGGTCTATCTTCACAAGCTCCGCAAGGGGGTCCTGCAGACGTCTTGCAATGGAGACCGCGCTTCTCAGGGAAACGTCGTAATCGGGGAATTCCTCCGCCGCCAGCTTTGAAGCCGAATACACGGACGCTCCCGCTTCGGATACCACCATATAAGCCACCTTCTGCGGTATCTCCCGGATTATCTCGGCGACCACCGCTTCGGATTCTCTCGAAGCCGTTCCGTTTCCGATAGATATGGCGTTGACGTTATGCTTTGCAATAAGCCCTTTCAGAATCTCCTTGCCGCGGGCGATGTTGTCCTTATTGCCCAGCGTGATGTGTACCACAGCTGTTTCGAGGACCTTTCCCGTATGGTCTACCACTGCCACCTTGCAGCCCGTACGGTAGCCGGGGTCAAGGCCGAGGGTCACTATCCCCTTGACGGGCGGCTGCATAAGAAGCTGCCGCAGATTCGAAGCGAATACCTTGATAGCGGCTTCGTCCGCCTTTTCGGTGAGCTCGCTGCGTATCTCCCGCTCCACCGAGGGATAGATAAGCCTTGAAAAGCTGTCCTCGGCGGCTTCTCTGACAAGCCTTCCGCAGGCGCTGTCATTCTTTACATATTTTGCGAAGAGTACCTTCTCACCGTCACCCTCGTGTATCTCAACGGAGACCTTCAGCTTGCCCTCGTGCTCTCCCCTGTCAATGGCAAGTATGCGGTGTCCCGCTATCTTCTTCACAGGCTCGGAGAAATCGTAATAGTTCTTGTATACGGTCTCCTCATCGGGGTCGGAAGCCTTTGATGCCACGCTTCCCGTGCGGAAGAAAAGCTCCCGCAGTTCCTTTCGGATATCCGCATTATCGGAGATATCCTCGGCGATGATATCCATAGCGCCCTTGACAGCGCTTTCCGCGTCGGGGACCTCCTTTTCTGCGGAAACGAATTTAGCTCCCTCCGCAAGAGGGTCGGTATTCTTGTTCTGCAGCAGTATAAGCGCCGCAAGAGGTTCCAGTCCCTTTTCCCTTGCCACGGAAGCGCGGGTCTTGCGCTTGGGCTTGTAGGGACGGTAGATATCCTCCAGCTCAACGAGAGTTTCCGCCGAGGCGATATCCGCGGAGATATCCTCGGTGAGCTTGCCCTGCGCCTCTATCGCCTCGGATATCTCCTGACGGCGCTTATCCAGATTGCGCAGATACGTGAGTCTGTCGTATATTTCGCGGAGCAGCTGGTCGTCGAGAGAGCCTGTCATCTCCTTGCGGTAACGGGCGATAAAGGGAATGGTCTTTCCGTCGTCGATAAGAGCGACGGTATTGTCTATCTGCTGCCTGCGGAGCTTGAATTCCTCCGCAAGCTTATTGTTAATATCCATGAGCTATCCTTTCGGGAAAATTATTCTTCGATGTAGACCTTCTTCATGATCTGATCGGCAGCGGGTCTGTCGTTGTAGTCCGTCTTGGTGGACGCTATCTCGTCGACTACCTCGATACCCTCGACTACCTTGCCGAAAGCGGCATAGTTGCCGTCAAGATGAGGAGCGTCCTTGTGCATGATAAAGAACTGTGAGCTTGCGCTGTTGGGCATCATGGAGCGAGCCATGGAGATAACGCCTCTGGTGTGCTTTATAGGATTCTTCACGCCGTTTGCGGCAAATTCGCCCTTGATGTTCTTGCCGGAGCCGCCCATGCCCGTGCCCTCGGGGTCGCCGCCCTGTATCATAAAGCCCTCGATAACGCGGTGGAAGATAAGTCCGTCATAAAAGCCCGACTTTACGAGATTTTCAAAGTTTTCAACGGTTATGGGAGCCGCGTCGGGATAAAGCTCCAGCTTGATTTTCTTTCCGTTTTCCATTTCGATTACTACCATTTTGATTTCCTCCATTTTGAATTGATGTAAAAATACTTATTTATTATATCATATTTTTCCGAAGAATGCAAGGGATTAATTATTAATATAATGTTTATTGCTCTTTTATACTGGGACCGCACCGCACAAGGCACGCCTGATGGCTTTGCACACAATCTGCCTGCAGATTTTCCGTCATATTGCACAGAAATTCAGCCTGATGTTCACAGCCACAAAAACGGAAGATATAACAGACAATTTTAAATGATCACCTCTCCTATCATTAAGCATTTATTAACATTTTTGTATTATTCTGACATCATTTTACGAGTACCGCAAACATAAAATCAACATTTTACGTCACTATTCCGCAAATATATACTCCAAATTTGCGGGTATATCTGTCTAATTTGTTAAATTAAATAAATCTATTGAAAAAAGATAAAAAATATAGTATAATATAAACAGATATAACTATTGTCCGAAAAAGGGGGATCTTAAATGGCTGTTTCAATAGCCTTCGACGTCTGTTCGCTGCTCATCGCCGTGAGCGTCCTGTCTGTAAATATTCACCGCAAATCCTTCGATCTGCTTCAGAATAAAGTTTTTACGGGACTTTCTCTAACCGTTATAATCAGCTCGGCTGCTCGGATAGTAAGCGATTTTGCGCTTGCTTCGCCCGAGGCGTTTTCGGTGGGGTATATGCGCATATGGTCCTACATAGCTCTTCTGGCGGAATGTACCATGTTTTTCATGTTCGCTGCATACTGCCTGTCGGTGTACGACATAAGCATTTTCGGTCCGCAGCTTAAAAACAAAGCCGTTATGTTCGCACCCGCTGCGGCGGAAATGATGTTCCTTGTCGTGGCATACGCAAACGACCTTATATTCAGATTCAACAGCAGCTCCGACCGCGTTTCCGAAGCTGTGGGAACTGCTGTGATGATCGCATTTTCGCTGTATTTTGTCATTTACGGGATAGTCAACTGCCTGCTCTTCAAGAAGACCACCGAAAATAAGGTGATATGCTCGCTGTTTACCTTTGCGCTTCTTGCGGAGATAGGATACGTATCCGAATTTCTGTCCCCCGATATACTGTCTCCCAATCTGTTCACGGCGTTCGGACTGCTTTTCATCCAGCTTCTCACAAACCGCGCCGAGGACTACATCGACGCCGTTACCGAAATACCCAACGACCGCGCTTTCAGAAGATTCTTCGAGGTCAATCTCAAGACTGCCCAGTACAGCTCGGTATACATCATCTACGTGGAGAACAGCCGCCTTTTAAACCTCACTATCGGACATGACAAGGTAAACGAGATACTTAAAAAAATAGGACTCTATTTTGAGGAAATAACCGATAAAAACGTGTTCTACATAGACAACGGCACCTATGCCATCTTCCCGAGACTGACCCCTTCATCGAAGGATATCTTTTTCGGCAGCGTCAACAGGCGCTTCGGGATGCCATGGGACGTGGACGGAGCGGATTTCCTCATATCCATAAAGATCCTGGAGGTCAAGATACCCAGAGACGCCGACTCCTGCGATAAGATATACGCCTACGCCGATTATCTCAAAAGCGAAAAGATCACGTCGGGACAGCTTCAGTACGCCTCCCACGCGGAGCTTAAGGACAACTCCAGAACTCTTATCGTGGAAAACTGCATTAAAAAGGCTATTGAAAACGACGGCTTCTGCATGTATTATCAGCCTATCTACTCCGTCAAGGACAAGAAGATAGTATCTGCGGAAGCGCTTATCCGCCTTATCGATCCCGAATACGGGCTTATCTCCCCTGCCGAGTTTATCCCCATTGCGGAGAGAAACGGCAGCATTATCCAGATAGGCAAGTGTGTGCTGAAAATGGTCTTCGATTTCATGAAACGGCACAACATCGAAACCATGGGACTGGATTACATCGAGGTCAATCTGTCGGTGATACAGTGCATGCAGAAAAATCTTGCGGATATCATCATGTCCCTCGCTGTTGACAACAACGTAAACAGCAAGAACATCAACCTTGAAATAACCGAGACCGCCGCCGCGGAACGCCCCGTTATGCTCATGCACAACATGCAGATGCTGGTTGACCACGAGTACACCTTCTCTCTGGACGATTTCGGCACGGGATACTCAAATATCAGTTCCATGGTGGATATGCCGCTGATGATAATCAAATTCGACAAGTCCATAATCGACCGCGCCACCGAGACCGAAGAGGGAAAGATACTTATCGAAAGCCTTGCCGCTATGGTCAAGAAAATGGGCAAAAAGATAGTCGCCGAGGGAATTGAGACAAAGGAACAGCTCGATGAAATGGAAAAGCTGGGCATCGACTATATCCAGGGCTATTATTTCTCCCGTCCTCTTCCCGAGAACGAATTTATCGAATACGTGGAAAAATTCAACGACCTCCCCGCAGCACAGGTGGTATCCTGATACTCACCGAGGCGCATGAACAACCGGCAAAAACTTATAAAGGAATGATTGAGTAAATGAATCTTCAGCATCTGAAATACATGGTGGAGGTCGAGCGGGTAGGCTCCATTACAAAGGCGGCGTCCAATCTTTTTATGGGACAGCCCAACCTTTCAAAGGCGATCAAGGAAGTCGAAAACGAAGTCGGCATCACCATTTTCAACAGAACGGCAAAGGGTGTTTTTCCCACGGAAAAGGGTGCAGAATTTCTGGAATACGCCCGTGCGATACTCATTCAGCTCGAAAAGATAGAGGGACTGTACAAGCCCGAAGCCACAAACTGCATATCCTTCGGGATATCCGTGCCCAGAGCATCCTATATAGCCCATGCCTTCACCGATTTTGTGAAGAAGCTGGACCCTTCAAAAAATCTCGACATCAACTTCAAAGAGACCAACTCCGTTGAAGCCATAGAAAATGTCGCAGACAGCACTCACAATATGGCGATAATCCGCTATGATACGGCGTATGAGGAATATTTCCTGTCCATGCTCAGCGAAAAGGCAATGAAGCATGAGCTTATCCTCAAATTTGAGTATCGGCTGCTGATGTCGAAGGACAGTCCACTCGCCCAATACGATGAGGTGCCTTACGAATATCTTTCGGGCATGACGGAAATTATCCACGGCGACCTTTCGGTGCCCTATCTGTCCGATTCATACACGCGCAGAAACGAGGAGGAACGCTCCGCCAGAAGGATATACGTTTATGAGCGGGGCAGCCAGTTCGATCTGCTCAAAGGCGTACCGACCACCTTCATGTGGGTCTCCCCCATGCCGAAGGAGATACTCGAAAGCTCGGGACTTGTCCAGCGCAGATGCAAGGGAATGTCGAAAAAGCACAAAGACCTGCTCGTGTACCATTCCTTCTACCGCTTAACCGAAGCCGACAACCGTTTTCTCGACGAGCTTTACCGCGTCCGCGACAAGATAGCTATGAGCTGACTCCCAACTGCTTTTTATTGGCGGCAATAGAAATCTATACTTTTTCAGTCCGTGAAAAACCACAGTGTTTTTCACGGTTTTTATTATTTTTTGTCTATTCCTACAAAATTTGTTTTTGCCCCAAATATCGCGCAAAAACCGATTGACAAATTTTTAACACAGATGTATAATAAATAATGTGATAAGAAAAAACTTATTGCATTTTGATTCGAAAGTTTGAATTTTTCGGAAGGATGGTCAAGTAAAATGGCAGAGAACAAGGAAGCGTTAGTATCTACCACAGAGGATCTGGAAGCAAAGCTTGCGGAAGTAAGAGAGGCACAGAGGATCTTCTCGACC
>JALEMR010000029.1 GCA_022768245.1 Oscillospiraceae bacterium
TTTCTCATTGAATTCTATTATACTCATTTCTTTGGGCTTGTTATTTCTTTTTTCCATAAAATCACTTCCTTTTCTTTTAAGTATATGCGTTTTTTATTATTTTGTCAATATCTATTCTGCTGTTTTTATGGGATAACCATAATTTCATATTTACCGCTCCCGACGCACATATCCTGATCGTTGACGACAATCCGATAAATCTGACCGTTGCCTGCGGAATTATTGAACCTCTCAAAATGCAGGTCGATACAGCGAACGGTGCTTCGGAAACAATTGAAAAGGTCAAGAAGGTAAAATATGACATTATTTTTATGGATCATATGATGCCCGAGGTCGATGGCGTTGAAACAACACATATTATCAGAAGGCTTATTGCAGGTTATGAAAATGTGCCGATAATCGCACTCACTGCCAATGCGGTAGGCGGAACAAAGGAAATGTTCCTGAGGGAAGGAATGAATGATTTTGTTGCAAAGCCCATTGAGGTGACGGATATTGTTTCAATGATAAGGAAATGGCTCCCCAATGAAAAGATAATACCCGTTTTCTCCGAAAAAACGCAGGAGAACAGCAATGGAAGCGAAAAGAAAAAGTCTGTTCCTGTTATAGACGGACTTAATACTGAACGTGCTGTTTCTCTTCTCGGCAGCGAAAAGCTCTATATGCAGATACTTAAGGAGTATTACCTTTATATTGACAAGCGGGCTGCGATAATAACCGGAGCTATCGAAAAGGGTGATATTAAAAGCTACACTATTGAGGTGCATTCGCTTAAAAGCACCTCTAAGCAGATAGGCGCAGACGCACTTGCAGAGCTTGCCGCAAGACTTGAGAAAGCCGGAAACGAGCTTGATATAGATCTAATCCTTGCAAAGACAAGCGATCTTATGGCTCATTATCTGAGGTACAAGGATATTCTTGCACCATTGTTCCCCGAGCTGAACGCTAAAGCCGAGGCAGCTTCCGCAGATTTCGGCGTTGTATCAATACTTCTTGACAGTATGAATAAAGCGCTTGATTCCATGGACACTCTGGCAATGGATGAGGTTATCGAAAAAATGTCGGAATACCGCTTTACATCTGCACAGACACAATGCTTAGAAAATCTGAAAAAAGCTGCGGAAAGCTCCAATATGGAGCTGTGTGAGGCTGTGGTGAGCATATGGCGTCAGATAGCTGCTTCGGAGAGCAAAAAGAATGCTTCCTCCGCCGACGAGGTCAGAAAAATGCTTGTTAAAATGCAGAGCGCGTTAGATGATTTTGATACGCTGTGTATTGACGAGGTGCTGGAACAGATGGGAAAAATGAAGCTTTCCGACCGTTGGGGAGAATTGTATTTTAAGCTGAAAAAAGCGGCTGAGGATTCCGATATTGACGCTTGCATCAGCATTGTTGAGGAATGGAACAGTATTTTGTAATGCTGCGCCCGGAAAAAATAATTCAAGTTATAAGGCTGCACACCGCAGAAATGGTGTGCAGCCTTTTTATCGCAATCTCCGATCAAACGGGGAACGGTTCAAATAATTACATACTTCATGCAATTCGATATACGCATATTTTTCCTCATAAAAGCGTAAACCGACTCCTGTCACATTCCAGTATGCCCTCACGGCGAAGCTTGCTTATTTCAGCCGAAAGCCCGCTTCTGTCCACCTGCAGAAAATCCGCCAGCTCCTGTCGGTCATAGGGAATAGTAAAGCTGTCAGACCCTTTCGATTTTGCCTGCCACAGCAGATATGTCATCAGCTTTTCCCGCGTGGTGCGCTTGGAGGTTATCTCGATCTTTCTGTTCAGTGTCAGATTTTTCAGGGCAAGATTTTTCAGCAGATTTGCGATAAGCCTATTGTGAAACTCACAGGACTTGCAGCAGGGACTCATGAGCCTGTTTCCGTCGAGCAGCATAATCTCGCTGCTCTCCGAGGCTTCCGCGCTTATGGGGACGGAAGTAACTCCCGCGCAGACAAATGCTTCGCCGAAAATATGGGACGGCTCAATTTGCGATACAATATTTCTGTTGCCGTAATGATCAATGCTTACTATCTGCACAGCCCCCGACAGCACTATCCCGATATCCGTGACCCGCTGTCCCTCGCTGATGATGACCTGATTTTTCGCATAATGCTTAACCTTAGCGTTAAGACATCCGAGCATTGCGGTAAGATCATCGTCGGTGATCCCGTCAAATAAAGTGCACCTCTTCATGATTTCCAGATATTTTTTCACGCAGATTCTCCTTTATGTTGAAATTTCAACATACTTATTATGTCCATTATAATATAATTAGATCATCAAGTCAACTGCTTGAAAAACATTGAAAAATTGAAAGGATAATTTACATGATAAGAAAAATCATAAAGATCGACGAAGAGAAATGCAACGGCTGCGGAGCCTGCGCAGACGCTTGTCACGAAGGTGCAATTGAAATTATTGACGGAAAGGCAAAGGTGACCCGCGAGGACTACTGCGACGGTCTGGGCGATTGTCTGCCCGCATGTCCCACAGACGCTATCTCTTTTGAAATGCGTGAAGCGCCTGCCTACAATGAAGCGGCAGTGCTTGCGGCTAAGGCGAAAAAACAGGCGTCCGCTCTCCCCTGCGGATGTCCCGGAACTCATTCAAAAACGCTCAAACGTGAGGAAAACCGTTCATCCTATGACAACACGCCCTCTGTCAGCAGACTGTCCCAATGGCCGGTACAAATAAAGCTTGTGCCGATAAATGCGCCATATTTCGACGGTGCAGACCTGCTTATCGCTGCGGACTGCACGGCATACGCCTACGGGAAATTCCACGAGGACTTTATCAGGAACAGGATAACCCTTATCGGCTGTCCCAAGCTTGACAGCGCCGATTATTCCGAAAAGCTTACGGAAATAATCAAATGCAATGACATCAGAAGCGTGACCGTTGTGCGAATGGAGGTCCCCTGCTGCGGAGGAATTGAAAATGCCGTAAAACAGGCATTACAGGCAAGCGGAAAGCTTATACCATGGCAGGTGAGGGTCATATCGGTAAATGGTGAGATCATGAATAGTTAGCCCTATATAGTGCGTACTCAATAACTGCCCGAAGGGCAGTTATTGGCTGAAAATCCTGTAAAACAGGATTTTCAGCGACACAAATCAAAGCTTTGTGCCGTACTACCTGATCAATGTCTGCTTTGCCGCCGCTGACGGGCGGCAAGGTGCAAGGATTTTTGGCTAAAACGCCAAAACTCCTTGCACCCAACAACGGAAAAAATGCTCCGAAGCAAAGCTTCTACGCACTTTTTCCGTTGTTGAGCAGATATTAAGTACGTATTCATACTCTTTTCAGCAGATATTATGCCTGATATATGATCGGAACACGGGAAATCCCCGTACTCCGATCGTATATCAGTTAAAACAGGGACGGTGCCTCACACCGCCCCTGCATGACTGTATTAAATTCGGGGAGGAATATCAGCCCTTGACGCTTCCTGCGGAGATAATATACCCAGTACTTCTGACTGAGGAACGCAACAAAACTGAGAACAGCTACGATAATGAACAGTACCCATGCCATTGCACTGGCAATACCCATTTCGTTGCTCTTGAATGCACGGTTGTAGATAAGGAGCGAGAACAGTGTTGTAGCATTTCTCGGTCCGCCCTGTGTGATGATGTAAGGTCCGTTGAATTCCTGGAACGCCTGACAGAGCTGAGTGATCAGGTTGTAGAAAATGATAGGAGTTATCATCGGAACGGTAATAGAGAAGAACTGTCTTGTCTTGCTTGTGCCGTCAATTGTCGCAGCCTCGTATTATACTGCATTTAACGCAGCTAATACCGAATGATTATTTATCGGTCTCGATCTTTCCGACTCCGTCAAGGTGGACGACAATTACAAGCTGTTCATGGATATGCTTGACGAATTCCTCAGCGGTCTGGACGGCAAACCCACCATGCTTGCAGGCAACAGCAGGATAATCAACAGGATAAGAGCCTGCGCCCGCAGAACCGCCTACTTCACCCAGTCCGAGGACGCATTCGGCAGGAGCGTTGACAAGTACAACGATATTCCCCTCATTGATCTGTCCGAGTATTACGACAGCACTTCGGGCAAGACTAAGCCCGTGGTGCCTATCTATGACACCGAGGATATGAACGGTCTTACCGACCTTTACGCTATCACTCTGGGGCTTGACGCGTTCCACGGAGCTTCGGTCACGGGCAACAACGTTATCAGCACTATGCTTCCCGATTTTTCCAAGCCGGGAGCGGTAAAGAAGGGCGAGGTCGAAATGGTGGCAGCTGTGGCACTCAAAAACAGCAAGAAGGCGGGCGTGTTCCGCGGCATCAAGGTCAAGTCCACATCTGCGCAGACCTCCGACGCCGCCGTAACAGCTGAGGAGGGTACCGAATGAGCTATGAGATAACTATTCCCGGCAGTGATTTTACCGGGAAAATGTACGGACTGACATGGACAAACGGCACGGCTCACACCGAGGACGGCTTTACCGCAGGTCGTCTTAGGTGCAATGGATATATCGTTAAGGCTGTGCGCGTTCCTAAGAAAAAGTAATGGCATACGCCGATTATGAGTTTTACCGCTCCGTCTACAAGGGCAATATGACAGCCGCCGACTTTGAGCGGCTGTCTGAGCGTGCTTCGGATATTATCGACAGCAAAACGGGATTTATTATCCCTGCCCGTGGCTTTGAAAACATCCCGGACGGTCTTGCCCTGCGGATAAAAAAGGCTTGCTGTGCGGTCGCGGAGGCGGTCTATATCAACGAAAAAGGCGGAGCAAAGGCTTCCGAGAGCGTGGGCGACTATTCCGTGACCTATGCTTCGGGAGCTTTATCTGACGAACAGCGCATAGATAATGCGCTTACCACGTATATCCCCGATCTTATCAAGCTTGTGAGGTGGCTCTGATGTACACAAATACTGACTGCACCGTCTACGTGAAAAATGACGGTGAATATACAGCGATCTATGTCCCTGCCTGCTACTGGCAGGAGGTCAGAGCTGCCGAAACAAAAAAGTACGGCGCGGAGCTGGCGGACAGTGTTAAGGCGATAATCCCCGCAGAATATGCAGACGGACTTGACAAGCTCCCCCGCGAGGGGACGTTTATCGCAAAGGGAATCCCCGGGATAGAGATCACAGACAGCATAGAGCCGCTGCTATCCGCCGACATTTCCGTGTTCGCTGTCAGCTCCGTCACCGATCACAGAAGCGGTTCGGAAGCTGTGCAGCATATCACGATTTGCGGCAGGTGATATTATGATGATACACACGGACGATATTATAAGGCGGAGAGGTCTCGACAAGGGCGGTAGGGTGCAGAAATTTGTTGACAGTGAGGTCATGCGGTACTGCGATCCTATGACTCCTTTCCGCACGGGATTTCTGAAAAACGATTCCTGGCGGTTCGGGACAGTTATCGGTTCGGGCATTATTAAGTACGTTGCCAAGTATGCCCGTAAAAATTACTACGAAAACGGCGGCAACGGAAAAGAGGGCGTAAACAGAGGCGGACAGAGAGGTCGCCTCTGGTTTGCACGAATGAAACAAAAATTTTTGAAGGTGATACTTGATGGAGCAAGAAAAATCGCAGGGCGCAGATAGCATTATCTCCGCTGTCCGCGAATGGCTAAACAGCTGCGATATCCTGTCGGAGATACCCGCTAAGCGGCGTTACATCGACTGGACGGACGCAGACAACGTAAATTTCGGCATAATGCCCGACGGGGATATTCCACTTAAGAAATTTATAAACGGCGGCGGGAAACATCAGTACAGCTTTACACTGTACATCAACAGAATGACCGCCGAGGACGAATCCCGACTGCGGAATGCAGAATTCCTTGAACGTCTCCAGAGATGGTGCGAGGACAGGACGATCGCCCACGAGCTTCCCATTCTTCCTGCGGGAATGACCTGTACACGGGTCGAAGCAGCCAACGGAATGCTCAGCGAAACAGCTCCGGGCAAAAAGTACGGGAAGTATCTTATACAGTTCAAACTTATTTACATGAAAGGAAGATAATATATGTCATTTTACAAGAATCAGGCAGATGAACAGACCGCCCAGCGCACCGATATTGCGGTGTATATGGACATTACGGGCATGAGCGGAGCTGAGCCTACGGACGACGGAGACCGCGTCTACACCAAATGCGGCACGGCTTGGACAAGCTTTACCGAATCTCCCGGTGCCCAGACCAAGCAGAGAAAGTTCATCAACGAAAAGACCGAACGCAACAATATAACGAGATATGCTCCTCAGTGGGCGTTTGAATGCCTGCTGATGTATAATCGTCCCGATATCAAGAAGATCTACGACATCATCAAGAAGCGCAAAACGGGCAAAGATACTGTCGTAACGCTGATCGTGGTGGATCTGTTTGAAACGAGCGGCGACGGATATTCGGCAAGAATGCTCAACGCTGCCGTGCAGGTATCGTCCCTTGACGATGACGACGATATGATCATCAAGGGCACATTCTACAATCAGGGCGATGAAGTCCTCGGTTCCTTCAACACGGAAACAGGCGTATTTACTGCCGATGAAGCAAACAATGCCGAAGCCGCTGCTGCTGATAACGGCGGCACTTCCGATACCACCACGGAAGAATCAGGTTCTTAATAAATGAAAGTGAGGATAAAGAATATGAACGCAAGAATTTCAACCGCAGATGTTATGAATACATTTAACTACAAGAGAGCGGCTGTTAAGATAACCGCCTACGGCAAGGAGTATGAGCTCCCCGTCCGCACTACCGAATTCTGCGACAAGCAGGATAAGGCGGACAGAAGGATCGCCGATACTTCCTCAGAGAGGACTTCTGCGGACGTTGTGACAGCTATCAAGGAAGGCATTGCCCTTTTCATCGGCGCCGATGAGGTCGAGAGGATCTTCCCCGCCGAAAAGGTGAACGAGCTGGATATCGACGAGATAACCGTATTTTACAATTATCTTAAGGAGCAGAGCCTTCGGAATCTCGTTGACTACACCAGAAAGTACGCTCCGAACAGGCTTAAGGTGCGCTGATGAGACTGCTTGACAATGAACTGCCGTCGGAATACGTAACAGCCGACGGCATAGCTGTTCCGTTTCGCACCGACTATCGGACGTGGATGCAGTTTGAAAATCTTATGCTTGACAAGGACTTGCCCGACAATGTAAAGCTTCTGCTTGCCAAGGGAATGATATTTTTAAAGCCCTTTAAAGAGGACGTAAACACGTTTTTACTGTGGTTTTACAGGGGCGGCAAGCCTCCGAGAGAGGACAGCGATAAAAAACGGAAAAAGAGTAAATCCATAAGGGCGTACAGCTTCGAGCATGACGAGGAGCTTATCTATGCTGCATTTATGCAGTGCTACGGAATTGACCTGTGCGAAACAGATATGCACTGGTGGAAATTCAAGGCGCTGTTTGACGGACTTTCCGAGGACACCAAGCTTCACAGGGTAATGGGGTACCGTGCCATGGAGCTTGACCGGAACAAAACAGACGAACGCACAAAGCAGTACCGTGAGCTCAAGGAATTGTATAAGCTCCCGAAATACCTTTCCGAGGAGCAGAAAATAGCCGAGCTTAAGCGGATATTGCATGAGGATAAGTGATCGCAGGAGCTTCCCTGCAGCGTAAGGTCAAACGCTGCGGGGGCTCTTTTTTTAGGGGTAAGGGGTGAGAAAAATAGCACAGTATGATGATACCTTGATGTTCGGGACCGCGGTGGACAACAGCGGCATGAAGCAGGGACTGTCCGCACTGGACAACTATGTAACTACATTTGCCGCGAACATGACCGCACAGATAACCGGAGCGGTCGCATCTGCTCTCTCTGCTATCCCTGCGCAAATCGTGGAGATAGGCTCGCAGTTTGAGTCCTCCATGTCGCAGGTAGCGGCTACAATGGGCATAACATCGGCAGCGGCAGAATTCACACAGCTCTCCGCAGCGGCGAAGGAAATGGGCGAGACCACGAAATTCTCCGCTTCGCAGGCGGCGGACGCTCTGAATTATCTTGCACTTGCAGGCTATGATGCGGAAAAATCCGTTGCAGCTCTGCCTACTGTGCTGAATCTTGCGGCGGCAGGCGGAATAGAGCTTGCCGAAGCCTCCGACATGGTGACCGATTCAATGTCGGCGCTGGGTCTTTCTATGGACGAACTGGAAAGCTTCGCCGACAAAATGGCGAAAACGTCCCAGAAGTCCAATACTTCCGTTGCACAACTGGGGCAGTCCATTCTGTCTGTCGGAGCAAATGCTCAGATACTCGCAGGAGGCACAACGGAGCTGATGACGGAGCTGGGCATTCTCGCCGACAGCGGTCTGAAATCCGCCGAAGCGGGTACGGCTCTGGCAAGAGTGATAAAAAATCTGTCTACTCCGACTTCTGTGGCTGCCGAAGAGCTTGAAAACCTCGGAGTGAAATGCTACGACAGCGAGGGCAATTTCCGCAACATGCAGGATATCTTTGCCGATCTGCAGGACGCAATGGACGGATTTACCGCCGAGCAGGTGCAGGAATCTATGTCGCAGATATTCGATACTACGGCACTGTCGTCTGCAAAGGTGCTGCTGTCACAGTGCGGAGACCGCTTTGACGAGCTTTCGGGGTACATCGACGACGCGGACGGAGCTGCGGCACAAATGGCAGAGACCATGTCCGACAATCTCACCGGAGATATAACCATATGCCAGTCCGCTCTCGAGGGTCTTGCGAACACGGCATATGAAAAGTTTCAGGGCACAATGCGCACTGCAGTGCAGGCAGTCACCGAAGATGTGGGAACGCTGACAGAATCCATGAAGGAAGGAGAGCTGTCCGAAAGTGTGGATAAGCTTGCGGCGGCGTTTTCCAATGCGGCGGCTTCCGCTGCCGATCTGCTTGCCGATGATGTTATTCCTGCGGTCATTAGTGGATTTTCTTTGATCGTGGAGCATGGGAATGAAATTATTTCTGTGATAGTGGGTATAGGTACAGCTCTGCTTGCTATGAAGGTAGTATCTGTCATAGACACTATGTCAGCAAGTTTTAATAAGGCTGTACTTTCTGTAGCAGCATTCTCCGGTGCAGAGGAAATCGCCGCTTTTCAAACAGCGGCACTTAATGGAGACTTATCATTAGCACAGATTGCGGCAGGCTTATATACCGGACAACTTACACCTGCAACAGCAGCAACGGCTGCGTTTAATACTGTACTTGCTGCAAATCCGGTCGGTGTTGTGGCTGCAGCGATAGGCGTACTTGTTTCGGTCATCGGAATATTAACCGTCAATATCAAAGATTCTATAGAAGCTTTAGAGGAATCCTCTGTTGCTGCTTACGACTACGCAGGCGCAATGGAAGAAGTGACAAACAAAAGTCAGGAAACTATAAATTCTGCCAACACGGAGATTGCCGTTCTGAAAGACAAGGTCAGCCGATACGAAGAGCTCCGGGAAAAGTACAGCGAGCTTAACGAGGGTGAAATGGCTGAATTTCTTTCCCTCTGCGACGACCTGAAAGAGGTACTGCCCGAAGGAACAAGTCTGATCGACGAGCAGACAGGCGCATATATCAGCCTTGCCGACAGCATTGACAAGGTCTGCGAACGCATGGAGAAGCAGGCTCTTCTTAATGCAAAATATGCGGAATACGAAGAAGCAGTATCGCAGAATTATGACATTGACAAGCAGCTGAATGATGCAGATAGTTTTGCTGATAAAATAGTTGATCCCGAAAATGCTTTAGGAAAAAGCAAAAACGATTATTTGAACGACTATTGTAAACAAAAGTACGGGTTATCTTATGATGAACTGACTGCAATCAAAGAGCAGAATCAGGATATAATTGACGAATATCATCAGCTGTCTGTAGATACCTACAATGAGCTTGGCTCGGATAACAGCGAGATCGACTATTCCACAGTAGGCGGCACAATAGCCGAAGAGGAACGCCGTAAAGGCGAGGAAGCCAATAAACGGGCGCAGGAAAACATTGAAGCCATTGCCGAAGCCCAGAAAACAGCCACCGAAGCCTTAGCCGCAGGCTGGGAAGCCGCCGATCATGAGTATGCTATAGGAGCAATATCCTCGGAGGAGGAGCTCCTCGCCGCCAAGAAAGCCCTCTGGGCGGAGTACGGCAACGAGAACAACAAGGAGCATTGGAAGTATCAGGAGGATATCATATCCACCGAGAACTCTATTGCCGAGGAACGCAGAAGAGCTGCGGAGCAGGCGGAAAATGAACTGAACAAGACCGTCACCGAAGCCGAAGAGGAAAATGCAAAGGACGTTGAAGAGATCCTGCAGGAAAAATGGCAGAACATTTCACACCTTGAAAACCTCGGTGTGCTGACATCGGAGGAAGCTTATCAGAAGAGGAAGGAGCTCATCGGCGAGTACTGTCCCGAATATTCGGACGAATGGTATGATTACTATAAGACCGTCTACGACTATGAGCAGGATTTTGCCGAGAAGCAGCTGGAGGACAGAAAAGCCGCTTTAAATGAGGAATTAAGCGCCGTTAAGGCTAACATTGACAGCATTATTTCCGAATACAAAGCGGCATACTCCGAAATTCAGAATAATATCTCATCGTACAAATCCCGGCTGCTCTCCGTTGCCGGGGACGTTTTTTCCGTAGAAGAGACCGAGAATCCCGACGGAACGAAAACCAGAACGCTAAAAGTCAACGACATCAAGTCACAAATCGACAAGATGAAGAAATACCACGAGCTCATGATCGAAATGCGAGACGAGGGCGCGTCCGTGTCCCTGCTGCAGGAATTCAGCAAGCTTGATCCCGATGACGGCATACAGATGGCAGAGTATATGCTCTCTTCCGGAGACTTTGAACAGATAAACGAGCTGTACAAAGAACGAGATGCGATCGCACAGCAGCTTGCCGAGGACTTTTACAGTCCCGAACTTGAGGCACTCAACAGCAGCACAACGGACAAAATACTGGATGAATATTCGGGACTGCCCGATGAATTCCGTGAGATCGGCAGCGCTGCGGCTCTTAATCTCGTTCTCGGTCTGAACGAGGGCATTTCCGACCTTTCGGATCATTTCGCGCTGAATGCGGAAACGTTCTTTGACACTTCGGGCTCAGCTATCGACAATCTGTCTGCCGATGATATCGTCCTTAATACGGACGTTGAATCAGGGGATATGCTTGAACGGGGCAGAAATGACGGCGAACTGTACGCCGAAGGCTTTGAGCAGGGCATGCAGGGAATATCCGCGGAAGTGGATATCAGCAGCCGACAGGCTTCGACAGCTGCAGCGCTGAATGAAAATATGCTGTCGTCGATCGCGCAGAAGCTTCTCGACCAGCTCAAGAATATCACTATCAGAAATGTACTTACGGCACAGCTGGAGTGCGACGGCAAGAGCCTTGCACAGATAGTTAACGCCGAAACCGAAACCAACAGAAGGGTGAGTGATGCATATGGTTGATCTGATCATAGGCGATATTGATGTATCGGAATACCTGAATGAAAACTACAAGGTAAACCGGACCGCGCAGAACAAAAAGACATTTAAAAATTATGACGGCTCGACCGTAAATGTATCATCCGAACGGACGACTACAATTTCCGCTCAGCTGGAGGACGTACCCGACGATATAGCTAAAAGCTTATCCGTCCTGACTAAGAGCAATGTAACGATAACCTATACTGCTCCCGAGATGCTGACGGGTGAATTCGAATGCACGAGCTACAATGCACAGGTAGATAATAACGACTTCGAAGCTGATAACTGCGTTGATACATGGTATATTGACCTGACGTTTTCGTCGCTGTCGGAAAAATCGGACAGCGACGGTCTTTAGCTGGAAACTGTACATCAACAGCAATGAGGTAATGCACTTCGGTGATATGCGCATGACCAGCTCCTGCAACGGCATGGGCACCGAAGGCGTTGTATCTGCAATGTTTACCTTTTCCGTGCCGCTGTCGGAATATCCGAATTATACGGACAGTATTCCGGGCGGCGCAGAAATTATCCTGCAGAAAATATCCCCCGAAGACGGGCACATCATGGAAGGACGTATATTTTACGTATCGTCAAAATCCTCCGATGATGTCAAAGTCACGGTCACGTGCTATGACCGCATGGCCTATACCGAGTGCGAATTTCCCTGCACGGACGAGGATTTTTCCGATTCCGAAGGGCTGTCTGTCGGCACTGTGCTGGACCGCATCACGCAGGAATGCGGACTTCATGCAATACAGTTTGACACGATCACAGTCAAATCGCTGGATTTTGAGCTTCCGAAATCAATGCTTTCGGGGCGTTCCTGCAGGGACGTACTTTCGGCGCTGTCGCAGGTCCTCTGCGGATATTTCGTATATGATAGTTATTTCAACAACGTGTATTTTATCGCTTTCGGAAGCGAAGAGCACGGGAATCTGACCAACTGCACCAAGCACGAAAAAATCCGGGACACGTCATATCTGATGAGAAACAACGTATACATGACCGACAGCAGCGGCAATGTTTACGGCGGGACTTCGGGCGGTTCCAACACGATCACTGTTGACAGCCAGCTCGCGAGCCTTGCACTGTATCAGATGTTGACGGAACGTATAGGGACGTATATTTATCGCGGCTGGGACTGCGGTACAGCAATTTTCAGCGGTATACCGGAAGTCCCGATGGCGGTATATTTCGAAGATGAGGAAAATCCGAGATATGCCAATTACTACGATATTGAGCTGTCATCCGACGGTATTGTTGGCAGTATAGGCTGTAATGCTGTCGATGAGGGTGCGTGGGTCTACAAGGGGCGCACGCAGAGAGAGCTTGAAAAAAGATATTCCGAAGGGGATACATGGAAAAACGTTCAACTGACCAAGAAAGACGGCATTAGGTACGTATACGTCAATGAAAACGGCGAAAATCAGACATATGGCTACAAGGTGAAGGAAAAAGGCGTTACCGTTTACGAGGGCAATGAGATTTCCAAGAACACCGCCGAAGAGATCACCGTATCAGATGATGTGTCGGAAGTAAAATACTCTATCGGCGGGATAATGAAGGCGGTGCTGTCGCTTGTGTGGGACGGCGACGTGCTTAAGTCTTACTGCCGAAAAATACTCGACATGGACGGCAAAGTGATCCATGATGATAAGGAGGCGGCTGATAATGAGTGATTTTGACGAGGGTATGGCTGTAGGGCTGGCTATCGGTCGAAAAAAGTTTTCGGGCGGCACCAAGGAAATCGAATCCGACTGGGTCTATCCCGAATACTGGCCTGCGCTGCCGAATGCGGGGACGGGGGAAGTTATCCTGCTGATACAGCCGTGGGAAAATCACAGCAAGATCAGCCTGTGTATATATACAACCTTCAATTCACAGCTGCCTGACGGCTATATTGTTACAATTGATTGGGGCGACGGCGAAGTATTATACAAGACAACATTCAGCAGCACAGGTGAAAAAATCGAACATGAATACTCTTCGGAGCATTTCGGACAGTACATTTTTATCAGATTCTTTTCTCCCGAGTTTCATGTTCCGTCAGGCGTAGAAGGCGAGACCAAGCGGATATTTGCATGCTTGGCGGGTTTCGGAAGCACTTCCGACGGGTACATTAAAAATGTGCTTGCTGCCTGTGTCGGAAACAGGTCTGTTTCGT
The DNA here is from genome assembly GCA_022768245.1 of Oscillospiraceae bacterium. Classification (GTDB taxonomy): domain Bacteria; phylum Bacillota; class Clostridia; order Oscillospirales; family Ruminococcaceae; genus RGIG4694. The sequence continues at coordinate 13,610 of JALEMR010000029.1, forward strand.
ACGAAACCAATTTGAGCTTCAATTCGATCTATACAAGGTTTTTGACAAACGACTTTAACGAAACGACCATGGACTCATTTATGTGCGATTACAACAGCGACAGCCGAAAATATTCCGGGGAATATCGGAACATCTTGTATACCTATACGGGGAATTATTCGAAACGCATTGACTTTGTTTATCCTCCTGAATATCTCGGGGGATATCGGATTCCGAGCTGGAACACGCTCCGTACTGTAACAGGACTGGACAAGCTTACTGCTTTGGGCAAAACTTACTTTTTCAGCAGCTGTTATGCTCTCAGAAAAATAAGTCTCCCCGAGCTCGCGGAACTGACGGAAAGCTGCTTTGGGTCTAATTATTCGCT
>JALEMR010000055.1 GCA_022768245.1 Oscillospiraceae bacterium
AGAACCTGTCTTCACAAGAAATGTGTGCGGATTTTCGAGCATAATTTTGTTGCAGACAAGGAAAAAATGCGCAGGCGGGCTGGCGCCCGGCAAGCATTTTTAACGCAGTATGCGGCAAAATTTGCCGAAAAGACGTGCGCATACGCTTGTGAAGACAGGTTCTCAAACATTATTTGACAAAATATCTGATACATGTTAAAATAACACTGTCGGGCTCTTCCGCAGGGAGGAGGTGGAAACCATGAGTTACATATCATCACTGATAATTTCTGTTGTGGCAGGTATAATCACCTATTATATCTGCAAGTGGCTTGACAGAAAGTAGCCCCGACAAGCCCAAAATGAAGAACCCCCTCGGAGTAGCCGCTCCGAGGGGGTTCGTTTGCGTGTCACCATGAGACACAACATCACTGATTTCATTTATATTATATCACACAAAAACTATTTTGTCAAGTGATTTCCAAGATTTTGTCATCCCACCTCGCTCATATCAAGCTCGTCGTTGTAGATCTGCATAAGCACGTCAACAAGGCTCTGCTCGATCTTACTGAGGTCGATGAAGCACACTCTTCCCAGTATCTTCTCATCGTCGCGGAAAACTATATTCGGCTCCTTTCCTCTTATCTGCTCCGTAAGCGGATAGAGATAATAGACCGTTTCCGCGTTATAGGTCTCCTGCATATTATACGCATTATATATATCAATATCTTTTATACCGTAATTATCCTTCTCGGCGTCCAGTGACTGCCACTTTGCGTCGATGATAACTCTGTGCTTGTCTATCTTGCGGGTCAGGAACATTCCGGGCTTCTGGTCGATATTCGGCACTCTTCTGTTAAGAACGGGATATATTTTATGCTGTATCTCAATGCTGAAATTGCTCCTGTCGATGACATGGTTGAGCACACTGGAGATATAGCAGTCGAAAAGCTGCTCTGTGGGGAGCATGACGCTGTAATTTACGTTTCTTCCCATAGCAATGGAGATACCGCTCTTTTTCAGCAGGAATATCTGCGCCCACCTGATAGCTCCGTTATATCTGAGCATGCTTCTGTCATGTACGCAGGCGGCAAAATCCTGAGTATAATTCACGGAAAAATCCACGCCGTCGAAATTCGCCAGCAGGATATCTATCTTGTTGCGGGTTCTCGCCGAGGATGTTATCTTCCGCAGATAATTCAGCGTAGACTTTATCAGACGGTTCTCCGCGCGGTTTATGGTGAAGATATCATACTGCACGTAGAATTTGTCCTTATGAGCAAAGTTCTTGGTAGCGTGCTTGCTGTACACTACCTTTCCCTTAAGGAAGTTCTCGTTTGCCATATATGGAGTATAGCTCTGCTTCAGACCATCATTGACGATATCAAAGCAGTCGTTTACGAAGGAAAGCACGAAAGTCTCGAAGATATTCAGCCTTTCCGCAGCCATGGTGTTGATATTGTAGTTTTTCATAGGCAACGCGGGATTTGCCTTTATCATCTCAAGGAGCATGTGCTTTTCGGAAAGCCGTCTGCCGTCCTTGGAGATTATGGACAGTGCAGGAAGTATCTCGAACTGTGTTCCGTTTTTCAGAACTATGGTGCCTGCAAAGCCCTTTGCGGTCAATATCCTTTCCTTGCCCTCGCCCGATGGCTTCAGAAGATAGTTCGGCTGACCCGGAAGCGCAGACAGGGGATTTTCAAGGACAAAAGCCTCCAGAAGCTCAAAATCATGCTCGGAAACGGGACATCCGCCCTCCCGCTCGCTGCTTCCTCTTATTGTAAAAAACTCCGATTCCTTTATGGAAAATCTTTCTGTTTTGGTCATTTATGATTTTCCTTTCACTTGTTTAGAAAAGCTTTCTGTAGGAATTGATATTCCAGAATGCGTCGTCGTTTATCTCATATGTATCGTCCACGTCGAGGAAGAGCTCAACGTTTGGTCCGAATACTGCGGAATAGTCGATAGCGGTAGCCCTGACGAACTGTTCATCAGGCTCCTTGTTGTAGTCGCCCAGAGTCCAGCGTATCTTCTGATAATCTCCGTAGAAATACTCCTGGAGCAGAGGAACGATAGCATTCTTGAATATCTTTCCCAGAGCCTCGATAGTTGGATTGCTCCTCAGCGGCATAAAATACGCATGACCAATCATATGCTCTCTGTCGCAGAGTATCTCGATACGCTTGTTGATAATGGTGAGCAGGTCACAAATATTGACGTCCTCAACGTACAGGTCCTTGAAAAGCTCGGGAACGGGCATCATCTCGATGAAGTCGAAACGACGTCTGATAGCCGTATCAAGCAGAGCGATGGAACGGTCGGCGGTATTCATGGTGCCGACGATGAAGACATTATCGGGAACGCCGAAGGGCTCCTGGGAGTAGGCAAGCTTTACCTTAACGGCTTCGGGCTGACCCAGTCTCTTTGAGGGCTCGATAACGGTGATAAGCTCACCGAAGATCTTGGAGATATTGCCTCGGTTGATCTCGTCTATGATAAACACGTAGTTATCGTCGGGATGCTCCGCCGCATTGGCGCAGAATTCGCGGAAGATACCCTTATCGACAACGTACACCATTTCCTTTTTTCTGGTACGCTCGCCGCGCTCGTTCATGGTCTCGAGGAACACGGGCTTGATACCCTCGATAAATTCCTCATAGCCCATAGACTGGTGGAACGTGGTAAATTCTATCTGATTAAAGTTCTGTTTCAGCTCGTTGTAGCGCTCAAGCATTGCCCCGTAGTCCTTTTTCATGACAGCCTCAACGGGAAGATTATAGATAATAGATAAAGCATAGTTTACCGTATTATAGGTCTTACCTGTTCCGGGAGGTCCGTATAAAATAATATTCTTTCCCATTTTTTCTACTCCTTTTTCGCGGAACATATCCGATATCACGGCAGCTATGCCCTTTTCATCAAGCGGCACACTGTAAAGAATATCCAAAATTAGTGTAAAATTCCGCACTATCCAATAATAATTATATCTCATATTTCAGATTATTTCAAGAGATATAGTTATTTTTTTGAAAAAAGTTTTGACAAATTTTTAAACTGTTTCTTGTATAAAACATAGAAAACGATTAAGTAAGCCGTTTTCTTCCGATTGCGAAAATATCTACAAATAAAAATTCGGTAACAAATCAATGACAATTAAATAAATCGCCTTTACAAAATGACAAAAATATCGTATAATTAATGTGATATGGTGTACACATAAAGAAGTATGTATTTGCTGATTTTTCTTTCAGCAGACATTGTATTCAGATAAAAATAAAGGCGGGATAAGTAAGTGTTTGCCGAAATAGATGAGAAATACAAATACGACGGAAATGATCTGGGGGCAGTTTATTCCAAAAATAGTACGGTTTTTAAGGTCTGGTCTCCTCTTGCGGAGGACGCCGCCGTGCTGCTCTATCACAAATGCACCGACGAAAAGCCCTTCCGTCATATGCCTATGAAAAAATCCAGGGAGGGCGTATGGTCTAAGGTCGCAAACGGCGATCTCAAAGGCGTTTACTATACCTATCAGATAACTCACGACTCTATCTCTTACGAGACTATTGACATATACGCAAAGGCTTCCGGCGTTAACGGGATCATGGGCATGGTAGTCGACCTCGACGAGACCGACCCCGCAGGCTGGGACAAGCAGACCCGGCCCGAGCTTAAGTCCTATACCGACGCAGTTATCTACGAGCTTCACGTCAGGGATTTCTCTATCGACAAGAGCGTTAACTTCTGCTATAAGGGACGCTTTCTCGCATTTGTCGAAAAAGGTCTCGTAAACGAGGCGGGAGACTCCGCAGGTATCGACCACATCAAGGAGCTGGGCGTGACTCATGTGCAGCTCATGCCCTGCTTCGACTATGCCACCGTGGACGAAGCCGATGTTCACCGTCCGCAGTTCAACTGGGGCTACGACCCGATGAACTACAATCTCCCCGAAGGCTCCTACGCCACCAATCCCTATGACGGAAAGGTTCGCATCTACGAATTCAAGCGGCTTATCCAGTCTCTTCACAACGCGGGGATAGGCGTTATCATGGACGTGGTGTACAATCATACCTATGCTACGGCGGATTCCTGCTTCACCAAGACATTCCCCAAATACTACTACCGTCAGTGGCAGGATACCGAATACTATTCCAACGGCTCGGGCTGCGGCAATGAGGTCGCTACCGAAAGATATATGGTCAGAAAATATATCGTGGACAGCCTGTGCTACTGGGCTAAGGAATACAAGATAGACGGCTTCCGCTTCGACCTTATGGGACTTTACGACAACGAGACTATCAATATCATCTATGAAAAGCTCCACGAGATAAATCCCAATATAATCATCTACGGCGAGGGCTGGACAGGCTCCGACGCCGCTATCCCTTACGAGCAGCGTGCTATGAAGCTCAACGCACGCCACGTTCCTCATGCGGGCTTTTTCAGCGACGATTTCCGCGATACCGTCAAGGGCAACAACTTTGAGAACCGCGACAGGGGCTATGTCAACGGTGCGCCCGTCAACGAGGATTTCGTCAGGGAGGTAATGTGCGGACGTGTGGCTCACCCGCAGATACCAAACCTCAACAAGTACGCATGGACGGATACTCCTCAGCAGACCGTAAACTACGTGGAGGCTCACGATAACCTTACCCTGTGGGACAAGCTTTCTTATACAAATCCCACAGACTCCATTGAAACACGTATGCAGATGGACAAAATGGCTGCGGCTATGGTATTTCTTTCGCAGGGTATCCCCTTCATTCAGGCGGGACAGGAATTTCTCCGCTCAAAGCCTCTCCCGGGCGGTGCATTTGACCATAACAGCTACAAGTCTCCCGACATTATAAACAGCCTTAAATGGAACAGAAAGACCGAATACAAAAATGTCTGCGATTATTATAAGGGACTTATCGCTCTCAGAAAGGACCACTCTGCATTCCGTTTCCCCGACAGGGATTCTATCGGACAGAATCTGACCTATTTTTCAAAGCTTCCGAGCAGGGTAGTGGGCTTCTCTCTTAAGGGCGACGACAAGCTTCAGGAGATAATTGTTTTCCTTAACCCCAATAATTATGAGATAAACCTTTTCGCTTTTGAGAAATACAATGTCTATGCCGACGGCGAGCGTGCAGGTACGGATATCCTCTACACCGTCGAGGGAGACTATAAGGTCGCTCCATACAGCATAATCGTGCTGGGAAAGCCATACCCCGAGCCCGATACTTCCGAGGGCGACAATACTAATACATAAATATAATGGAAATAAATCACTTAACAATGGAAAGGATTGAATAAAATGAAAAGAATACTTGTCTGCGAGGACGAGGACGTTATCAGGGATTTTGTCGTTATCAATCTGAAAAGAGCAGGCTATGATGTCGTTGACGTAAACTGCGGCGAGGACGCTTTAAAGGTTTTTGAAGAGGAAAACGGCAATTTCGACATTGCTCTCCTCGATATCATGATGCCCGGCATCGACGGATTTCAGGTCTGCAAGTCTCTCCGCAAGAAGAGCAGTACTATCGGCATAATAATGCTTTCCGCAAAAACACAGGAAATGGACAAGGTAAGCGGTCTTATGCTGGGAGCGGACGACTATATCACCAAGCCCTTCTCACCCTCCGAGCTTACCGCCCGCATCGATGCGGTTTACAGAAGAGTCAGCATGACTATCCACCAGGAGCCGAAAGCGCCTATCATCGAATCGGGTCCCTTCGTGCTGAATCTCAAGAGCCGCACCGTTTCCAAGAACGGCGTGCCTATCGACCTGACGCAGGTGGAATATCAGATACTCGAATACTTTATGAACAATCAGAACACCGCTCTCGACAGAATGAGCATTTTAAAGCACATCTGGGGAGAGAATTATTACGGAGACGACAAGATAGTCGATGTAAATATCAGACGTATCAGAATGAAGATCGAGGACGAGCCCTCCAATCCGAAATATATCTCCACTATCTGGGGATTCGGCTATAAATGGTCCGCAGGCGAGGCTAAATCCGACGAAAATAACTGATATATAACACAAAACGGATAATATCGGGAACATTCCGATATTATCCGTTTTTGCATATATTACGCTATATTATATCAGCCCATACTCCTTCTTCATCTGCAATACCCGCTTGACATGCTCGTCCACTATATCCTCGGAGAGGGTGCCGCTGTTCATCGCCGATACAAGGTCATTGTATGCGGTGACAGGCTCGGAAACGCACAGCAGGTCGTTTCCCGACAATATTCCAAGCACATAGGGACTTAAGTTTCCGGAATACGCCTTTATTCCGTCCATGCCAAGGTCGTCGGTGATGATAACGCCGTCGAAGCCTATCTCTTCGCGGAGTATCTTATGAACATTAGGCGACAATGACGCAGGAAGGCTGCTGTCCATGCACTCGATAACGTTATGATTTACCAGCACCGCGGGAGTATATCTTCCCGAAATGCCTGCCTTGAAGGGAACGAAGTCGGTGCTGCGGAAGCTTTCCATGCTGCGGCTGTCATAGGCTATCCCCGTGTGAGTGTCTACATTGCTGCCATAGCCGGGGAAATGCTTGACACAGCTCATAAGACCGTTATCTCCCGAGGTGCTGACTATCTGCTTTACCACGCTTGCAGTTTCATCTACGCCCGCGCCCACTGTGCGGTTGTAGATATAATCGCCGCTCTGCGCGATATCCGCCACGGGAGCGAGATTCATATTTATCCCCAGCGAGGTGAGCAGCTCTGCCTTTTCCTTTGTGTCGGAGATTATGCCGTCCATGCCGCCGTTTCTGTACACATTCTGTATGGAATCAAAAGGACTCTCACGGAATGCTGTGAACTTGCTGACTCTGACAACATTTCCGCCCTCTTCGTCCACGGCGATAAAGGGGGTTATCTCCGCCGCATTTTTGATGCTGCCTATAAATTCCTTTGCGGAAGCTTTGTCCCTGCCCTCAAAATCCACGGCGTAGAGGGTATATCCTGCGAAATTGTAGGTGCTCATCAGGTCGGCAGCTCCGCTTGACGGACATCTTGCAAGGATAAGCTGGGCGGCTTTTTCCTCTCTTGTCATGTTTTCAACAATGTTTTTAACATCTCTTGAAACGTCCGCGGTGCGCTTATACGCAGTATATGTTATACTATCTGTATTATAATTACTGTCTGTATTATTATCATCGGCAATATCATCATCAGAATTTTCAACACTTTCAACAGTATTTGTTGAAATATTGTTTTCCTCTTCAAAGATATTTTCATCAGATGACGTATTATCGGCGTTTTCACTCTGTGTTTCCTCAATATAAACGTTTTCGGTGCTTTCAACATTTTCTTGTATTTCTGTTGAAAAGTCCTCCGCTTGAGGAAGTTCATCATCGTAGCTTTCCTCATTTTCGGGAATGATATCATTATTCTCCGAAGAATCGGGGCTGACGTATATCTCGGAAACTTCTCCGCCCTTTCCCGGGTCTATCACGGTATACTCGGACTTTTCCGTTTTATTGAAAAATCCCTCGCCCTCGGAAAATTCAAGGTCAAAGTCTCCGCAGCCGCCCAATGTCAGAACCACTGCCGAAAGCAGAATTGCAAGTAATTTCTTTTTCATAATAATTTACCGTCAGAATTTTATCTCCGTATCGTTGCAGGAATATCCGAAGCCCACTATCTCAAAGGGACTTCCTACCGTATCCGAGGTCATGGCTATCTCGATATCCATTTCCTTGGGCTTACTGAACTTGATCACCTGCGCGGCGTATGGGTCTCCCCAGCCGTCGGGGTCGTTGGCATTAATGGTCATTACCTTCTCACCGTTTACCGAAACGTCAATGCTTCCCATATCCGCGGAATTGTTCCGCTTATAGATGATAAAGAAGGAATTGCCGTTCATATGCAGCTTCATGGGCGTACCTTCGCCGTTGTTGGCATATGCCGCGGAAAATCCTCCGCTGACTGTGGCATTTGTTTCGGTAAAGCCGCCAATATCGGTTATCGTGAAATTCTCCGTATCGGAGGGACTGTCGGGAGTGACAAGCTTCATATCAACGAATGAAAAGCCGTTCTGCGGCATCACGGGGATATTCGCAGGCTCGTCGGTATCGTCCTTGTCAACCTCGGAGAACAGATTCTCGACCATTTCCGCCAGAAGCGAATGACCGTATTCATTGGGGTGGGAGCTGTCGTTGGAGTAATCGTCCCATATCATTCTGCCCTCGTCGAATTCCGCGGTTATCGCGTCGTTGACAGATATCATCGGCAGCGAATAATATTCTCCCAGCGCAGACATATGCTGCTGACAGGTATATCCGTTTTCGGTGCGGTTGAACATGAGTATCACCGCAGTATCGGGGTGATTTTTCAGAATAGTGTCGATAAGGGACTCATAGCTTTCCTTATGAGTGTTGTCCTGTGCGTCGTTCACCGCAAATTCGATGAATACCACATCGGGGCTATATTGTAGGATATCCCTTTCCGCACGGATATTTCCCAGAACGGAAGGCGTTCCGCTTAGTCCTGCGTTGATGTACTCGCTGTTCGTATTGCCGAACATCTCGCATATCCCGTCAAAGGACAGCTTCGCCCAGCAGGTCACGGGAGACGCTCCCACACCCTCGGTAATAGACCCTCCCAGATAAGCAAAGGTCGTTTTTTCGCCGTTTTTAAGCTTTTCTATGACCTTTTTCATGCGATAATTATTGCCCTTGCTGAGCAGTGAGCGATTTATCATCGCAGCATGGAATTCCTCCTCGGTCTCGGGAGCCTTTGTGGTGGTTTCCTCGGCTGCGGCGGTCTCCTCGGTTATCTCAGTCACCTCGGAGCTTTCCGAAGGCGCAGTATCACCGGAAGGATCATCCGTACTGCCGCAGCCGCACAGCATAACCGCAGCCACTGCTGATAGGGCTGTTATTTTACTCAATATTTTCATATGGATTCTCCTTGTTTATTTTGTTTCTGCTTCTGTATCGGCAGCGTGATTATTACCGTCGTGCCTTTGCCCTCTTCACTGAATATCTCCAGCGTGCCGCCATGCATGGTAACTATCTCGTCCGCTACTGCAAGCCCTATGCCCGAACCTCGCCTTGTGTGATTCGCTTTGTAAAACTTCGTCTTTATCTTAGGCAGATCCTGCGGAGATATCCCGCAGCCTGTGTCCGAGACAGCTATCTCTATGTGCCCTTGGTCGCTCTGTACAGCCTGTATCGTCACCATGCCGCCTTTGTCCGAGTATTTTATCGCGTTGTCTATGATGTTGATGAATACCTGCCGCATGCGGTTTTTGTCGCCGTAGATAAAGGGCAGCATGTCCGGCTCGTCGTATACTATCTCAATATTCTCCCTTTTCGCCTTTTCCGTGTAGATAAGCACCGCATCGCCCAGCTCCGCAAGGATATCCATGGTAGCCTTGTTCAGCGTGAACTTGCCGTTCTGGATCCTCGAAAAGTCAAGCAGTTCTTCGACCATCTGCGACAGTCTCTCCGCTTCAGTGTTGATGACCTTCATTCCCTTGACGATAGCTTCCTTGTCCTCGGGCATGGCGGAAATTGTCTCTGCCCATCCCTTTATGGCAGTCAGCGGAGTACGCAGCTCATGAGATACACTGGACATGAAGTCGTTTTTCATCTTTTCCGACATGGCAAGCTCGTCCGCCATGTGATTGATGATATCGCACAACTCGCCCAGCTCGTCGTTGTTGTTCTTTTTAAGTATGCGGACGGAAAAATCTCCGTGAGCGTATCTTTTGGCGGTCTGACTTATCTGCTGAACAGGCCTTACAATGGAGTTGACAAAATACATTCCCGAAAAGAACATCAGCGCGATTATCGCCACATATACCGCTCCAAGAGCAATTATATATCCTCTGACGGTCTTATGGACATTCTCAAAGGAGGAAACCAGTCTTATTGCGCTGTATTTCCCCGTTTTATCGGGAGTCATGACGGTCACTGCGATGATTCGCTCTCCCGAATCGGCTTTTCCGAGAAAATATCCCGAGCTGCCGTTTTCAACAGCGTCGTAATAATCGTCCGCGATAATATCGGAGGAAATATTGAAGCCCGATGAGGTTATCTCGATCTCACCCTCGCTGTTTATCGCCATAAGCTCCATTTTGTCCCGGTCGGACCAGTTTTCTATCATTGAGTGTATCTCCGAAGCAAAGGTCACGGGACTGTCGGTATAATACTGCTGAAGTATTCCCGTTATGGTGTTCATTTTATTGGTGATATACTGTCTTGCTCCCGAAGTGTAATAGGTATTGATGAAAACGGAAACGGCAAGCACCACCAGAAAAAGCACTAAGATGACCACGCCAAGGCTGTTTACCAGCCAGCGCTTCGTTATTGTAACCTTACGTGACATATATAATGCTCCAAAAATTTATTCATTGCAGCATAACAGGAAGCAAGAA
>JALEMR010000067.1 GCA_022768245.1 Oscillospiraceae bacterium
TACAGATATAATGCATTATTATATACATTTATTATGGAGGTTATAAGCAATGGAAATCGACATCGAAAAAAAATCAGAGGAAAGAGTTGTCCTGAGCATCGACAAGATCCTTGACGAGGCACGTGTCCTCGGCTGTTCCGACGTTCACTTCACAACTAAGATCTCCCCTGTTGTAAGACTTCACGGTACATTACGCAAGCTCAGCTCTTATCCCGAAATGACCGAGGGCATGATCATGAAGCTGGTTGAACAGCTTACAGGCGGACGTAACGTGGAAAATATCAAGAACCACATAGATACGGACTTCTCATACATCACAAGAAGAGGCTACCGTCACAGAGTCAACGTTTATCATCAGAGAGGAAATACCGCTATTTCTATCCGTCTGCTGAGAAACGATATCCCTACTCTTGAGGACCTGGACCTCCCCGAGATCCTCGGCGAGTTCTCCATGCGCCCCAGAGGACTTATCCTCGTAACAGGACCTACAGGTTCCGGTAAGTCTACCACTCTGGCTGCTATGATCGACTATGTAAATGTCAACAGAAGCGCCCACATCATCACCGTTGAGGACCCTATCGAGTACGTTCACGAACATAAGCGCTGCATGATCAATCAGCGTGAGATCGGCGACGACGTTGAAACCTTCGCTCTGGCGCTCCGTGCTGCCCTCCGTGAAGACCCCGACGTTATCCTCGTAGGAGAAATGCGTGACTATGAAACCATCAACGCCGCAGTAACCGCAGCCGAGACAGGTCACCTTGTAATGTCCACACTTCATACAACCTGCGCATCCGATACTATCAACCGTATCATCGACGTTTTCCCCGCTCACCAGCAGGGTCAGATCAGAACACAGCTTGCTACCGTTCTTGTAGGCATCATCGCGCAGACCCTTATCCCCCGTGCAGATAATACGGGACGAGTTGCCGCTGTTGAGATACTTAACGCGACCGATTCTATCAAGGCAATGATACGTGATAATAAGGTGCACCTTATCCAGACCGCTATCCAGACCGGTAGAAATGTCGGAATGGTATGTCTCGACCAGGAGCTTGCAAGAATGGTCAAGGAGGGCATTATCGACGAGCCTCACGCAAGAGAGAAGTGCCTCGACCCCAACGAGTTCGAAAGATTCTTAAAGGGCTGATAAAAGGATATCGCGCAAAGGACGGGAGCAGGGGAATAGTCCCTCTTCCGTCTTATGAAAATTATTATACTCGGGTGTAAAAATTGCACTTTTTATAGGGTGCAAAAAATATAGTTTTTCTCGGCGAATGTGAATTAATTATATTTTTTCATTGAAGAAAATCAATAAAAGTGATAAATAAACGGAAAAGTCACCCTCAAATCCACTGAAAATGTGTTAATTTTCTGTCAGAATTGTGCAACCTGACGGAAAAAAATGAAAAAAAAACGTTTGAAACGCTTTATATGCCAAATTCACAAAATTAGAGAAAAAAATATCCGAAAACTATTGACAAATCCAAAGACTTGATATATAATATAATCAAGGTCAAGGAAATAAGAACCTTAAAATAAGTAAGGCTCTTCCTTAGGAGGGATTCCAATGAATAACAGTAAACTCCGCAGACCCCGAAAACTGAAAGCCTTTACTCTTCTTGAAATGATCGTTGTAATGGCGATAATCGGAATTCTTGCTTCGATAATTATTCCCAGCACCGTTGATCAGATGAGAAGCTCCAGGATCGAGACCGCTAATGTAAGAGCGGAAGAGATCTACAGAGCAGCTCAGAATTATCTTACCGATAAGCAGATCAAGAGAACTGAACTCGGTACCGGCGGAAAGGTCGGAATACTGATCAAGTCGGATAGTACCGGAGCTTGGGATCTTACCTGCAAGTTCGGCGATACGATCATCGACGACGACGCTGATAGCAAGGAGAAGTTTAAGAAGGGTATCAGCAACTACATCGGTCCTACTACGATCGAAAGCCTTATGGGCGGCGGATTCTTTTTATGCTTCGATGCAGATACATATACCGCCGATTATGTTCTCTACTGTGAGGACAACACCATGTTGGACGCTTCCACGGGCATTGTCAAGGACTTGACAAAGGACAACTGGAAGGCACCTTATACACAGGTTTTCGGAAGACCCGAAGCCGGAGGAAGATCACAGGAGTATGATACTAATAACAGTGATATACGTTTTGTAGGTCAGTATCCTGTAGGCAAGTAATTGGTCGGATGACCGCTAAGTTTACGGAAAAGTGCAGCTTATAAGCGCTTTTTATAAATTAATTTATAATTTAAAGAAGGAGGAATTTCCTATGAGAAATTCAAAAACTAAGGGCTTTACCCTTATCGAACTCATCGTTGTTATGGCTATCATCGGTGTACTCGCAGCTATCCTGGTTCCCTCTATGATCGGTTACCTCAATGACTCCAAGTACTCCAAGGCTAACGCCAACGCTAAGCAGGTTTATCAGTCTGCTGCTAACTGGTGCACAAAGTGCGAAGTTAACGCTAAGCCCGTAGGTTCAAAAGCTGTTACAGGTTTAGGCTCTCTTGTTGAGAAGAAGGAAAACAAGGATATCAAGTACGATGGTACAAGCGATGCTGACCTCTTAATTGCTCTCAAGGTTTACATGGGCGGTAACAAGAACTCCGGATATGCATACACTAAGTGCCAGAACGGTGCTCCTTTAGGTGCACAGTGGGCAGGTTCTTCCTCAGAGACCGGCGGTATCTTCGGCGAGTATCCCTCAGAGCGTTCTGCAAGCAACACCGGTACATGGCAGACACTTGCTACCTCCTGATTTAGGTTCCATAAGTTCCTAACTACATAGCTTTATTCAACCCCGTCGGTTTTCGGCGGGGTTGTTTTTGTGCTTCTGCTTGACAAACACCAAAAATTATACTATAATATCAATATACAGATGCCGCCGCGCTTGTTGGCGGCTGTTTTGTCGGAGGAGATACTATGAGCCTGCTGAAATGCCCTGTATGCGGCGAAAAGCTTGATAACAACACCAAAAGCTATATCTGTCCCAATAGGCACAGCTTCGATTTGTCCGCTAAGGGATATGTTAATCTGCTGCTCTCAAATCAGATGAACGCTAAGCTCCCCGGTGATAATAAGATGATGGTGAACGCCCGCGCGGATTTCCTTTCCAAGGGATATTATTCTCACCTCGCCGAGGAGATCAGCCGTACTGTCTCCGAATGCCTTGCGGGCGGAGCTATCCTTGACGCGGGCTGCGGCGAGGGATACTATACCGAAAATATCTATAATGCGCTGACCGAAAAGAATATCTCCTTCAATATGATAGGGATTGATATCTCAAAGTTTGCCTGCGCCCATGCGGCAAGACGGTTCAGAAATGCCGATAACTGCGAGATAGCGGCGGCGAGCATTTTTCATCTTCCCGCAGCGGACAGCTCATGCAGCTGTATTGTCACCATGTTCGCGCCCTTCTGCCGCGAGGAATTTCTCCGCGTGCTCAAAAGCGGGGGATATCTTATCATGGCAATACCTGCTGAAAATCATCTTATCAATCTGAAAAGCGCGGTCTACGACGAGCCCTATAAAAATCACACCGCCGATTATGCCGTGGAGGGCTTCGGTTTTCGGGGCAGCCGCCGCGTTTCAAGGGAAATATTCATAGACAATACCGAGGATATCCGCAGCCTGTTCTCCATGACGCCATACTATTACAAAACGGGGCGCGAGGGTCATGAGCGGCTGGAAAAGCTCACAAGTCTGCGGGATAGGGCGGATTTTGAGGTTTTGGTCTATGTGAAAAAATAGCGTGAGGAGGGTGGAAACCATGAAAAAATATACGATAATCGCAGGAGTAAATGGTGTTGGGAAGAGCAGCATGACAGGACTGCTTGTAGACAGTGATTACGAGCTTGGAGTAATAATTGATACAGATATGATCACCTCTGAATTAGGTGGAGATAGGATAAAAGGTGGTAAGGAAGCTATACGCCTGATAAATGATTGTATCGCAAGGGGGATAAGTTTTACTCAGGAAACTACTCTATCAGGTAAAAGAACGATTAAGACCATAAATAATGCCCGTGAGAATAATTACTATATTTGTATGTATTATGTGGGAGTAAGCTCCTCCGAGGAAAGTATCGCAAGGATCGCCAACCGTGTGCGAAAGGGCGGTCACAATATTCCTGCCGAGGACGTGATAAGGCGCTATGCTCACCGCATTGATGACCTGCTGCGTGTTATGAGCTATTGTAATGAGATCTTTTTTTATGACAACGAAAATGGTTTCGTAAGAGTAGGAGAGTATCACAATGGTAAATTATACGATGCAGGCAGATATATGCCTCAGTGGTATATCGAAATAAAAAATGCGCTTATGTTTAACGGAAAGGACAGATAAAAATGGCTCTGGACGGAGCGTTTCTGAATATTATCAAAAGCGAACTGACCCCACTCATCGGAGGACGGGTCGAGAAAATATATCAGCCCTCCCGCGAGGAGATAATCATTGCCATGCGGACTCGTCAGGGCGCAGTCAAGGTGCTCATATCCGCGTCCGCGTCCTCGGCGAGGATACACATTACCGAAAATACGGGCGAAAATCCCAAGGTGCCGCCCATGTTCTGCATGCTCATGCGCAAGCACTTAAACTGCGGAAAGCTGGTTGATATACGCCAGGACGGCATGGAAAGAATACTCTTCCTCGACTTTGAAGCCGTCAACGAGCTGGGCGACGTGGTGACTATCACCCTCGCCTGCGAGATAATGGGTAAGTATTCCAATCTGATAATGATGAATCAGCAGGGGAAGATAATCGACAGCCTGAAGCGGGTGGACGGCGAAATGTCCCGTGAAAGGCTTGTGCTCCCCGGCATGATGTACAGCCTTCCCCCCCGCAGGGATAGGCTGAATATCCTTGACTGCTCCGCGGAGGTTATTATTTCCGCTCTTCACAAGCAGCGCGATATCTGCGATATGCAGCTGCCTAAGGCGCTTATCAACATTTTTGAGGGCATTTCTCCCGTTATCGCCAGAGAATGGGTATATATTGCCGCGAATGGCGGGGACCTTGCTCTTTCCGAGCTTGACGAGACTTCCGAAAATGCCCTTGTTTCGGCGATATTCTCCACCCGAGACGCTATACGGAACGGGGAATGTCATTTTACCGTGCTGCGGGACTCCGACGGCATGATGAAGGATTTTTCCTTTATTGATATCTGCCAGTACGGCGAGCTTATGTCCAAGCGGACCTTTGAGACCGCGGGGAAAACTCTGGACTATTTCTACTTCGAACGGGACAGCTTTTCACGGATAAAACAGCGCTCGGGGGATATGTACAGGCTTCTGCAGAACACCGAGGAAAGAATTTCCCGCCGTCTTGCCACACAGCGGCAGGAGCTGGAAGCTGCCGCCGACAGGGAAGTGTTAAAGCTTAAGGGCGACCTTATCTCTGCGAATATCTATCGGCTGGAAAAGGGAATGGGTTCCTTCGAAGCGGAGAATTTCTACGACGAGGCTCTCCCCACCATCAGGATAGAGCTTGATCGCAGGCTCACGCCCTCCCAGAACATGCAGAAATACTACGCCGATTACCGCAGAGCCGACACCGCGGAGAAGATACTCACCGAGCAGATAGCAAAGGGCGAGGAGGAACTTAGGTACATCGAAAGCGTGTCCGACGCGCTCAGCCGTGCCGACGGCGAGGACGAGATAGCAGAGCTCCGCGAGGAACTGGCGGAACAGGGCTATCTGCGCCGTTCGGGGAAAAAGTCCAAGCCGCCCAAGTCTCATCCGCCGATAATGTTTAAGTCGCCCGACGGCTACAGCATTGCAGTAGGCAGAAACAATATCCAGAACGACAAGCTCACTCTCAAAACCGCCGAAAAGACCGATATCTGGCTCCACACAAAGGATATCCCCGGTTCTCATGTGATAATATTCACTCACGGGACAAATCCTCCCGAAGAGACTATCCGATTCGCAGCCCGTCTCGCCGCATATCACAGCAAGGCAAAAAGCTCGTCGCAGGTGCCTGTGGATTACGTTCCCGTAAAGCTGGTGAAAAAGCCTGCGGGCTCAAAGCCGGGAAAGGTCATATTCACGGGGAATCGTACCCTGTACGTCACTCCCTTCGAAGCGGACGAGATAGCAAAAATGATCGAACCTAACAAATAATAAAACGGTATTGCCCGAAAGCTGTCGGACAATACCGTTTTTTATCTGCTTTTCACTTTCTTTTCGCCTAAGAAATGACCTGCCGCCGCGCCGCATATTCCGCCGATGATGTGCGCCATCTGTGAAATATTGTCCGATACGAAAAGAGCGTCGATTATCTCTCCTCCCACATATATCACAGCCACGAGGATAAACGTCAGCGGTATCTTCCCGCTTTCCTTGTTCGTAAAGGAGGCGAGGATAATGAGCATGAACACTATCCCGCTGGCGCCCAGAAGTCCCGTTGTGAAGAATATCACGTTGATAAGTCCCGTGATGAACGCCGTCAGCGCCATAAGTATCAGCAGAGTTTTGCTGCCGTATTTTTCCTCAAGTATGGGACCGATTATCAGGATAAGGGTGAAATTCCCGATGAAATGACTTATATCCGCATGCCCGATAACATGTGTGAACAGCCGCAGATAAAACAGCGGATCTAACAGCGAGTCACGGTACACGCAGAAAAACATCATATTAGATACGCCGCCCGTAAGGTAGTTGACTATCAGAGCGGCAAGGGAAATAAAGGTAAAGGTCAGTATAACAGGCGAGTTGTAGCTGATTTTCTGTGCTTTCAATTCAACGTCTCCCTGCAATATTTATCTTGTAAGCTTTTCTCCGCACTTGCAGCAGTATTCGCTGTCGCCGCTGTTCTTTGCGCCGCAGAGAGAGCATACCTTGGGCGTTTTCAAAGTATCGTCCGCTTCCTTGATATCGTTCTCGATAGACTTTATCTCGTCAAGGAGCTTTTTCATGCTGCCTGTGTAATCTCTGTCGGTCTCGTGCATTTCATAGCAGAGCTTTCCTAAGTCGCAGAATTTATCGCGGAGCTTTCCCTTAAGCTGCGCCTTTTCAAGCTGAGTCTTTGAGTATTCGATAGCCTCGCCTGTCTTTGCGCCTACCTTGTCGATGCACTTTTTTGTGTCGTAGATAAAATCATCAAAACTATAGCTCATATCAATTCCTCCAAAACGTTAATGGTCTATGTAAAGGGTGTTCCCAAAATGGGCGCTATTTGCCTGAATACAGCCCCGAAAGCTTTTTGTCGATCATCATATCAAAGCGGGAGATGTATTCATAGGGGTACTTATAGTTGACGATACGCCGTATCTCTCCCGTTATAGGGTCGATAAGCTTTGACGAGCCCGAGGCTCCCGCTGCTAAGATGTTCTGCGTTTCGTCCATGATGTAGATGTTGTACAGGCTCTCAAAGCCTTTTTTCGAATAGCCCACGTTTTCCAGATTGCCCACGGTGTTTTTCTGACGGTACAGATAATAGGGCGAATATCCGCTCTCGGTCAGCCTTTTCTGCGCATAGGAGACCATTTTATCGGTCTCGTCGGGGGAGATGTTTTTCTTGACCTCGTCGGAGCGGGCGAACAGGTCTGCGCTTCTCTTGACCGTCAGAGTGTGGACGGTTATGGCTTCGGGGTCCAGCGAGATAAGCTTATCTATGGTGTAGGCGAAGCCCTCCGCCGTATCGGTGGGAAGTCCTGCGATAGTGTCCATGTTGATGTTGTCAAAGCCAAGTCTGCGGGCTAAATTGAAGCATTCCTCCACCTGTGCGGCGGTGTGCTGTCTGCCAACTGCGCGAAGGACGGAGTCCACCATTGTCTGAGGATTCACGGATATCCTCGTGGCACCCATGCTTTTGATGACCCGCAGCTTTTCCTCGGTGATGGTATCGGCACGGCCCGCTTCTACAGTATATTCTCTTGCGGCGGAAATGTCAAAGCATTCTGCTATCTTTTTCATGATTTTTTCAAGATTTTCCGCAGGAATTGCCGTAGGAGTGCCTCCGCCGATGTAAATAGTATCAAGTGAAAATCCCAAGTCCTTTGCAGCCTTTGCGGTCAGCTCCAGCTCACGGCAGAGCTTGTCCGTGTACTCGGGGATAAGCTTCGCCGCTCCCGGGGACTTTATGGAATGGGACACAAATGAGCAGTAAGCGCATCTTGTGGGACAGAAAGGGATAGCTATATACAGCGAGTAGGAATTGGGCTTGTTCTCGGAAAGCAGCTCCTTCTGAGTCCGGGAGACCATGTGAGCAAGCCTGAATTTTTCCTCGGAAATAAAGTATTTTTGGTTCAGCTCATTGAAGGCTTCCTCGGGAGAAAGTCCCTTTTCCAGCAGAGCGTTCACCTTTTTCACGGGCTTTATCCCCGTAAGACAGCCCCACTTGGGAGTTATCCCCGTAAGCTCCGTCAGATTCAGATACAACATTCTGCACAGGGTCTGTTCCCGTTCGGACTGCGGAACATTATCGGTGTTTTCCCTGACGCGGGTATCTCCGTTTAAGACGGTCTTTACCGACAGTATGCCCTCTTTGTCGGAAATTATGGTGTGATCGTCGGAAATATCCTCGGAGAAGTTTTCATCGAACAGAAATTTAAAATGCTCCACAGGGAGAAAAAGCTTCATTACGGCTTCGATCTCGTACTTGTGATCGCAGCCCTCAAAGCAGATCGTCATGGCTGTATAGTCCTTTCATATAGGGGATAGTGCGTTTGATCTCCACGGAAAGCTTCGTGGGGGCGGTATGTCCCGAATAGACGGTGTAGTCGCGGGGCTCCCATTCTGCGGAGGCTATCCTGTCAAGCGTTTTCATCATCACCGCGTTGTTTCCGTCGGGCATGTCGGTGCGCCCTATGCTGCCCTTGAAGAGGGTATCTCCCGAGAAGATAACGTCCCCGACGATATACATCACCGAGCCCGAGGTATGCCCCGGAGTCTCCATGACACGTATGGAAAGCCCGTTTAAGTCAATGATATCTCCCTCGCGCACATCGACTGTCTCGCCGCCGAATTTCTTCACGGGAGGCAGCCCGAAGTATTCCGAAAGATTAGTCACGCTGTCGGAGAGCTTGGGCTTGTCCGCAGGGTGGATATATACCGCTGCGCCCGTTTTCTCCGCAATGTCCGAAAGTCCCAGGATATGGTCCACATGACCGTGGGTGAGCAGTATCTTATCAAGTTTCAAGCCGTTTGCGGATAAAGCCGCCATAATTTCATCGGTGTTCCCCGGAGCGTCTATCAGAGCGGCAGAGCCGTTATTCTCCAAAAGACAGCATATCTCCCCGAAGGGTCCGTAAGGAGGAAAGGTAATTATCTTCATATTATTTTCCCGTTCTTTCTACATTGATAACGTCGGGTACCTTTTTCAGCTTGGATATGAGATTGGTAAGCTGTGCCATTCCCGCAATGGAGCAGTCCACGATGACGCTGGTATTGCCGTTTTTCAGGCTCTTTATGTTCAGGCTGGTCATGGGGATATGCTGCTCCGCGAATACTGTGGAGATGTTGGGTACTATCATCTGATTGCTGTACGCCACGATATCCAGTGTGACCTTGAAGGAGGGCGAGCGGTCCTTTTCGCTGCCGCTGCTCCAGCAGACCTCTATCCAGCGGTCGAGCTCGTCGCCCTTGCGGAGAGCGCTGAGATAGTTGTCGCAGTCTCTTCTGTGGACGGATATGCCGTGTCCTCGTGTGATAAAGCCGATGATGTCGTCTCCGGGTACGGGGTGACAGCACTGGGAATACTTGACCATAAGGTCGCTCTGACCGTCCACGATTATGCCCGTTCCCTTATGAGGCTGAACGGGAGCGGTAACTGCCGCAGGAGCTTTTGTCGTATAAAGCTTATTGTAGCTGTCCTTGAGACGGGGGATTATCCTTGAGAGGATAACGCCGCCATAGCCCACCGCAGCGTAGAAATCGTCCAGTGTGGTACAGTTATGGCGTTTCATATCGTCGGCGAGGAAGGTCTGGAGCTCATCGGGAGGCACGTTGATGCCGTTTCTGGAGAATTCCCGTTCTATCTCCGCCTTGCCGTTGATGATGTTCTCTTCGCGGCGCTCCTTCTTGAACCAGGAGCGTATCTTCGACTTGGCTTCGTTGGTCTTGCAGATGTTTAGCCACTGACGATTTGGTCCGTGATTCGGGTCGGAGGAGGTGATTATCTCCACTATCTCGCCCGTGTTCAGTACATGGTCTAAGGAGACCAGCTTGCCGTCCACCTTAGCGCCCTTCATCTTGTTGCCGACCTCGGTGTGTATCGCATAGGCAAAGTCCACCACCGTCGCGCCTGTGGGCAGGGTTATCATATCGCCCTTGGGAGTGAATGCAAAGCAGTCCTCGGGAGCAAGGTCGCTCTTGATGGTGCGGACTATTTCCTCCACGTCGTCGGTGTCCTGCTGAGCCTCGATTATCTGCCGAATCCATGCAAGGCGGTTTTCCAGCTTGTCCTTGCCCTTTATGCCCTCCTTGTATTTCCAGTGAGCGGCGATACCGTATTCGGCGGTGTAGTGCATATCCTCGGTGCGTATCTGAACCTCGAAGGGCACGCCCTCACGTCCGATGACGGTGGTATGCAGTGACTGATACATATTCGCCTTGGGAGTCGCGATATAGTCCTTGAAGCGGTTGGGTATGGGACGGAACATATCGTGGATTATTCCCAGCGCATTATAGCACTCGTTGACGGTCTGCACGATGATCCGCACTGCATAGATATCGTAGATCTCGTCGATGCCCTTGCCCTGAACGAACGCCTTGCGGTATATGCCGTAGACCGACTTTACACGTCCCATAAGCATGGGGACGCAGGAAAAATCATTCTCCTTGAAGCGGCGGAGTATCTGTGCTTTGATAGATTCGATAAAGGCTTCGCGCTCGTCGCTGCGTATCTTCATCTGCTGTTCTATCTCGGCGTAGGCGTAGGGGTCAAGGTAGCGGAAGGCAAGGTCCTCTATCTCGTCCTGAATGGTCTTGATACCCAGACGATGAGCGATAGGCGCGTAGATGTTCATAGTTTCAAGAGCGGTATTGCGCTGCTTGTTTGCGGGACGGAACTGCAGAGTACGCATGTTGTGGAGACGGTCGCAGAGCTTGATTATGATGACTCTGATATCCTGTGACATGGCAAGGAGTATCTTGCGGACATTTTCCGCCTGCTGTTCCTCCTTGGTGAAGAGGGGTATCTTGCCCAGCTTGGTAACGCCGTCCACCAGCATAGCCACGTCCTGTCCGAAGAGCTTTCTTATATCCTCCAGAGTAGCGTCGGTGTCCTCCACCACATCGTGGAGCATTGCCGCGCAGATAGTATCGGTATCCATTCCCAGCTCTAAGAGGATATACGAAACGGAAACAGGGTGAGTGATATAAGGCTCCCCCGACGAGCGCACCTGATTGGCATGAGCCTTTGCTGCGAACTCGTAAGCGGAGATTATCTTGCTGAGGTCATACTGCTTTTCATCGTCCAGTATCTTCTGGATAAGCGCGTCTATGGTGTATGCGGTCTCGGGTTTGTTCGGCATATTATTCTCTCCATTCCACGTCACCGCTTATTCTGTCACAGGTTAGCGGTGATAAATTTTATGATATCCGTCGAATTGAAATCGGCTTTTGTTCCCTTTTCGGTCTTTATCCGACGTATATAGCCCATGGTGCGGCTGCGGCAGATAAGCCCTGCCTGTTCAAAGGCGTCAAGTATTACATGAAGCACGCAGAGATTCAGCTGTGTGCATAATTTGTTGAATATGTATTCCTCGGAAACGTCCCTGTCCTCGGGGATAGCTCTGTAAACGAGGGCGAAATTTTCACGGGTGGGGACCATTGCTGCGATAACACGCTTGTCCTCGGGGAGGACGCCGTTTTTCAGCATGCTGTATATCCTTTCGCCGTTTAAGAGCTTCTGCTGATTCACGCCGTTTATGCGCATATCGCAGACATCTAAGGTAACAGACTTGTTTCCCTTGTATTCGTTTATTTTGGGCACTGCCATTATGTTGATGATATCTCCCTCGGCATAGGGGAAGTCGGTGTATGCCGTTTTAAACAGCGGAAAAGCAATCCCCGTCCCGCCGAAATCCACGGTGACTCTTGTATATTTCCCCTCGGACAGCGGCTTTGCGGATAACACGCGACAGCCCGACAGAAGAAACACAGGCTCGGGATTTTTCTCGCCGTAGGGTTCAAGCTCTTCGGTGAGCCGTTCTATATTCTCGACGGTGAGTTCATTCGGCGATATCGCCTTTATCGCGGATATCTGCGGCTCGTAGTAAGCGTTTCCCGCAAATCGGCACAGCCTGTCTCTGAATTCGGGGATATTTTCCCTGGGGATAGAAAAGCCTCCCGCGCCCTTATGTCCGCCGAATTTGGTCAGCAGGTCGGAGCATTCAAAGAGCGAATCGTAAACGGAGAAGCCCTCGGGAGCTCGTGCGGAGCCAACTCCCATGCCCTCGTCGTTCACGGATATCATGAACACGGGCTTTCCCGTATGCTCGCAGAGCTTTGCCGCCGCGATGCCGATAACTCCCGTATGAAGGTTTTCCCCTGCGGAAACGATGACCGTCTTATCGAAATCGGCGGGATTCCGGGAGAAATACTCCTCTGCACCTGTCATAATATCATTTTCGGTATTTTTTCGCAGATTATTCAGCTCGCAGAGCCTGTGAGCCAGCTCCTTAGCTCTTTCGGGGTCGTCGGTGGTGAAGAGCTCGGCTGCGTCCATGGCGCTGCCCATGCGGCCTGCGGCGTTTATCCTCGGGCATATGGTAAATGCGATGGTCCTTGCGTTTATTTTCAGACTATTCTTCCTGCCGCTCTCGGAGGAGGTCACAGCTTCAAGCAGAGCCTTAAGTCCCGGATTTTCTGTATTTTCGATATAATGGAGCCCATGACGGACTATGGTGCGGTTTTCGCCCGTCAGCGGCATAACGTCGCCTATGGTGGCGATAGCGGCAAAATCCGACATCATTTCGACGGGTATGCCGCTTTCCCCGTACTCCATGGCGGTGATGAGCTTGAGCACCACTCCGCAGCCGCAGAGCTGTCTGAAACGGGCATGATTGTCGGGAGAATCTATGTGAGGGTCCACCACCGCAGCCGCCTTCGGAAGCTCGGGCGGGGGAGTGTGGTGGTCGGTGATGACAAGCCGCACGCCAAGCTCGGCGCAGAGCTCCGCTTCGGCAATGGCGGAGATGCCGTTATCCACGGTGATTATCATCTGAACGCCCTGTTCTGCCAGCATGCGCACGTTGTCGATGTTCATTCCATATCCGTCGGAGCGCTTGTTGATGAAATAGCTGACATCCGCGCCCGTTTCTGAAAGATAATTGTAAAGAGCGGCGGCGGAGAGTATCCCGTCGCAGTCGTAGTCGCCGTAGACGCATATCCTGTCGCCGCGGTCAACGGCGGCGGATATTTCGTCTGCGGCGGTCTGCATATCGGGGAGGTCATAGGGACTGTACAGCCCCAGCTCGTCCGTATCGGAGTCCCTTCCGAAGAAGGCTCCTGCCTGTTCCCGTGTATATATACCCCGCGATACGAGAGCCTCTGCGGTCAGCGGAGAAATATTCCCCGCCGCCGCTATCTCCCGTGCGGTCTTTTCATCGGGCTTGCCGATAATCCATTTTTTCATACAGTAATTTATGCCGATAAGACGGCTGTACTCCTTTTATACCTGTTTTTGGAAATCCACTTTAAAACAATGTCATAATTATATTATAGCATTAATTTGTGACATAATCAAGTATTATTTCAAATGTTCGGCAAGAATTTTCGCTCCGATGAGGATAAGGATGATCCCTCCCGCAATGTATGCCTGTCTGCGGAATTTCCCGCCGAAGCGATATCCTGCGAATACTCCTATGGCGGATAGGACAAAGGTGGTAAGTCCGATAACTGCGGAACAGCGGAGGATATCCGCGCCGAGAAATGCGAAGCTTATCCCCACAGCGAGGGCGTCCACCGAGGTGGCTGCGGCAAGGCAGATAAGCTCGGAAGGTCTTAAACAGTCGGAATTATCGGGCGTATCATCGCAGCCGTCCTTGTGGAATATCACATCGGATATCATCTTCCCGCCGATAAAGGACAGCAGTCCGAAGGCTATCCAGTGATCGACGGAAACTATCAGCGATTCAAAGCGAATGCCGAGAAAATAGCCTATTGTCGGCATCAGCGCCTGAAATCCCCCGAAAAACAGGGCAATAAGCAGCATATTTTTAACGGAGAGCCTTTTCATGGCAAGTCCCTTGCAGACGGCTGCGGCAAAGGCGTCCGCGGAAAGTCCCACGCCTATAAGAAATATTTCGGCAAGTCCCATAGCTATCCTCCGATGATCGTTTTTTATCATTATATTATTTTTTTCGGAGGAAAATTCACGATTGACAGGTCAGTATATATCTGTTATAATGAAGAAAATCGACGGAGGTAATAAACATGGTAGAACTGACGCTTGTAACCGAAAACGAAAAGGAGATATTATCTGCTCTCCTTGAAAAATATCAGTATGAATTTTCACAATGGGACAAAAAGGACGTGGACGAAAAGGGTCTGTACGGTTATGAATACCTTGACTGCTACTTTGAGGAGGATAATCGTTTCCCCTATTTTATCAGGGTGGACAGCAGACTTGCAGGCTTTGTAATGGTCAGCGATTACCCGGAAGTCCCCGGGACGGAGATTGACTTCTGTTTGTCGGAGTTTTTCGTTATGTACAAATACCGCCGCTCGGGAGTGGGACGTGAAGCGGTGCGGCAGCTGCTGGAAAGGCATCACGGCAGATGGCAGCTGAAACGTCACCCTCACAACACGGCTTCCGTATATTTTTGGAACAATGTCATTGACGAGCTGACGGACGGGAATTATCGGCTTGTGGAAGCCTATCCCGACAAAGAGGCAGACTACGAGGACGGCACTCCTGCGGACGTATTCTTCTTTGAAAATTGAATAGGGTATAAAAATCCGTCTGTCAAGCCGAAAGCCTGACAGACGGATAGTTTTTTACTGTATATCGGCAGAAGCTATCTTCCACTTCGTGCCCTCGCGGACAAGCTTCATGGTCCGCTGTCCGGTGGTGTAGTCGTGAACATTGTCGTCGTAATAGGTGACGGTGTAAAGGAAATCTCCTTCGGTAAGTGAGCTCTGGCGGCGGCCCTTGAAATTTATCCTCACATGCATTATGGAGCCGTCCTCAAATTCAAAACGGGACTGCATGGACAAATATTCCTGCGAAAGCGCCTCCCACACCGACGAGCCTGCGCCTTCATCGGCGAAAAGCTCCGCCATATCCGAGGAATTTTCCCGTATAGCTGCGGTGTAGCACTCGTTTACGGTCTTCGCCTGACCGCCGAAATACATGGACATTATCAGCGCCCCGATGCATATGATGAAGCAGACCGTCAGTACGATCCTGCCGAGAAACCTTCCTTTTACCTTTTTTTCCGACATGAATTACAGATCCTCTCTGAGAACAGCGCCCTGTGCGGCAGATGTTACCATAGCCGCATATCTCTTAAGATAGCCCTTAAGCTCCTTCTTCTTGGGAGTAAACTCCGCAAGACGGCGGTTTATCTCCTCCTCGGGAACGTCGAGGGTAAGCTTGCAGTTGGGAATGTCAACGGTTATCATATCGCCGTCCCTGACGATACCGATGATACCTCCCTCGGCAGCTTCGGGGGAAACGTGTCCGATAGAAGCACCTCTTGAAGCGCCGCTGAAGCGTCCGTCGGTGATAAGAGCTACCGACGAGCCCAGTCCCATGCCCTGTATAGCCGATGTGGGGTTGAGCATTTCTCTCATGCCGGGGCCGCCCTTGGGTCCCTCGTAGCGGATAACGACAACATCGCCTGCAACTATCTTTCCGCCGAGGATAGCAGCCTGTGCGTCCTCTTCACAGTCGAATACCTTTGCGGGACCCGTATGTGTCAGCATCTCGGGAACGACAGCCGAACGCTTGACAACGCAGCCGTCCTTTGCAAGATTTCCTCTGAGTACGGCAATGCCGCCCTCTTCGCTGTAGGGAGTCTCGATAGGTCTGATGATATCGGGGTTCTTGTTAACGCAGCCCTTGATATTCTCGCCGACGGTCTTTCCCGTCGCGGTGATAAGGTCTGTGTGGAGCAGACCCTTCTTGTTAAGCTCGTTCATTACTGCGTAGATGCCGCCTGCCTCGTTGAGATCCTCCATGTATGCGTGACCTGCGGGAGCAAGGTGACAGATGTTCGGAGTTTTTGCGCTTATCTCGTTTGCGATGTCGAGATTTATCTCAATTCCGCACTCATGAGCGATAGCGGGGATATGAAGCATAGTGTTTGTGGAGCAGCCCAAAGCCATATCCACGGTAAGAGCATTTTCAAAGGCTTCCTTTGTCATAATGTCCAGGGGACGGATATTTCTCTGATAGAGCTCCATTACCTTCATGCCTGCGAGCTTTGCAAGGCGTATCCTCTCGGAGTATACGGCGGGGATAGTTCCGTTGCCGCGAAGACCCATGCCGATAGCTTCGGTAAGGCAGTTCATGGAGTTTGCGGTATACATTCCCGAGCAGCTTCCGCAGGTGGGACATGCCTTGTTCTCGTACTCCTCGAATTCTTCCTCGGTTATCTTCCCTGCGGTGTATGCGCCTACAGCCTCAAACATGGAGGACAGGGAGGTCTTGCTGCCCTTGACATGTCCTGCAAGCATAGGTCCGCCCGAAACGAATATTGTGGGAACGTTTATCCTTGCGGCTGCCATGAGCAGACCGGGTACGTTCTTGTCGCAGTTGGGAACCATAACGAGAGCGTCAAAGTGGTGAGCAAGCGCCATGCACTCGGTGGAATCGGCGATAAGACCTCTTGTTACGAGAGAATACTTCATTCCCTCGTGACCCATAGCGATACCGTCGCATACGGCGATAGCAGGGAATACCACGGGAGTGCCGCCTGCCATAGCAACGCCCAGCTTAACGGCTTCAACTATCTTGTCGATGTTCATGTGACCGGGAACTATCTCGTTATAGGAAGAAACGATACCTACTAAGGGCTTTTTCATCTCCTCCTTGGTGAAGCCCAGCGCATTGAAAAGTGAGCGCTGAGGAGCCTTGTCTGCGCCCTCGCAGAAGAAGTTATTGCATTCTTTACATTCCATTTTTGATTACCTCTTTATTATGAATTTATATTTGAAGAATAACCGCACTTAAGCACGGAGCCCATATTGTCAGCCTGCATTTCCGAGGAACGCCGCACCGATGATGCCCGCGTCGTTTCCGAGCTCGGCAACAACTATCTTGGTGTTCTTGTCGATCATTCTGGTGTAGACCTCTTCTGCCACAAGCTCTTTTACGGGGATAAGCAGAGGGTCGCCCTCGTTGCACACTCCGCCGCCGATGCAAAGCACATCGGGCTGGAAGATGTTGATAGTATTTGTGATACCCGCAGCAAGATACTTGCAGTATGTATCAACGACTGCTTTTCCTGCCTTGTCGCCCGCTCTCATGGCATTGAAGGCATGGCGTGCGGAATAGCGGTTTCCGTCCTGAACATAGTATTCGTTGAGTATGGAGGAGCTGTCCTTTTCGGCAGCCTCTCTTGTCATGCGGATAAGTCCCGTCGCGGAGGAAAATACCTCAAAGCAGCCCTTTCTGCCGCAGGTGCACTGCGGACCGTCCACTTCGATGACCATGTGACCTAACTCTGCGCCCGCAAAGTTGGAGCCTGTCAGTATCTTTCCGTCAACGATGATACCTGCGCCCACACCGGTTCCGAGAGTTATGCAGACTGCGTTCTTAGCGCCCTTTGCGGCTCCCGCAACAAATTCGCCGTAGGCTGCGGCATTGGCGTCGTTAGCCACGTAGACGGGCTTGTTTATGTGAGCCTGGATGTATTCCCTGACGGGGACATCGTGGAAATCAAGATTGTTGGAATAAGGGATAGTACCGTTTACATTATCGGCAATTCCGGGAGTTCCTATTCCTATCCACTCAACGCTGTCAACGGATATGCCCGCGTTCTCGCATGCCATAAGGGATACCTTTGCCATATCGTCGCAGATATCCTTTGCGGGACGGGGACAGAGAGTCTTTACGCTTGCCTTGCCCACTATCTCAAAATTTTCCGTCACAACGCCTGCCTTGATATTTGTTCCGCCCAGATCAATTCCTATGTAATACTTCATGGTTCTGACCTCCATTAAACCTTAGTAAGAATTACGGTGCATTTGCCCTCAACGGTGTATTTGCCGCTGCCTGCGCCGATGAATATGCTGTCGCCCTTCTTTGCGTTAACTGTGCCGTTTCCGCTGATGACGGGATCTCCCTCCAGAACGAGAATGCTGTTGAAGCTCTTTTCGTCGGCTTCAAATTCAGCCTTTGAATCCACGTTGACCCTGTAGGTGGTGAAATACTCGCAGGAGGAGAGGAGCTTGATATCGAAGCCGTCATGCTGCTCCACGGGGGTCTCGGGATAAGCCTTTGCGGGACAGAGGTTTGTCACGTCCTTAGCCTTTTCCACATGAAGCTCACGGGGCTTGCCGTCCTTGCCCACTCTGCCGTAGTCGTAAATTCTGTATGTGGTGTTGGAATTCTGCTGTATCTCGGCGATAAGTATACCCTTGCCGATAGCGTGGAGGGTGCCCGACTGAATGAAGAACACATCTCCCTTTTTGACAGGGACTGCATTCGTCACCTCAAGGAGAGTATTGTCTGCGATGCGCTGTGCGAACTCGTCCTTGGATATTTCGTGCTTGAAGCCGTACAGAAGAGTTGCTCCCTCGTCGCAGTCCACCACGTACCACATCTCGGTCTTGCCGTACTCGCCCTCGACCCGCATAGCGTAGTCGTTGTCGGGGTGCACCTGGACGGAAAGGTTGTCCTTTGCGTCGATGAGCTTGATAAGAATGGGGAAATTCTCAAATTTTTCGCAGTCTGTGCCGAGGACGGACCTGCCTGCCTTTTCGATGTAATCCGACAGAGTAAGTCCTGCAAATTCGCCGTTAGCGATGGTGGACTGACCGTCCTTGTGGCAGGAGAGCTCCCAGCTTTCCGCCACCTTGTCATAGTCGCAGTCCTTGCCGAAATCGTCGCGGAGACGTGTTCCGCCCCAGATGTAATCCTTGAAGGCGGGTTTTAGCAGCATTGGATACATAGTTGATTATTCCTTTCATATGTAAATTATGATCAAACGATATCTGATTATATTTTACCACTTATTTATCATTCTGTCAATGATAATTTCAGCACATTTCGGCACAGTGAAAAAAGCCGCAAAACTGCTCCGTTTTTTTATTTTTTTCTTGCGATTTTTATTGAAATCCACGAAAAAGTATGTTATAATAATATCATAAGGCGGTGATTTGCATGGGCAGATACATAAAGGATTATATGAAGTACATAGAGAATATCCTCGGCGGAGACGACGCCGATGTGGACTACGAAAAGCTGCGCACAGATTTTCTCCTGAAGATAGAGTTTTTTCAGCATGAAAGACTTGTTCACTTTCTTGTGACCTTTATGGTCATAATCGCACTGTTTATCAGCGTGCTGTATATTTTCATGACGGGACTGCAGCTCATGGCGGTGCTTTCCGTGATACTGCTGGGACTTACGGCGGCTTATCTTGCTTACTATTATTTCATCGAAAACACAGTTATGAAGATGTATAAGCTCTACGACAAAATAATGGATAAGCTGAACGAAGGCAGCCAAAAATAAACCGAAACGAGGGTCTTTTATGAAGATGACCGACGAGATAATTCGTAAAGTAATTGAAAATGAAGATATAACGGTGGATTTTCAGCCGATCTATTCCCTTAACACCAAGAAATTCATAGGGCTGGAGGCTCTTGCGAGAGGTCATTGCGGCGATGAGATAATTTCGCCCGTTTTTCTGTTCGAATATGCAAAAAGAGAGGGCATTTCCTTAAAGCTTGACAGGATATGCCGCGAAAAGGCTATGAGGGCTTTCTCAACCGAGAACAGGGGAGCTTCTCTGTTCATCAACTTCGAGACCTCAGTGCTCAATGACGTGGTCTCGGGGACGGGTTCGCTTGCGAAAACTGCCGAGGAGAACGGCATCTCCCCGCAGAATATCGTTATCGAGCTGAACGAATCACGGGTCAGGGATTCATACAATCTGATGATGTTCGTGGACTTTTATCGCTCCAAGGGCTTTCTTATCGCTCTGGACAACGTCAGCGCGGGACTGGACACCATCAACCGCATTATGCTGATAAATCCCGATATAATCAAGATAGACAGGGCGATAGTATCCCAGATAGAAAGCAATACCTACAATCAGGAGGTATTCCGCTCCATAATCAACACGGCAAAGCAGATAGGCGCTATGACCGTTGCAGAGGGCGTGGAGACCGTTGACGAGGTCCTCACCTGCATGCTTATGGGCGTGGACTATTTTCAGGGCTTTTATTTCCAGAAGCCCGAGCAGTTCAACTATCTTTTCACCAACGAGGCGCGGCTCCGTCTGGAGGAATCCGCGCGGCGGCTCAATATCTCCATAAAGAAAAATCCCACGGTGGAGAATGTTCAGATAGAAAGCTACAAGCGCATCATATACGACCTTGTGGGGCGGCTGGGCTGCTATGAGGGCAGCGACTACAACTCGGAGCTGCGGGATTACATAAACGAGCACCACGAGATAGAGTGCGCCTTTCTGATAGACAGCAAGGGCTTCCAGATAACCGACACGGTAATGTCCCCCGATACGGAGGTGCTGGAGGGGTATCATCCTGCGCTTATGGGCGTGAATCATGATATCAAGAACTATTTCTACGCCGTCAAGGAGCAGATAGAGGACCCCTTTATTTCGGGCTGGTACATCTCCAATGCAACGGGCAGGAGCTGCAAGACCATATCCTCGAAATTCTACGACAGAAAGGGAAATATGATAGTTGCCTGCGTGGACTTAAAGAAGCAGTAAGCGGGGAAAGCTCCGCAGCTGTGAATATTAAGGCAGCGCTTCTGTATCCCGCGGCGGGCGTCGATTAACAAATATTGATAAAAAATCTGCGCATTTTCGGTGCGCAGATTTTCTTGTATAATGATGATCTATCAGCTGTTCAGGCTCTCGATGAACTTCTTCTTTGCTTCAATGCTTGTGCACTGCTTGTTGATGCGGTAGCTGATGTACTCGTCAAAGAGAGGTCCGGAGAATATCTCCTTGTCGATGATGGCGGTGTACTTCTCGATAGAGCAGCTGCCCGAAATGAGGTACAGCACCTGCTCCAGCATGAGCATCTTCTTTTCCTCTTCGGAATAGGAGCGGCTCACATGGATGTCGATGAGCTTGTTGAGAACGCTCTTCTTGTCCGCGCGGATAGTGTAGCTTTCCGACTGTACGCCGTTGAGCTCCTTGAGCACGTTGGTCTTGAGGGCTGTGTCTGCGAAGGGGAAGTCCTCCAGAGGAAGGCTGTCTGCGCCAACCTGTGCATATACGTTCTCCTGGAGCAGGTCGTCCACGATGTACTGATATATGGGAGAGTACCAGTAATCGGAAGCGTCCCTGAACACCAGAGGATACTTGTAGCCGTCCACGCCCGAAGATAGTGCAACATCCAGATTAGGCTCTCTTTCGGTGGTGAAGTAGTCCAGATGGTCCTCGGTGCATCTTTTTGTGATGATGGAGTGTATCTTCTCCGCGGAGAATTCGCCCGTATCGTCCGCATTGGCGTCAAGGAAGGTGCGCACGCCGCTGAATGCCTTCTGATAGGTGTCCTCGGAGTACTTGCCCGATTCTACGTATGCGCTGTTGAGCTGAGTCATAACGTTGGTGGTAACAGCTGCGGAAACCAGCTTTTCGCCCTCGTCGGTCTCCATGTCGTAGTGAGATGTTATGTAGTCGGAGATGACGGTCTTGACTCTTGTCATTCTGTCCTCGGCGAGCTTGGGGAATGCGAAGCGGTTGTGTACGATATCCAGCATAACATCGAGGGGGATAAATCCGTTGATGTACTTAAGTCTGTCGTCGCAGAGCAGGGAAGCCATTTTGGGCATTATCTTCTGCTGGGAGCTTATGGAAGCGGTGATCTTGCCCGTCATGATGCCGAGGCATACGAGGAACTCCGCATACTTGGACATAACGGTCTGCTCCTCCAGATAGTTGAAGAAATAGCCGTAGATATATCCGCCGAAGAAGTCCTTAAGGCTTGCGTACAGAGCAGTATCGGTCTTTACCTCTGCGAGGAACTTTTCCTTAAGAGCTGCGACCTCGGCAGCGTCGACAGTGGTGGAGCCGCCGTTGAGAGCGGCGATCTTGTCGCAGTTGGCCTTGAAGAACAGCTTTAAATAGGTGGTGTATTTCTTCTCGGAGCCTGCGGGAAGATTTTTTTCCTCGTTGTAGGTCCAGAGCAGGAATGCCTGCTGCATATTCAGCATTGTGTCGGTCATATTGTCGGTGAGAGCCGTTTCGTCAATGGTGAAGGAAGATCCGAAGTGGGAATTCTTGCTGAAATCCGCAAGGATAGCCTTTATCTCGTCCTTGAAGGCTTCGAACGCGGGGGAGTTGTCCATGAAGATAACTGCGTCCAGCAGCTCGGGGGCAATAACTGTGAGGTCAAATTTTACGCTCATTTTAAACTACTCCTTTAAATAGAATAATATTTCAATAAGGAAAGCACTTCCTTAATATTCAACGCCGTAAGCTTTTCTGTATTCCTTCATCTTGTCAAGATATTCCGCTCCGCCGATAACGCCGTCCTCTATCGCCTTTATGATGTCGTTTATGGTGACGATGGAGTACACCTTAACGCCGAACTCCTTGTATGCGGACTGAACGGCGGACATATCGCTGTCGAGAGCCTTTTCCATTCTGTCCACGGTGATGACCATGCCTGTGATATCCACATTTGCAGCGCCCTTAAGCTTGGGATATACTTCTCTTAAAGCCTTGCCCGAGGTCATAACGTCCTCGATGATGACTACCTTTTCGCCGTCGACAGGCTTCTTGCCAACGAAAACTCCGCCCTCGCCGTGGTCCTTTTCCTCCTTGCGGTCGAAGAAGTAGCTGACATCAATGCCGTACTTGCTGTAAAGAGCGGCTGCTGCGCAGGTGGCAAGAGGGATACCCTTGTAAGCGGGACCGAAGAGAGTTTCTGCGGGGATATCGTTATCCTTGATGCAGTCGGCATAGAATCCGCCGAGACGTGCAAGCTGAGAGCCTGTCACGTAATTGCCCGTGTTGATGAAATAGGGGGCTTTTCTGCCGCTTTTCAGCGTAAAATCGCCGAAGGTAAGCACTCCGCTGTCGTACATGAATTTGATGAATTCGTTTTTGTAGCTCATTTGATAGTCCTCCGATTATCCAAATTACATAATATATTTATATTATATCACAAATAATTATGCAAATCAACAGGTTTACGAAATTTTTATAAAAATATTTTGCCAAT
>JALEMR010000082.1 GCA_022768245.1 Oscillospiraceae bacterium
GCCGGGTTTTGTCGTGTGCGGAAATCTATCTGAGCGAATCGTCGCCGAAACGCTTTAGCCGTCATTACAGCACGCCTGCCGAGCAGACATTGACGTACTGTACCAATAGACGTTGCATCGGATAAGGTTTACATGGCCGCAGAGTCTCCCCTGCGCCGGTGGGCTCTTACCCCGCCTTTCCACCCTTACCTGCCCGTGAGGACAGGCGGTATATCTCTGCTGCACTTGCTCTGAGGTCGCCCTCGGCTGCCGTTAACAGCTATCCTGCTCTGTGATGCCCGGACTTTCCTAACGCGTATAAAACGTGTTCAACCGCATAGCTTACTCGCTGAAATGCTGTTGATAATTATTCGACTTCCTCTGCAAACTTTTCGGGAAGGTATCTTTCCAGAGCCTTTTCGTTGAAGGCAAATTCAACACTGTCTGCCCATTCCTTTTTGAGAGCCTCAAAGTCGTCCTCTCTCATTTCGTAGAGCAGCGATTCCTTCGCGGAAATAAAATATGTGGGGTCGTCAAGAAGATCGTACTTTGCAACTACATAGTAGTACTCTCCGTCTTCCGATTCGATTATCGTCACATCGCCTGCATTCATGTCGGAAAATACCTTCTCGCAGACAATTGCTGCGGGTTCGCTTCCGTCCTTGGAGATGACCTGCTTGTTGCTTTCATAGGTGGTCTCTTCCTCTTCTTCGGTGAGAAGGTCGAGAACGTCGGCCTCGGTCTCTTCGGCGGTCTCTTCGCCTGCCCATACTGCGCTTGCTGTGGTCTCTTCTGCGGTCTCCTCCGATGTGGTCTCGGCTTCGGTAACTGTGGTCTCGGCTGTGGTTTCCCCGACAGTCTCGGCTTCGGTCTCAGCGGAGGTCTCGCTCGTTACCTCTCCGCTTTCCTCTGCGGGAGCCATTTCCTCAGCGTCGCTGGGTACAACGGAAAGCTCGTTTGAGGATGTGTCGCCTTCCGCTTCTTCAGCCGCTGCAGCTGCTGCGGCAGCCTGAGCTTCTGCGGTAAGCTTATCGATATAGGCAAGGTACTCAAAGTTCAGCGAGTCAAAATCCTCGCCGTTCTTCGCTCTTTCGACATAATCCTTTGCCATTTCCATGCGCTCTGCCTTGCCGTCGGATTTCAGGAGATTTCCCTCGCCGTCTACCAGATTCATGGAAATATAGTTGATAAGCGCGTAATTCTGTATCATGTAGGCTCTGATATCATCTTCGGGGACCTCGCGCTCGCCGTCTTCTCCGTAGACTGTATCAAAAAGCTTATCTGCCTTAAGGGTGTTCTCATATGCCTTAAGGAAGGACGATTCGGCAATGCCGTAGCTTTCGTATACGCTGCCGTAATACTCCCACATGGAGTCGATATTGATCTTTGCAGCCTCGGTCTCGTCCTCGGTGAGCTCCAGACCGTATTCGTCGAATTTCTGCTCTATCGCAAGATATTCCACGAGGTCGCTCTTGGCGGTGGATATCATCCAGTCGCGGGCGGGCTGTTCCTCGATAGTGATAGCGAAAACATCGGTATCCGTCTCGGTCATGTAGGACTGGGCGCTGTAATACGCGTTCAGCAGATAATAGATGTACAGTCCCGAGGGAATGTCCTTATCCTGCGATGTTCCTATATAAATTGTGTCCTCTCCGCAGCCTGCCAGCGAAAATGTCATTGCCGCCGCCGCAAGCAGAGCGGTGATCTTTCTGCATTTTGATTTATTCAACATTGGGATTTACCTCCATAGATAACTTCCTGTTTCCTGTTACTAAATACATAATATTATAACACATAAATGCGTTTTTGTCCAGTGGATTTTTATTTTTTGTTGATTTTGCATTGTTTTATTTGACTTTTTATATCTATGGTGATATAATATATACTATTGATGACGGCATAGCTGCCATAATATGCATCATATGCCTGCCGAGTGCATGAAGTCTCCCGTGGAAATGCCCGAGGGACGGTTATATCTGTCAAGATACAGCGGCTCGTTCTCTCCGACGGAACAGGGCTCTACGATATTGTGCCGCTCATAACAGGTGAAAAGCACCTTATAGCCGCACTCGTACAGTATATCTCCGCTGCCCTTGGATATATAGCCGTAAGGGTACGCAAACACATCCGTTACCATGCCGCACTCGTTCAGCAGATACTCGTTCTCAAGGCGGCAGTCCTCGGTGAGGGCGGCTGCATATTCCTCCTCCGATTCGTTATAGTTCCTGCGGCAGCCCTGCCGTCCCGACATGCCATGCATATCGTAGGTATGGGCTCCTATCTCGAAGCGCCCGCTTTGGGCAAGCTCGGTTATCTCCTCATTGGTGAGATAGGCATAGTTCGGATCGTGGTCGTCATACTCCGCCGATTTAACGCAGTAGCTCCCCACGATATTTACCGTGCCGCACATATTGAATTCCTCGAACACAGGCAGCGCATAGGTCAGATTATTCAGAAATCCGTCGTCAAAGGTGACTATTATCGGCTTTTCGGGGAAGGCTCCGCCGTTTTTCGCATATTCCAGCGTCTGGGCGGCGGTCACCGTTTCATAGCCGTTATCATGCAGATACTTCATATCGCTGTAAAAGGTCTCGGGCAGTATGAGATAATCTCCCGCCATTGAGGGACGCTCCGCTATGCTGTGATACATCAGCACGGGGATATCCGCATATTCCGTCACAGACGCGTCAGCTGCCTGCACCTCAAAGCATTTGTAGAAAACATATATAACAGCGGCTGCCGCAAACAGCGGATATATCGCCTTCGGGAGCTTTCTGCAGATAAAAATGCGTACCACCTCTTATAACATCATATTAGCAATATATTCTTATCCGAAGTATATTATGAAAGGATCATCATTATGAAAGCAAGAGTAAGACTTCCTCAGAGCTGCGCCGCGCTGTTCTTCATTGACGGCGATAAGGCGGCTGTTATCGAAAAAGCCCTCGCCTCGGCAGGAATAGCCGTTATAATTCCTCCCCGCGAAAAATACGGCGGGAAGATAGGCTCCCTGTTAAAACTCCCGGGCTATGGGGAGACGGCAGTACCCGCTCCCGCGGATATCATCAGCGAAGAGCTCATTATCTTCTCAAATGTTGACAGAAAAGCTCTGGACCGCGGTCTTGACGCGCTCCGCAGCAGCGGCGCTTCCGTGCGCTTCAAGGCGGTCATTACCGAGTACAACAAGGACTTTACTCTCCCCGAGCTTATGTCTCACATGGCGGACGAGGAAAAGGCTCTCAATGCCCGCAGGGAGGAACAGCAATGAAAACGGCAGTTTTTACTCATCTCCCCGAGGACGCCGCACTTATCCGCAGGGAAGTATTTATCGAGGAACAGGGCTTTATCAACGAATTTGACGACATCGACGAAAAAGCAGTGCATATCCTGATGTACGACAACGATACTCCCGCGGCGGTATGCAGAGTGTTTTACTCCGAGGAGCATGGGCAGTATGTCATCGGACGGATAGCCGTGCGCAGAGAATTCCGCGGAAAGCACCTCGGCGCCGAAATAATGCGCTCCGCCGAAGACGAGATACGAAAACTCGGCGGTCATACCGCAGGCTTATCCTCACAGGTGCAGGCTATGGGTTTTTACGAAAAGCAGGGGTATCGTCCCGTGGGCGAACAGTATATGGACGAACACTGTCCCCATATCCGCATGGAAAAGGAACTGCTTTGATATTCGCTTTGTGCAAATGGTTTATAAGACGTTATTCTCTGTGCAAATCTTTGTGCATTAAGCCCATTGACAAATTATCGGAAATGCTGTATCATAATAATAGCGGTACAGTATTTTTTGAATCATAAATTTGCGCAGTGCAATTAATTTCCATAACAAAAGCGGCAAAGCCCGCTCTCATGCCCGCGGACTTATTACAGTCCGCATCAAAGCATTACCGTAGGCTTCACTGCCGCTCTTATCTCCATTATTCCCGTATCGCTGTGGAAGAATACCGTTCTTCCGAAATTGGAGCCTGTCTGCTCCGCTATTATCGGTATCTTATATGTGCTGAGCACCGTCTTTACCGCCTGAACGTTTCTGTCGCCGATATTGAACACCGCCGAGCTTGTGGCAAACATCTGTGCTCCGCCTGCTATTTTTGCGGTCAGTCTGCTTACACTGCTGCCCTTTGCACACATCTTCGCTACCAGCTCTGTTATGCCCGTATCCGCATACCTATAGGGATTGTCTCCCGGATTCGACGCTTCCTTGCTCCAGGGCAGCATTATATGCGCCAGTCCCGCAAGCTGTCTGTCCTGATCGTACAGACATATCCCCACACACGAGCCCAAAGCATATGTCGCAAGCATGTCGGGTGCGAACGCAATGTTCAGGTCCGAGATCCCAACGTTTATCGTTGCCATTATATATCCACACCCAATCCTGCAAATAAAGTTGAAAGCGACTCAAGCTCGGGAACAAGTATCATATTGCTCTGTATCTCGCTGTCGCCCACAAGGAAGCTGTCGTCGATGAACAGCACCTTATCGCCTATCTGCGCGAATTCTACGGCGGGCACGCTCAGTATCGCTCCCACCATATCCACCGATATCTGCGGAACGGATATCTGGATATTCAGCCCTGTCATGGAGGATATGGCATTTACATAAGACGCCGAAAGGATATTTCCTACCTCCGTCACAAAGGACATTTCCATCTCCGACAGACTTGTCATATCTGTGATATCATTGCCGAATATCGCCTTCACTATATGGCTTACAAACGGCTCCTGCATTATGCAGAGCATCATGCCGTTTATCTTGTCGCTCAGTCCCACAAGCAGTCCGATAGCTATATTTTCAGGTCCGCCCAGAAAATTTACTACCTCGTTAAAGTCCAGTATCTTTATGTTCGGAACGGCGATATTTACCTTTTCGTTAAGCATGCCCGACAGAGCGCTTGCGGCATTTCCCTGACCGATATTTCCGATCTCCCTTAAAATGTCAAGTTCCATGGCGTTCAGCTCGTTTATATTATTCAGCGGCATTTCGCGCACCTCCTATCGGGTCATCGTAAGTTATTTATCAGTTCCTCAAGCTCGTTATGAAGCTTGACCATATTCGTATTCAGCTGAAATGCACGCTGGTACTCGATGACCTTCGACATCTCATTGGCTATATTCGTGGAGGAAGCCTCAACGTAGCCCTGCTTTTTCTTGATGGACTCGTCGGAGATGGCTTCTCCGCTGGACGGGGTGGCTGCAAAGTAGTTGAGTCCCTTCTGGTCCAGACCGTAGGGGTTTTCAAATCTGTACACGCCTATCATATCTCCGAGGCTGTCATAGTCGATATTTCCGTCTATGAGCGGCACCATTACATGATTGCCGTCATAATCCAGCACATATCCGCCGTTGGAGTCGCGGAGAGTGCCGTCCTCCTGATAGAAATAGAAGGAGCCGTCCTTGGTATATTCCACATTTCCCGCAGTGGTCTCGATGGCGAAAAGTCCCTCGTCCAGAGCGGCGAAGTCAAGTCCTCTGCCTGTTTCGCGGAGGGTGCTCTGCTCGTACATCAGGTTGGTCTTGTCCACCTTGGTGCCGTGTCCCGTATGAACGGTCTCATCCACATTTCTTTTGGTATATATAAGGTCTGCGAAATCAGGTCTTGACGCCTTAAAGCCGTTGGTATTGACGTTTGCTAAATTATTTCCCGTAACGTCCATGCCTATCTGAAAGCTCATTATTGCCGACGCCGCAGTATGATATCCTATTCTGCTCATTGTTTACTCCCCGTTCTGTTATCCGCGTTTCATAAGGTCGTTGCAGGCTATGCGGTTTATGCTGTTCATTATCTGCAGTGCCTGTGCGTTTGCCTTGAATATGTTCGTTGCGTCAAGCGCCTTTGTCATTTCATCGGCGATATCCACGTTGGAGCGTTCATACCAGCCCTGCTTCAGCGAATATTCCACATCGTCGGGGATATCTCCGCGGGGGGCGTTCTCATAGGGACGGAAAAGGGTATCTCCCACCTTTTCAACGTCGGTATAATCCTCTATATAGGAAAGTCCCAGCTGGAACGTTCTTCCGTCGGAGGTCGTTATCAGACCGTGCTCGCCGATATTGAAGTCAGCAGTTCCTAGATTTATGGTATTTCCGTTTACGTCCAGCACCTTGCCTATATTGCCCAGCTCAAGGTCGCCGTCGTCGGCAATGGAAAACTGTCCGTCCTTGGTGAGCAGCACCTCGCCGTCGGTATAGCGTTCTATATTAAAGTACACGGGGCCTACTATCGCACAGTCAAGGAAGGAATTAGTCTCCTCCATGGTACCCTGTTCAAGAGTTGTATATGTATCCTGAAGAGTTTTGTAGCGGATAGTTCCCGTTTCGGAATGCTGTCCTCTTATAAGCAGCAGGCTGTCGGCAAATGTGGTGGGGATAGCCGTATCGGTCTTATAGCCTGCGGTCTTTACGTTTGCAAGGTTATTGGATATAACGTTGAGTATTCGGTTTTCGTTGATGATACCGTTCGCCGATGTGTAAAATCCTCTCAGCAATTTGTCCGCCTCCGTTTTTTTCTATACTTGAATATATTATAACACTTTTTTTACCGTTCGTCAATAGATTATCCGACACTTTTTTCCGCAGCTTACAAATTATTTCATATACTCCTCCAGAGCCTTCCTCATTCTGGAGACTGCCGTCGAATGTATCTGACACACTCTCGACTCCGAAACGCCGATAACTGCCGCTATCTCGGAGTATTTCAGCTTTTCGTAATAATACAGCGATATGACCAGCCGCTCCCGCTCGCCCAGCGAATCCACCGCTCTGACAAGCATACCGTGCATTTCGCCGTTTAAAAGCCGCTGTTCGGGCTGCCAGCCGTCGTTTCCCGTCTTTTCGCCGTCGGGGATATCATATCCGCCCTCGAAGACCATTTCCTCAAAGGAAAGGGTCTGCGCCGATGCAGATCTTGCCAAAAAGCTCTCCAGCTTTTCCTCGGATATGCCCATATACTCCGAAAGCTCCGACGACGCAGGCTCCCTGTCAAGCTGCGCATACAGCGCCGAATACGCCTTATCGTACTCCCGTGCGAATCTGCGCACATTGCGGGGGATCATATCCTGTCGGCGGATATAATCTATTACCGCACCCCTTACTCTTATGGATGCGTAGGTCTCGAATTTTATATTCTTTTCGATATCGAAGCTGTCCACCGCGTTCATCAGGGCGATCGTCGCTTCGTTGACGATATCCTCCGCGTCGGCATACTTCTGATACATATTCCTCGTGGATATTGCGGCATATCTGACGATATCCATATATCCAAGAACAAGCTTGTTCCTGACTTCTATATCTCCCGTTTTCTTATAAACACGGAAAAGCTCCGTCATATCCTCCGACTGTACCTCTTTTTCGGCTATATCGGCTATCACGGCGTTCACCCCCTCTTGAAATCGGGATAGGTTTGATTTTATATTGATGTTTTTTTGTTTTTAGCTTATAGGTTACATATGAGTGGCTGTTTGCTCTCGCGGAGCCTTCGGCTCCGTGCATTTGAGACGAATGCTTTAGCATTATTGCTGCTCAAATGCTGCGCCGCCCGGATTTTTCTTCCCGTTAGATACTAACGGGATTTACTTTATCAGATTCCGCTTTTTGCACGGGCGGCGCTTTATTGTTGTTCGTCGCTTCGGCTTTCGGTCACTTCCGCGGGTTTATGTAGCTTATACTTAACAACCCCAAACGCGGCAATGCCAGCGGGGGCTCCCCGACCGGTGAGGGATTTCGCCGCGTGCGCGCGGCGACCAAAGGGCGCTGCCCTTTGGAAACCTGCGGCCTTGAAAGGCCGGCGAACTTTTTATGGCGGGCTTACTGCTTTGCTTCGCTTACTCTCAGCCTCGCACCTTCATTGCTGCGGACTAAGGACTAATCGCTAATTGCTAATCGCTAATTGCTAATCGCTAATTGCTCATATAGCTACGTTGCCTACCGCTTGTATCTGCACCGAGTTGTCTATCTCGTTATAGCTTAGTACCGTGATGTTCGGCATGAACTGGTCTATCAGCTTCTTGAAGTAGATACGCACTATCGGCGAGGTCAATACTATCGGCGACGGGATGATGTCCCTTACCCGCTCTATCTGCTCGTTAAGCGAACCTATCAGCTTCTGTATCGACTGCGGGTCCATCGCAAGGTATGAGCCCTGCTCCGACTTCTTTACAGAGGAGATTATCTTGTTCTCTGTCTCTGCGTCAAGGGTCAGTACTCTTACCTGCCCTGCGTCCGCAAAACGATGTGTTATCGTTCGCTTTAATGCCTGTCTTACGTACTCATTGGTGATGTCCATGTCCCCGAGGTTTTTCTGATTGTCCGACAGGGTCTCCAGTATTACCTGAAGGTCTCTGATAGGTACATTCTCACGCAGCAGCATCGCAAGCTCCTTCTGCAGATATGCTACCGATACTACTCCCGGTACCGTGTCGTCCACTAT
Organism: Oscillospiraceae bacterium; assembly: GCA_022768245.1. Taxonomy (GTDB): domain Bacteria; phylum Bacillota; class Clostridia; order Oscillospirales; family Ruminococcaceae; genus RGIG4694. Next base: position 8,418 of record JALEMR010000082.1, read on the forward strand.
GGCAGGATTGCTCTCGTGGAGCTTGTCTAACATGGTCTTTACGTCCTGTCGGGACAAAAGCTCGTGCGCATGCGATTTTATGACCTCCGACAGATGCGTTACTATTACCGACGTCGGGTCTACCAGCGTATAGCCCGCAATTTCTGCGGCTATCTTATTGTCCGCGGATACCCACTTCGCAGGTATCTGGAAGGCAGGCTCTACCGTGTCTATTCCGTCTACCTCTTTCATGACGTTTCCGCTGTCAAGGGCGAGGAAATGGTCCATTAATATTTCCGCTTCCGCAACAGCTTCGCCGCGTATCTTGATGATGTACTGATTCGGATTGATATGCTGATTGTCTCTCATTCGGATAGACGGAAAGACCATTCCCATCTCCTGGGCGTACTGCTTTCGGAATATAACGATTCGCTCGATAAGCGTTCCTCCCGCGCTTTCGTCCGCCAGCGGGATAAGCGAATATCCGAACTCCATTTCTATCGGCTCAACGTTTAACAGCTTGTATACATTGTTGATGTCCTTGTAATATTCCATTTCGGAAAGGGCTTCCTTGTTTTCCTCCATTTCCTTACGCTGCTCTTCCATCTGCTGTTCCTCGGAATTCAGGTTCCGCGAGAAAACTATGCCCAGGAATATGAGCGCTCCGCCTATTACAAGCAGCTGTATCTTCGGGAAGCCCGGTATCACCATAAGCACGATGATGACGATACCGCCGATAAGCATCGCACGGGGCTGCGCGGCGAACTGTCCCGATACGTCGTCGTTCAGCGTAGACTGCGACGCCGCACGGGTAACTATCATACCCATTGATACCGATATCAGCAGCGAGGGTATCTGCGAACACAGACCGTCGCCCACCGTTGCTATCGAGTATGTGCTCAGGACTCCCGTAAAATCCATGCCTTCGAATATGAGTCCCATGATTATTCCGCCGATAAGGTTTACCAGCGTTGCGACAATGGAAAACGTTGCGTCTCCCTTTACAAACTTCGAGGCACCGTCCATGGAGCCGAAGAAATCCGACTCGCGCTGGATATTGTCTCTTCTGCGCTTTGCTTCGGCGTCGTCGATTATTCCCTGATTAAGGTCTGCGTCGATCGCCATCTGCTTTCCGGGCATCGCGTCCAGAGTGAATCTTGCGGTTACCTCCGCAACTCGCTCCGCACCCTTAGTGATAACTACAAGCTGTACCACCATTATCAGTATGTATACGATGAAGCCCACAAGGGCGTTTCCACGCATTACAAAGGAACCGAAGGCTTTGATGATATTTCCTGCGTCGCCCTTGTTGGACAGAATGAGCTTCGTTGAGGAGATATTCAGCGCCAGTCGGAATATTGTCGTGATAAGGAGCAGCGAGGGGAATATCGAAAATTCCAGCGGCTCCTTGATATTCATAGTTATCAGCAGAATAAGCACCGAAAGGGCTATATTCAGCGCAAACATCGCATCCAGCAGCCATGTGGGAAGCGGAATGATAATCATGAAAACGGCAAGGATAACGAAAACCGTCACGAAGTTGCCGCTGAGTATTTTTTTCAGATCAAATTTCAATCGGGTTTACAGCCTGCCTTTCTCTATGATCATCTATTTCTTGTTCTTTGCCACGGGCGGAGCCTTCTTCTGCAGGTCATACACGAAGATCAGCACCTCCGCTACCTCGTGGTAAAACTCAAAGGGGATCTGCCTGTCTACCTCGGCTCTCTCGAAAAGCGCTCTCGCAAGAGGTCGGTTCTCTACCAGGGTCACTCCGTTTTCCTCCGCCGTTCTGATTATCCTCAGAGCGGTGCGGTCGGAGCCCTTCGCCGTTACTATCGGGGCTTCTCCCACGTCGGGGTCGTATTTCAGCGCCACTGCATAATGAGTAGGGTTTCTGATGACAACGTCCGCGCCTCTTACGTTCTGCATCATTAGATTATGCAGCTCCATTTGTTTCTGGCGGCGCTTTCCCTTTATTTTCGGGTCTCCTTCGGTGTTCTTGTACTCGTCCTTGACCTCCTGCTTGGTCATCTTCATATCCTTCTCGAAGGACAGCTTCTGGAAGAAATAATCAAGCACCGCTATCGCCACGAATATCAGGCACACCTGCATTACTATATCAAATATCGCGTCCGCCATATACACGAAGGACGCCTTCGGCTCCATCTGAAAAAGTCTCGCAAACTCGGGCATGCGGCTTTTGAACTCGATGAATACCACCGCGCCTACCGCTATCAGCTTTAACAGGGACTTTCCCAGCTCAAACAGAGCCTTTCCCGAAAACATCTTTTTCAGTCCGTTTATCGGGTTCATTTTACTGAATTTCGGCTTTATGCTTTCCGCCGAAAACAGGAATTTCGTCTGTATCCCCGTTGCTATGACCGAAAACAGCATTCCGCATACCATAAGCGGTCCCGCTGCTGCTATCACCGTTTTGGCTGTGCTGACAAATATGGTCATCATCGGCGCACGGCCGTCTATGGTGCCGTCCTCGCCGAAGCCGCCTCCGCAGACGTTCATCCAATATTCGATGTTCTGCGTTATTACTCTGTAGCTGAACTTCGCACACAGACGCAGCACCGCAAATGCTCCCAGCATGAACACTACCGACACAACATCGTTGCTTTTCGCGACCTGTCCCTTTTTTCTCGCTTCTCTAAGCCGTTTCGGGGTGGCTTTTTCGGTTTTTTCTTCGCCGTTTTCATTCTCTGCCATTTACAACCACCACTCTTTCGGAAGGAAAAACGCTTTACACAAATATCTGCGGTATGATGTTCAGCGCACTGTCAAGCATATCCGCTACGTATCCGTCGATGAAATCCGCCATCGGCGCAGCTATGATGAACAGCACGAGAAAGCCTACTGCCAGCATAAGCTGGATATTTACTACCATGATCTGTATCTGCGGGACCGCCTTCATCAGCACGCCCACACAGAAATGAAGTATCATCTCCGCCGCAATGACGGGCATCGCAAGCTTTAACGCCATTACCAGCAGCTCGCTGAAAAACTCGCAGATGATGATCCCTAAGTCGGGGTTTATCTCTCCGCCGCCCAGCGGTATCATCTCGAAGGAGGTCAGGAATATCTGCACTACCGTCAGATGACAGTCCGTTACGAAAAAGTACATGTACAGCATGAAGCTGATGAACGAACCGAATATCGACATCTGTATACGCGTGTCCGGGTCGAAGACCTTCGCCATGCCCAGACCGGTCTGCGAATCCATGATGTCTCCCGAAAACTGCACCATAAGCATGAACATGTTCATCATAAAGCCTATGACGATACCAATAAACATCTCACGCAGAATGGCCACCATATACGCTCCCACAGTCACTCCCGTATCTACCTCGGTCACGCCCATGGTAAGCGTTACTATATATGTTATGAGCAGCGACACGCCTATCCTCGCCCGGGCGGGAATGCTGTCCCGCGACAGCAGCGGCGTGAACGCAAATACTCCGATAATGCGCGCAAATACAAGTATTTTTACGTCTAAGCTGCCAAGCAGAAGCTCCCAGAAATCCATGGCTTATCTCCTGTCAGCTTATGACGCCCGAATGACTTCCCACCTCGGTTATCATATCCATAATGCGCTGCATGAACTCCATCAGAGTCGTCGTAAAGAACGACCCCAGCACAAACAGCAGCACCCCGATGATGACAAGCTTCGGCACAAAGGTCAGCGTCTGCTCGTGGACCTGCGTCGCTGCCTGTATTATGGCGATGACAAGTCCCACTATCATGCTTATTATAAGAAGCGGTCCCGCAATTTTGAAGATGACCAGCATTGCGTCCTTGAAAATCTGGAGAATAGTCTCCTCAGTCATTCATCCCGCCTCCTTATATGTTGAATCCCGTTACCAGCGAGCCTATCAGCAGCGACCAGCCGTCTACCAGCACGAACAGCATAAGCTTGAACGGCATCGACACCGTCGCAGGCGGAAGCATCATCATACCCATCGACATAAGCACCGACGCTACGATGACATCTATCACCAGAAACGGTATGTACAGCATGAAGCCTATCTCGAAGCCCGTTTTCAGCTCGCTCATTATGAACGCGGGGACTACCGTCGTAAAGGGCACCTTTTCAAGGAATTCCTCCTCCGTTGCCGATTCCAGCTCCTCCGCGCTGTCGGTCAGATTGATGAAAAACGCCATGGAATCCTCCTCGGTGTTTTTCAGCATCCATTCCTTAAGCGGCTCCGACGACCTCTGTATCGCTTCCACTGTGGTTATCTCGCCGTTTTTATAGGGGACGTATGCTGCCTCGTTCATCTCGCTGAACACAGGCTGCATAATAAAAAGCGTCAGAAACAGCGCCAGACCCACAAGCACCTGATTAGGCGGCGTTGTCTGCAGCGACATTGCGTTTCTGAGCAGCGAAAAGGATATTATCAGCCTGGTAAAGCAGGTCAGCATTATCAGCAGCGACGGCGCTATGGACAATATCGTGATGAGCAGCACAAGGTCTATCGTATTCGTGTTGTTGTTCAGATCCAGATAGTCCAGTATAGTCTGCGCGTCGGTAGTCTCACCCGTATCGGTCATGCTCTCGGGTATCTCATAGGGAGTCTCCACGTCAAGGGCGTCGGCGACCGTCTGGGTCTGCTGCACGGGTTCCGTCTGAGCGGGAGCTTCGGTGAACGCTGCGGATACGCCTATCGCACTCACAAACACGGCGGCTGAACATACAGCGGCTGCGCAGACATTCTTCAATATTTTACGCAGCTTCATGTTCCCTTACCGTCCTTCTTGCTTCCTCCGAATTTTTCCCTGATATTCTCGGCAAGATAATCGCCGAAGGTCTTGCCTGTGTTATCGGCAGACTTTTCCTCTGTAGTCATCGCGGCGATATCCTCGTCACTAAGCTCGCACAGTACCCTTATTTCCGACCCCGTTACCCCCAGCAGAAGCTTCTTTTCTCCCGCCTGAACGGCGGCTATGAACTTATCCTGGCCGATACCTGCGCAGTCGATTATCCGTATCCCCTTTCCGCCTGAGCCGCGGAAATTGAATTTCTTCATCAAGCTCTTCGTTATGTACATCGTCAGGAAGATAAGTCCTATTACCGCAGCAAGAGCTACAATAACGGTGAAAAATTCACTCATGAAAAATCTCCTATGAATAACGCATAATGCACGGCTCAGGCAATTTCTGCCCCCGCCGTGCCTATATCATTTAACCGATGATCTTCTGTACAGTCTGAATGATCCTGTCGGGCTTGAAGGGCTTTACGATGAAGTCCAGCGCGCCCAGCTTGATAGCTTCCACTACCATTGCTTCCTGACCCATTGCGGAGCACATTACGATCTTTGCGCCCGGGTCTGCCTTCTTGATATCACGAAGCGCTTCTATGCCTGTCTTGTTCGGCATGGTGATATCCATTATCACCAGATCGGGCTTCTCCGACGCATAGGTGTTGCAGGCGATCTCGCCGTCGGCGGCTTCAATGATGTTCGTATAGCCGTTCTTTGTGAGAGCGTCCTTGATCATCATCCTCATGAAAGCTGCGTCATCAACAAGTAAAATCTTCTTATCCATTGTTTTTTACTCCTTACCTAAATTATCTAAAAATTTTGATCGGATTATTTCGGTTATTCTGACTGCGAAATTGTCGTCGATGACCACAACGTCGCCCTTGGCGATAAGATGTCCGTTTACGATAACGTCTACGGGCGCGCCTGCCTGTCTTTCAAGCTCGATGATCGTTCCCTGTGTGAACTCAAGTATCTCCTTGATCTTCTTCTTGGTGGAGCCGATCTCGACGGTGATATTCAGCGGAACTCCCATGAGAAGCTGGAGATTATCGTTCTGCTCCTCGGTGAGGTCCTTATTTTTATAATTATCAAAGCTTTGCAGCTGTACTGCCTGTACGTTTACGGGGTTATGCTGCGGAGGGACCTGCATTACGGGCTGTCCGTAGCCGTAGGGCGACTGTGCCGCATATCCGCCGTAGGGCATCCCGTTCACGGGCTGCATCTGCGGCTGTACTCCCGCCATATTCATATTCATTCCCGCGGGCTGCTGCATCTGCGGCATTCCCTGCATTGCTGCGGGCTGAGCCTGTGGCTGCGGGGCAGGTGCGGGTGCGGGCTGCGGAGACGGTGCTGCGCCGCCATTAAGAAGTGCATTTATCTCCTCCTGGCTCATCATTCCGCCCGAGGACGGCGCAGGCTCGGGTGCAGGCTCTGCCATGGACTTGGGCAGGCTCTCCGTGCCGTTGAGCAGTGCGTTTATCTCCTCCTGGCTCATTGTCCCGCCCGACGAGGGCTGAGGCGCAGGCTCCGGTTCGGGTTCCTCCGCTGCGCCGTAGCCCGCCATCATCTTCGAAGCCATTTCCTTTGCAAGGTCGATGGTCAGCACCGAGATGAACTCGGAATTTATTACTCCGTCAATGGTAAGGTTGAACTTTACCTTGCAGACATATTCATCGGGGTCTGCGGCATATACGGATGCCGTCAGATCTTCGTCGCTTTTCTGAACGAAGGCTTCGGGGGTTGAAATATCTATCGGCGTGTCGATAAGCTCGGAAAGTGCCGTCGCGGAGGCGCCCATCATCTGGTTCATGACCTCGCAGACCGCCGAGATATTCATTTCATCGAATTCAAAGTCGTCGGTGACCTCAAGCGGAAGTCCCATAAGCTGATCCAATATAAGCTGCACGTCGTTCTGCTTCAGAACGAGGACATTCTGTCCCTTTACACCCAGTATATATTCGATCTTTACTCTTATTGACGGTTCCAACTCGGGATATGTAAGATCCCCCGCCTTTACTATGCTTACCGTAGGGGTAGTTATCCACACCTTGGCGCTGAGCATATTGGATACGGCGGTTGCGGCAGAGCCCATGGTGATATTCATTATCTCACCGATGGCATCTTTTTCAATGTCGCCGAAGCCGTCGATTACAACGTTTTCATCACTCATTTTTCTACCTCAATTCTTTATATATATTATCAATTTTTATCGCTTTCCTGTTGTTGTATATGCCAAGCTTTCCGTCAAACCAGCGACTTCCGCCGACTTTGACCGTAACGTTTTCATCAATAGGCATATTAAGCGGGATAACGTCGTCTACCTGAAGCGTCAGTATATCGTACAGATCTACGTCCGTTTCACACAGAACTGCGTCGATACGTATACCCGAATCCTTTATATTGTCAAGAATACTCTGTCTGCGCTCGTTCTCCCTGTTAGGGTCAAGCCTTTTCGTATTTCTCGCCCACTTATCGCTGAATTTGCTCATCACCGATTCAAGGTTCATCGCGGGAATACATATGGACATCGTATTCTTCACGTCCTTGATCTCGATCTCGAACATGCCCAGCACTATGACTTCGTCGGGCGGGATAGACTGCATTACACGTGAATTGGTCTCCACGTTGGTAAGTCCCGGGTCAATATCTATATATTGTCCCCAAGGCTCCTTAAGAAGCTCCGCCATGGACGTCATCACGTTGGTCATAAGACCTACCTCAAGCTCCGTGAAATCACGGGTTATCTCGGTATACGCTCCCGAACCGCCCATAAGCCTGTCCATTATCGTAAAGGTTATGGGGTTGGAAAGCTGCATTATCACCGACATCTCCAGAACGTCCTCGTCGGATATTCCCATATCTATAAGACCCATCATTACGTAATCGGGTAGCGCATTATTGAACTCGTAATAGTGCTGTTCCTCTATCTGGAGCACCTCGACCTTGCAGTATATGCGCATAAGTCCCGTAAGGTAGGATGAAAGGGTCCTGGCATAGTTCTCTAAGATACCTTCTATTATCTTTAATTTTTCTTTTGTAAATTTCTTAGGCGTCTTGAAATCGTAATTCTTTATCTTTTTCTCTGCCTCGTCTTCGATCTCCTCAAAGGCTTTTTCGCCCTGAGTGCTGAAGCTGTTCAGCAGTTCATCGATCTGCTGCTGCGACAGAACGTCCGCCATATGCGTTCACCTTCATTTTTTTCTTTTTCTGTTTATTTATGATTTTTCCTCGCTTTCCTCGTCCTCTCTGAGTCCGGGGATATCGTGAGGAAGCGTACTCAGTACATCATCCTTGGAAACATAATCTCTGTCGGGGTCGCTTCTCGACGGAGAATCGGGTTCCTCGGAGGGAGCCATTGTCACCACATCTCCGCCCTCGGAATCGGAATATCCCGCAAAGCTTGAACCGAATTCCAGCTCGAAAAGCTCCTCGATAACGGCGGGGTCTTCAAAATCCACGTCGTTTCTTACGAACACTATCTCTACTCTTCTGTTGATGCTGCGGTTTTCGGGGGTATCGTTAGCCACAACGGGACGATACTTTCCGTAGCCTGCGGACTGGAATTTATCCGCGTCGCAGCAGTCAAGACTCAGCATATAGTTTATGACAGAATCGGCGCGTCCCGATGAAAGCCGCCATTCATTGGCGTCGGAGCCTGTACTTTCGGCGGTATGTCCGCTGACCTTTATCGAAAGAATATGGTCATCCACGGCTCTGATACCGTCGCAGATTATCTCCAGTATATACTGTCCCTCTTCCAGGAGCTCGTCGGAATCGCCCGCGAAGAACACGCTGTCGCGGAACTTCATATAAACGCCCGTCTTTGCCATTTCCACGCTGACGCTTTCGTCAAGTCCCGCAGAGGAGACCGCTTCCTTAAGATATGTAAAGAAGTCCTCAAAGTCTATCTCTTCGGCGTTTTCGGTGGAATCCTCGTCAACATAGACAGCTTCCTCGTCTCTGTCGATCTTTTCCTCGCTGGAGACCACCACGTTGATGATATCGCCCTTGCCCGTTGCAAAGGACTGGGCAATGATCTGCCATTTGCTTTCGTCCATGTTGGACATCGAATAAAGAAGAACGAAGAAACACATGATAAGGGTTATCATATCACCATAGGTGTCCATCCAGTTAGGACCGCTGTCTCCTTCTCCGCCTCCGCTTTTTCTTCTTGCCATATATAACTCTCCTTAGGTCGGGACCCGTCAGACCCCGCGGAAGAAACGTCAACAACATATAGGATAATTACATTATAACATATTATTGCAGAAATTTCTACCCTTTTTCAAAATTATTTAGGATTTTTTTGCAAAAATTCGTTCAGCTCCCGCAAACGGCGCAGGAGCGGGCTCTATCCCGAGGCCTATTCGGACTTTTTCGCTTCCTTGGGCTTGGCGTTGAGGGGAAGCATCATTCTGAGCTTTTCCTCGACGAATCTGGGGTTTGCTCCCGAAATGATGGCGAGAGTGCCTTCCTCGATTATCTGAAGGCAGAGGACCTCGCTGTTATGTATATAGCTGAGCTGGTTTCCCAGAGGGGTGAACAGCACGTGAGCAAGCAAGCTTCCGTAGAAGGTGGTTACCAGCGCCGTGGACATGGCGGGTCCTAAGCCAGCAGCCGATTCGGGGTCGCTGGGGTCCAGAGTACCGAGCATTCCGATAAGTCCGCAGAGGGTACCTACCATTCCGAACGCGGGCGCAACGCCTGCCGCACGGGAGAAGATCGCTCCGTTCTGTTCATGACGCTCACAGAGGAAATCTATCGAATCGTCCAGCATGGACTTTACCTTTTCAGAATCGTTGGCGTCAACTATCAGCATGAGAGCCGACTTCATAAAGGTATCGGTGCAGGCGTTCGCCTGCTCTTCGAGCGCAAGGATACCCTTCTGACGGGCTGTTTTACAATAATCCACCATATCTGCGATATATTTTTCGGGGTCGTACTTGGGCGCTTTGAATATGATGCCCATCAGCTTTCCCACGTTTTTCAGAGTGGACAGCGGATAGTTCGCGATGACCGCTCCTATTGTACCTCCCACAACGATAGCTACCGACGCGGGGTCCCAGAAGTCGCTGAGCTTACCTCCGGAAAGTATTCCGAAAATCGTAAGACCGATCGCTATTACCCATCCTACTATCAAGCTTATATTCATATGTTTTTACTCCTATCCGGCGATCTGCCGATTATTTTTCAATCAAAGACGCCATTTCGGAAATTTTCCGATCTTTCCTGTATCTCTTCGATCTTTTCTCTGACTGTATAGCTATGGCTGTTCTGCGTGATAAGCACCGTATCGGGTACCTCCTCCGCCATTTCAAGGAAGCTCAGATTCACAAGGATAACGCTTCCCTTTATTCGCGTAAGCTTTGCGAATCTCGCCCATGTGCCTGCGCTGCGGGAGCGCGCCATTATCTCGTTCACGGTCTCCTGAACGGTGAAGCTGTGCCCGTTCTGCATGGTCACCACCGTATCGGGGGCTTCCTCCGCTATCTCGATGAAGCTTTCGTTCACGAGTATCTCTGTATTATTTAATCTGTTGAGTCTTATCATAAGCCTACGTTATCCCTTTCAGTTGATATATACTCCTCAACGGCGCGGAAATATCCTTCCGAACCGTTGAGGAATATATATTCACGCTGTGAATATATATTCCGTAGAATTGTCCTTAAAGGAAATTATCTCTTAAGATTTACAAGCTCTTCAAGCATGGAGTCCGATGTGGTGATGATACGGGCGTTTGCCTGGAAGCCTCTCTGTGTTACGATCATATCCGAGAACTCGCTTGCAAGGTTTACGTTCGACATCTCCAGCTTCGAAGACGCTACCTTTCCTGCGCCCGAGGAGCCCGGCTTCTTGATATTCGCCTTGCCCGAAGCGGAGGACTCGCCGAAGGCAGTCTCGCCCAGCTGCTCCAGACCTTCTACGTTATCAAAGGTCGCGATCTCTATTCTTGCCAGCTTCTTGATCTGGCTTGCATAGGTGGCTGTCAGCACGCCGTCGGAGCCTACCGAGAAGCCCTCCAGGTCGCTGTATGCCAGCGAGCGCACCTTCATATCCGCATAGATGGTGTTTCCTCTTGCGTCGGTGGACTCGAAGGTCTTGTTTGTGGAGTTGTAGGTGTAGACCTGAGCGGTGGCTGTGCCTGTGGGCTTGCCTGTATCGTCTACCTCCATGAGGGTGTACTGATAGGTCTTGAGTACCTCGCCGTTCTCGTCCTTTGTGGTGGTGGCAGCGAAGGAATAGTAGTTGCCGTTCTCGTCCAGATAATAGCCCGTGTCGGGATCGAACTCAACGCCCTGCGTATTTATGTACTTGCCGTTTACATTATAGATGATATAATCGGCAGCTACCTCGGTGGGAGTATCGGTGGGTGCGGCGAGATCCTCGTCTGTTCTCACGGTATTTCCCGAGGTATCGCGGTCGTATGCTATCTGATTTGTGGTATCGGTGGGGTCAACGCCTGTGAACAGGGTCTGAGTGGTTCCCGCTGTGGTGTCGGTAGTTCTGTACTTCTCGGGAACGTCAACGAAGTCGATCTGGGTATAGTCCTTGAATGCGTCCCATACCAGGTCGTTTACGTTGATGATGTCCAGGTCGCTTGCATTTTCTGCGGGGATCTTCGCATCCATGAGGATAGAGGAATAATCTCCGTCGTTTATCGTTCCGAGAACGAAGCGGTTAAGGGTATTTACGAGATTTCCCTCGGAGTCTACGCCGAAGCCGCCGTATCTTGTATAGTTTACGCTCTCTACGTTTCCGAGATTGGTGACGGTTCCTGTGATGAAGAAGCCGTCGCCGCTTATCGCCAGGTCGAGAGTACGGTTTGTGGTCTGGAACGAGGAAGCCGACATATCCTTGTCGATGGAGCTTACCTCTACGCCGTAACCTACTGCGGATTCGTTATTTCCCGCAAAGGTGGCGGAACCGCCCGTAGCCGATTTTTTCGCCTGATAATAGATATCCGAAAAGCTTGTTCTCGAAGCCTTGAAGCCGTATGTATTTACGTTTGCGATGTTATTGCCTATTACGTCCATTCTGGTCTGATGGGCTGTAAGGCCCGCAACGCCCGAATAAAGTGATCTTACCATTGGTCAAATCTCCTTCGTTTTATCCGGCATCATGCATGTCCGCCCTTCTGTCGTTCGGGGCGGAGGATTTTCTCTTCCGAGTCCGAATCCATTCCTACATGATCACCGTAGAATCAATGTTCGTAAAAATATTTCCCGTCATTTCCTCGGTGTTTACGGTAGTAATTACCTTGTTGTTTTTCACGCTTACCAGAAACGCCGCACGGTCTATGAGTATAAGCGCATTGTCCGAGCCCTTTTCCTCCGCCAGCGAGACCGCCTTGCTGAGCCGTTCAAGTCTGCCGTCGGTATAGAGGTCTATCCCGCGCTCGTTTATCCGCTCAACGGCGTGCTTGGAAAAATCCACGCCCGACTGTTCCGATAATTCCTCCGCATTTACGTCCGTCAGCCTGCCTGCCGCGTCAAGCTGTTTTTTCAGCTCCGCCGCAAAGGGCGTTCCCCCCGCAGCTGTACCGTTCTCTGTATTTTCGCTTCTGCCCGCTGTCAGGTCCGAAGCGCCGCCTGTGGGAATGACCGACGAAATATTCCTGAGCTGTAAATATTCGCTTATCAGCATTCACGCTCATTCCTTTCCCCTTGAGCATCAGAGCAGTGTATCGGCATTATAATACGAATACTGTGCCCATGCCCTGCTGTAATTGTCGAGGATAGCCTGTTCCTCGGGAGTGTATTCCTTTGCTGCTGCTCTGATGACCTTTTCGAAAATGGTCAGCTGGTCAGCAATATTGAAGTTTGTGGAAAAATCGCAGATCTCGTCAAGAGTAAAATTGCCCGAGGTGGTATACCATGTGGAGCCGCTGCTGCTGATTATCTCAACACGCTGTGTGCCGTCTGCCCATGTTACTACCTCTCCCAGCTTGCCCTTGCCGCTGAAGCCTATATCGGTGAAATATTTGCCGCTTACGGTGCAGCCCAGTATCGTATCGGTATTGATCACCGAGTTGATATCGGTATTATGGATAAAGCGGATATCGCACATCTTTGTACCCAGCTGATTTGCAAGCGCTGCCTCTGCGGGATATTTGTTCTGGAATGCTCTGTACACGGGGGGCCACTGGTCATATGCGCTGTTGCTTCCCACGGTAACTCCCAGCTGTACTCCGGGATCCTCGTAGATCGATGTCAGTCCGCGGTCGGGATTGAGCGATGACGACATATAGCTTGTGATCTGTCCGCTGCTGCTTTCTGTACCGCTTTCTGTGCCTGATTCTATGCCTGTGAGCACTTCGTCCTCTTCCTCGATGAAAAGCTCCTCGTCGTCAACATTGTCTGCACTGCTCATTGCTGTGGATTCTCTGACAGTGATGCCCTTTTCGTCGGAGGGACCGTTTACTCCCGAAAGCATTGAAGAAACGTCGTCTACCTCTGTGGTATAATATCCGTCGCTGCCAAGCACTGCGCTGCGCTGTGCTGCCTGTGCTCTCTCGGCGGGAGACAGATAATCGCCCAGAACGTCGGAAACGCCTTCCTCTTCTTCCTCATACTCTTCGTTGTAGTATTCTTCCTCTATGTCCTCTTCCTCGCTCTCAACAGAACCGTAATACTCGGCAAGCTTTGCATTTGCGTAGTCGTTTATTGCGCTGCTGTAGTCATAGCCGTCCTCTGCGAGAAACATCGAAGCCTGTGAATCCGCTACCGACGCATACTGTACTGCGCCCGCATTTGCCGCTGTTTCGGTCTGTGCTGCGGTATTGTCCGATGATACGGCATTGTCCGCGCCGCCTTCAGCTGCGGTATCGCCCTCGGTCACGGAATTGTCCGAACCGCTTTCACTGTCCTCGGTGCTGTCGGGGGTAATGTTCGATATCTCGGAGAACGCATAGAGCCTGTTGTTGATGACGGCATAGCCTTCGCCGCCCTTGACGATGATATTGGTGATCTTGCCTGTATACTCGCCCAGGTCGCTGTCATTGACGGTGCCGTTCATGCCGATGACCTTCATGAGCGTATTATAGGTGTTGGTATCGACGATATCGGTAACCTTATCGGAATCGTACTTCGTGCCGTTTATCAGAAGCTGATACTTTCCGTCGCTGATGATAACGCTCTCTACGAGACCGGTTTCAACATTGCTTCCGTCGTTGACGGTAACTGCCTTTCCTACCAGCGATGCTGCATAGGAGATCTGCGACTGCTCGTTCATCTGGGAGATAGCTTCCATCATGGAATAGCTTGCCATCTGCTGGATAAACTCCGAATCGCTCATAGGATCGTTGAAATCCTGATTGGACATCTGAGCCACCATGAGCTTCAGATAGCCGTCAAAGTCAAGATAGCTTGCAGAATCAGCGTCTGCGTCTGTGTCGACCTTCGTGGAATAATATTTCAGAGTTACCGCACCGTCCGCAGAGTTAATGCTTAAATCTTCTGCCATAATTTTGCCTCCTTCGCAATATAATCGGCGTCTGTATCCTGTGAAATGCCGCCGACTGTAAGTTCGTCCTCTTCCTCGCCGTCATTGCCGATGCTGCCTGTTCTGTGATGCTCGCCCATGCCCTGCTGTCTGAAGCTGAAAGCGTTCTGTCCGCCGCTCATATCAAACGCAAGATTCTGTCCCGACTGTGCGGGCTCAACAACGTTTATGCTGCTGACCTGTGTTCCCTTATCGGAAAGCGCCTGCGCAAGCTGTGCCGATTTGTCGGCGATAAGCTCGTTCACATCGCGGTTCTGCGCCGCAAATGTTATGGATACCGCGCCGTCTGCCGCCTTTTCGATCTTTACGGTGATCTCGCCCAGCGTTTCGGGTGTGAGCTTTATCACAAGCTCTTTGCTCTCGGCAAAGCCGTCCGCCTGCTGTTCCAGCTTCTCGATGATCTGCTCCATTGTCCTGAACTGCATTTGTTCGGGAACGCTGTCTGCTTCCTCGGAAAGCTGTACCTCCGATATCTGCGGGCGCTGTCCCAATTCTGCGGCAGCTGCTTCATCGCTGAGCTCGTCTGTTCCCGTTTCTATCTTCGGGAGCACCTTTTCGCTGCTTTCGGTAACTGCGCCGTCCTCAGGGGAAATATCCGCCGCTCTGACCGTCCTCTTCGAAGCAAAGGAGATGAACGTCACATTTTCGGTGATACTTTCCGCCATATCGGCAGGCTGCGCTTCTGCGGGAGTTGCCTGTGTGCCCGACTCGGCTGCTTCGGACATTACCGTGACTGTCTCCTCGGAAAAGCCCGTGGTTTCAGCCGCTGCCGTGACTGCTTCTGCAAGCTCCTGTGCAAGCTGACCGACAGTTTCATCGTCCGCTGCGCCGATAAGCGCCGCAAGCTGTGTATCAAGCTGATCCTCCTGCTCGTTTTCGGGAGTGATATCCGCAAAGCTTATGAATGAGAACATCCCGCCTGCCGCAAGAGCAGAAAGGGTAGTATCATCGTACTTCACGTCGGATTTGAGCTTCATGCGCGCAAGGTCGATATTCTCGAAAAGTCCCGCAAGCACATCGCCCGATGACTTTTCGTCATCCTTCCCGCTGCCGAAGAGCGCCGTGGAAAGCTCCGCCGAAAAGCTCGATATCTGCGTGATATCCGCGCTTGTCAGACTGTCGAACAGCTGCTGCCAGATGTCGGTATAATCCGCGTCCTTATCGTCCGAGCCGCTTGTGAACAGGAAATCGAACAGGTCGGTATTGCCCGGCTTTTCGCTTTCAGCCGACTTCATTGCAGACTGTAAGTATGAGCCCACAAGGTACTTAAGAGCCGTTTCCGTGCTCTCGGACATGACCGCTGCCGTTACGTTATCCGCGGAAAGCGCTTCGGGAACGAATGCCTCCGCTGCCGCAATATCCGCTGTGCTATCTGATGATACCGTGTTCATCAGTCCGCCCAGTATGCCCTTGAAGGAGCTGCCGTCCGAGACCCCCGAAAAATCGGAGACCGCACTGCCCGTTCCCGCCGCCATAGCAGAAAATGCTCCGCCCAAGACTGCGATATTTGTCATATCCACTGCAAAAACCTCCTTTCATTTAAAGTATATATCAAAACGCCCCGCCGAAACGAAGCGGTCTGACCATTACTGTGCTCTCCTGAAAGAGCTTACGCTCACATATTCCTCGATGAACTGCTCCTCGCTTTTATTCACTGCGAAGCGGTATTCCTCCAGCTGCTTGTCCTTGAGCCTTTCCAGCGAGTTCACGTCCTTGGACGCTTCCACTACCACTCCTGTCTGATTTGCTATCCTGCCGTCAAGGGCAGCCATTTCGTCTTCCTTGTCCTTTATCTGTCTTATGAGCGCGCTGTGGAAATTCTTGAACATGGTTATATCGTTTACCGTCATGCCCCTTGCAGCCTTTTCGGCGTATTCCTCGCCCGACATGCGCAGCTTTTCTTCAAGCTCCGCCTTTTCGTCCTCGCGCTGCTGTCTTTCGGCGCGAAGCTGTGCAAGGTCGTTTTTTTCCTTGGAAAGCACCTGGTCCTTATAGTCCAGCAGCTTTTCCAGCGTGAAATTAAAACGCTTCATTACGAAAACTTCCTTTCAATGGTCCTCACTTTACAGCTTCTGTGAGCATTTTTACCGTATCCTCAAAGGAGAAAGCCTCGTCGGTGGACTGACAGAGAAAACCGTTTATCCTGTCGATCTTGCGGATAGCTTCGTCCAGCGCATGGTTTGTGCCCTTCTTGTATGCGCCGATGGATACGAGGTCGTAGTTTGCGTTATACGTCGCCATGAGATTGCGGAGCTTCGCTGCCGCCGCTTTATGCTCGGGAGCGGCTATCTCCGACATAAGACGGGAGACCGACTCCTGTATGGCAATGGCGGGATAGTGGTTCTGCGCCGCGACCTTTCTTGAAAGAATGATATGTCCGTCGATGATACCGCGCACGGTATCGGAGATAGGCTCGTTGGTGTCGTCACCCTCCACGAGAACGGTATATATCCCCGTGATAGAGCCCTTTTCGAAGTTGCCCGCTCTTTCAAGGAGCTTGGGCAGCTGGGTATATATTGACGGAGTATAGCCTCTGGCTATGGGAGCCTCTCCCACGGCAAGCCCTATCTCACGCTGCGCCATGGCAAATCTCGTAAGAGAATCCATCATCAGCAGCACGTCCTTGCCCCGATCCTTGAAATACTCCGCTATGGCGGTAGCCGCCATGGGACATTTATTTCTCATCATTGCGGGCTGGTCCGAGGTCGCCACCACAAGCACGGAACGCGCCATGCCCTTGGGTCCTAAGTCTCTTTCGATGAACTCCAGCACCTCTCGTCCACGCTCTCCGACCAGTGCAATTACGTTGATATCTGCTTTTACTTCTCTTGCTATCATGCCGAGGAGGGTGGATTTTCCAACGCCTGAGCCTGCGAAAATCCCCATACGCTGTCCTCTGCCGATAGTGAGAAGTCCGTCTATCGCCTTTACCCCGAAAGGAATTATGTCCTTAATTGCGGGTCTTGTCAGAGGATTGACAGGCTCTCCCGCAATGGAGTAAGACTCGTGGGTCTCAATGGGACCCTTTCCGTCTATGGGCTCGCCCACGGCGTTGATAACTCTTCCGATAAGCCCGCTGCCCACGCCGACCTTAAGCTTGTCGCCGGTATTGTCCACGATAGACCCGGGACCGATACCCTCGATATCGGTGTAAGGCATGAGCATTACCTTTCCGTGATTGAAGCCCACGACCTCTCCGAAGATAGCATCTCCGGAGCTGCCGTCCTTATATATGCGGCATACGTCGCCGATATTGCACAGCGGACCGCTTGCCTCAATGGTCATTCCGACGATCTTCTCGATCTTTCCCTGATAACGGTACAGATCGGCTCGTCTTATTTGATTTCGTATCTCGGCAAAATCCATATCCTCACTCCGCAATACCTGCTGTATACTTGGTTTTATATATTACATATTGTATATGCTTTCGTTATCTGCCCGCGTTCCCCATGATCTCCTTAAGGAATTCAAGCTGCGTGGGAACGGATGCGTCTATCATCTCGGAGCCGTTGTCTAAGATAACGGTGCCCTCGGGAGTCTCGTCGGGAGGGAGATACTCGATATCTATATCGGGAATGCCCGCCGCAATGCTTTTCACATACTCCTTGTCGGTGCAGAACTCCTTGGATACCTCGCCCTGAAGCAGAGATATTTTCAGGTAATCCGAGTTGCGGAAATTCTTTGCCGCCTGACCGATTATCCTCTCGACCACCTCATCGTCCCGATGAAGCTTTTCAAGAACTATCTTTTCCACGGCGTCCATAACGGTCTTACGCAGCTCCTCCTCGTTGGATATGTAGTATGCCTCCTTATGGGAGTTTATCTCCTCCAGGAAATTTCCTGCCGCTTCAAGATAGCTGCTGCACTTCTTTTCGGCGGCTTTTCTGCCCTCGTCGAAGCCCTGTGCATAGCCCTCTTTGCGCGCCTGCTCCTTTATGGCTTCGCTTTCCGCCTGCGCCTTTCGGAGCAGCTCGGCAGCGGTATTCTTTGCGTTCTCCGACAGCATCTGCGCATTCACATTTGCTGCGTCGAGAATTTTCGCCGCTTCATCATTGACGTAATCTCTGTGCGCGGAAAGTATCTCATTCACGCGCATGTCGACCTCTTCATTGAATCTGCGCTTTTCCTCCTCTGCCCGTTTCTGCTCGTTATAACGGGCAAGCTCCTCGGGGGACATTTCCTCCTCGGGCTTTTCCGGGGGCTGTTCAGGTATTTTTTCTATGGCAAGCTCCACGGGATTGGAGTCGAAAACATATCCTGCCCTGTTTATTTTAAGCAATTATCTCATCATCTCCGCCCTTGCTGATAACAAGCTCGCCCTCTTCCTCGAGGTGTCTGATTATGCCCACTATGCGCTGCTGAGCCTCTTCGACGTCGCGCATACGGATATTATGCATATACTCGATCTCCTGCTGGATAGACTCCTGCATACGCTGGGGCATATTCGCGTAAAGCGCCGCAGCCACCGTATTGTTGGAGCCCTTGATCGCAATGGCAAGATCCTTGGTCTCGCACTCTCTGATAAAGCGCTGTATCGCCATGGAATCCAGTCCCACGATATCCTCGAATACGAACATCTTTTTCTTGATCTCGTCCACGAGAACAGGGTCTCTTGCGGTGAGCTCGTCGAAGATGAACTTCTCGTTGGCTCTGTCCACCTTGTTGAGGACATCTGCCACGAAGTTTATGCCGCCGACCTCTGTTGTGTCCATGGTGACCGCCGCGGAGAACTTTCTCTCCAGCATGGATTCGATAGCCCGTATAGTCTCGGGCGAGGTGGAATCCATTTTCGCCATTCTCTCGACAACATCGACCCGCTTTTCCTTAGGCAGCTCCGCCAGTACCTGGGAAGCCTGCTCCGCCGTGGCATAGGAAAGGATAAGGGCGATAGTCTGGGGATACTCGTTCTGGACGATAGCCAGCAGATTCTTGTAATCGGATTTTCTGACGAACTCGAAGGATTTGGTCTTCATTCTGTTGGAGACCTTTGCCATTAAGCGCTCCGCAGTCTCCTTGCCGAACGCCTTTTCCAGAACGTCCCTTGCGTAGTCCACGCCGCCGTCGGTCATGACCTTCTCGGTGAGACACAGCTCGTAGAACTCGTTTAATATGGAATCCACGGTATTGCTGTCGTAGAACGGCAGGCTGGAGACCTCAAAGGTAAGCTTTTCGACCTCATCGTCGCTGAGATGCTTGTACACATCTGCGGCGTTATCCGTTCCTATGGCGGTGATTATGATAGCAGCCCGCTGCATCGAAGATATTTCATTGATATCGCTCATTATACCGCACCTCCTGCGCCGTTGTCAGAGCCGTTTGTCTGTGCTGCGATAGCCTCGTTTTCCCTTTTCCTGTCCTCGGGAGTCTCGTTCATCCAGTTTCTGATAAGCTGTGCCACGATCTCAGGCCGCTGACGGGCAAAGGTAGCGATCTCTCTTCTGACCGCAAGCTCCTTGGAATTTTCGTCGTCGCCGATAAGACTGGGTACGTCGATATTTTCTCCCCCGGAGCTGTTGATAGCGTAGAAGTTTTCCACGAGAGGCTCCTGCTCTGCGCCCACATTGGCTGCAAGGAGCTGCTGCTCGAATTTCTGTCTCTTCTTCTTGGACTTGCCCGAAACTGCCGCCAGTATTATGATAAGTATGAGCAGCATTCCCAGAAGTATAGCAGCCAGAATGATGAGCTGATTTCTCGTAAGACCGAACAGATAGGTCTGCTCGTCCACAGGCTCGATGGTATCGCCGAACTTAGGCAGGCTGGTAACGGTAACAACGTCGTTTACCACCTCGGGGTTGATAGACGCCGCGTTTCCGATAAGGGACACAAGGTCCTGCTTTGTGGTATCGGGGAGGTAGTCCGTGTAGATTATGGTCGATACGGAGAGGCTGTCTATGGTATAGCCTTCCTTTTCGATCTGTTCCTTATATGTATTTACAAGGTAGATATTGTCCAGTGAGGATTCCGACCAGCTGCCGTTTCCGTTGGTATCGCCGGTGGGGTAGGTATCGTCCGCATTGACTTCCACTCCGACGATACCGCCGTCTGCAGTGGCATAGCCTGTGGCGTTTTCGGACTTTCCCTCCTGGAGCATTCCTCTTCCGTCCTCGGTGGAGGGAGTATATACCGTATCCTCGGAGACCTTCTCGTCGAAGTTGAGCACCATATTTACCGCAACGGAGAAGCCGTCCTCGTTGTATGCGGGAGTGAGGAGCTCGATTATCTTGTCCTTTATCTGATTTTCAAGGCTTGCCTTGAAGCGGAGCTTTCTGGTTTCCTGTGCCACAACGTCTCCGCCGTCCGCTTCGGCGATAAGCAGCACTCCGTTCTGGTCGATGATGGAGACGTTTTCCTCCGTCATATTTTCGCAGCCCTTTGTGACAATGTGGGTGATACCGTTTATCTGCGCATTGGAAAGGGTGGAGTCATTTTTAAGATATACCACTACCGAAGCCGTCGGGTCGGAGCGGTTATCGGCGATGACGGTATTCCGCTTTTCGGGGATATACAGAGTGACCTCCGCCTTTTCCACCGATGTAAGCGAGCCGATTATGGCAGAAAATCTGTCCTCCAGAGCTATTTTTTTGTACTCCTTGTTTTCCGACTCGGTGGTGAACATGCCGACGTTCGACGTATAGAATTCATAATTACCGCTGCTCTTGGGATAGCCCTGCTGAGCGAGGCTCATGATAAGCGTGTTTTCCGTGCCCTCGGGAACGGTGATGGTTCCTCCGGTAAGCGTGCACTCATAGCCTGCGTCCTCGATTATCGCCACGATCTCCGAAGCCTCGGAGGTCTCCAGCCCCGTAAAGAGCACCACTTCATCCTTATGATTGGCAGCGATTATGATTATCACAAGGATAATAAGCACAGCGGCAAAGGAGGATATATATATTATTTTGTTTTTCTTTTCCTGTTTTGCCCAGAACTTTTTCAGCGAATCAACAGCCTTGTTCGCTTGTTCCTTTGCATTAGCCATTTTATTTGTTTCCTTCCCTGAAAGCTTTTGTTATTGCTTATACATTCATCTGCATGAGCTCCTTATAGCTCTGCTGAGCGGCGTCGCGTATCGCCACGAAGGTCTCGAGGGATATCTGCGCCTTGGTGATATTGTTATAAATAGTATGGAGGTCGTCGATGCCGCCCATTACGATATCGGCAGCGTTCTGATCCAGGACCTTCTGAGTGCTCTGCACCTCGTTATAGACCTCCGAAAACACGTCGGTAAAGGACGGCGTTTTCTCCGCAGAGACCGTTTCCGGGGCGTTCTGCGACATTGTGTTCAGAGGAGTTATCGCCGAGCTGATAGGTACTATATACATTTTATCTCATCCTTTCAGTTAATAAGGATCATCTTCCGGTCAGGGTCTGCGCCTTGTCCAGCATAGACTTGACAGCCTCGATAGCGGTTGCGTTCGCCTCATAGGAGCGCTGCGCCGCCAGCAGATCTATCTGTTCCTTGGAATTATCCACGTTTGTCTGATATATGTAGCCGTTTTCGTCCGCAAGGGGATTATCGGGGTCGTACACGGGGGTGAAGGGAGTTTCGTCATCGATAACCTCAGCCACCTGAACGCCCGCATAGGTATAATTGTTCCTGTTTTTTCTGTAATATACGCCGTGCTTATGAGCGGACTCTCTCTCCTGAGTATAGCGGTTCATCACATCGGAGAAGGTCACCTTTTCCTGAAAGGACACGAGCTGACGGCAGTAAGGATCTCCGTCGGCGGTATTATAGGAGTCCTGATGTGCGATATTCTGTGAGATAACGTCCATTCGCAGTCTTTCGGCGGAAAGCGCCGAAAATCCGATGTCAAGAGAATTCAAAAAAGACATACCGAAGCTCCTTCAATTATTTTCCGATAGCAGTTCTTATCATCTGATACTGACTGTTAAGATAGTCGATCATCGTGCTGTACTGATACTGTGCGTCGAGCATGGCGTTTGATTCTTTTTCAATGTCCACATTATTTCCGTTGAGTATCTGGTTGGTATTGGTCTCATAGGTCTCGGCAAGTCTGACCGAAAGCCTGTCTCCGCCGCTGATCTTAGCGTGTATCGCGTTATCCAGCACAAGACCGAAGGAAACTGTTTTCGCCTTATAATCGGGAGTTTCCACATTTGCGATATTGTTGCTGATGACCTTCTGCTGATACCATGACGCGTCAAGACCCTGCTGTGTTATCTTAAAAGCCGCGCTGTCAAACATCGACATCAGATACGCCTTCCTTTCCTGATATTCTGTATTTTTGTTCACATTAATTTAATATTTAAATTATGGCACTTTACCATTTTCATAATATCTCTTTTAATTATACTACATTTTCTCATAAATTACAAGTATTTCTGAAAAGATTTCCGCAAAATCAAAGTAAAAAAATACACAAAAAAATCATGGCGTTTTTTATATTTTGTATAGTTTTTTCATGTTTTTTGTGCAAAATCTTTTAAATTCCGAATAGGTTTTGTATATTATATCAATATCAGACATAAAGCGCAAAAAAAATAAAGCCGTGTAAATATACGCTGGTATTTACACGGCTCATTCCATTATTTCATATTTTATCGCCCACAAGCTTTTCGACCTGTTCCCATATCCTGTCGGGGGTGTCCTTGATGTAGAGCTCTGCCGCTCTCTGCGCAAGAACGTCGGTCTTGGCGGGGTCATTGCAGAATTCCGTCACCTTTTCGATTATCTTGTCATAGTCTAAGTCCTTCTGCTCGATGACTATCGCCGCTCCCGCTTTTCCCAGCACCATCGCATTATGATACTGATGATTTCCCGCCACAACAGGGGACGGTATCAGTATGGACGCTCTGCCCTCCGCTTCAAGCTCGGTTATGGCAGAAGCTCCGCTGCGGCAGATGATAAGGTCCGCAGCCGCCATGCACACGTCCATGTTGCGGATATACTCCTTTATCATGAGACGGGGATTGTTTATATCCACTCCGCGGGCTTCAAGGTTCTTGATGAAGGTATCCTTGCCCATTCTGCCGTAGCTGTGGATATGATTTATCTTCAGCCCGTTTTTCTGCTCGTATTCTATGAGCCGCTCCGCAGTGTCGTTGACAGCTCCCGCTCCCAGACTTCCGCCGTAGCTTAAAATGACCATTCCGTCATCGAAGCCCAGCTCCTTTCTGGCGGCTTCACGGCTCATCCTGCCGGTAAAGCCCTTTCTTACGGGAAGTCCCGTCACCGTGTGAGGGATATCCTTGTCAAGATACTCCATTGCCTCGGGCACGGTGAGCATCACCATATCCACCTTCTTGGACAGTATCTTCGTCGTCACTCCGGGATATGCATTCTGCTCGTGGATAAGGGTGGGTATCTTCATCCTTGCGGCTTCAAACACAATAGGACCGCTTACGTATCCGCCCGTGCCTATGACGATATCGGGTCTGAAATCATTAATGATATGCTTTGCCCTCGGTCCCGACGAGGCAAGATACGCCGCCGCACGGATATTCCGTCCGATATTTTTCAGCGTAAGCTTTCTCTGAAATCCGCTGACCTTTATGGGCGTGAAGCTTATCCCCGCGTCGGGAACAAGATTTGCCTCCATTCCCTTGGGAGTTCCCGCATACAGAAACTCGGCGTCGGGCACATGGTCCTTTATTATCGAAGCAATGGCAAGGGCGGGATTGATATGTCCCGCAGTGCCTCCTCCCGCAAGCAAAACCTTAAGCATGGCAATTTTTCCTTTCAACAGTTGATATGAGAACCTTCCCACATAGGATATATGGACAGGTTCTGAGATCAGGTGCTGACCTCTGCGTCCGCAGGCGCTTGTCTGTGCGATCTGCGCCGCTTCTTTCTGACCTCGTTCGTTTCCGAGATGGTGTGTCTCGAAATATTCAGCAGTATCCCCATTTCGCACAGCTGCATGATAAGCGCCGTGCCGCCGTAGCTGAAAAATGGCAGCGATATTCCCGTATTCGGTATGGCGTTGCATACAACGGCGATGTTCAGAAACGCCTGAAGTCCTATCTGGATAGTGATTCCGCAGGCTATCAGCATGCCCGACTTATCCACCGCCTTCACCGCAATGGAAAAGCCTCTGAAAACAAACAGCACAAACAGGATTATCACCATGACAGCGCCGATATATCCCAGCTCCTCACAGATAATGGCGAAAACGAAGTCGTTCTTCGACTCGGGCAGATAGAGAAATTTCTGTCTCGAATTGCCCAGTCCCAGTCCGAAAAGTCCTCCCGAGCCTATGGCTATGAGGGAATTTCTCGTCTGGTAGGTATCGTCGGAATACTCCGAGCCAAAGGGGTCGGTAAAGCTGTGGATACGCTTTTCGATATATGCAAGATCTCCCGATACAGACTTATACAGCATATACGCCGCTATCAGCATCACAGCGAGTATTCCCGCAGCTATCAGATATTTCATGTCAACTCCGCCTATCAGCATCAGCGAGAAGCATATCACGCACATGATTATTATTGCGGAGAAGTGGGGCTGCTGCGACAATACCAGTGCATATACTCCCAGTGCGAACACAAAGGGAACTATCCCCACCGTGAATTTTTTCATCCTCGAATAGTTTATGGATATCCAGTAGGCAAACAGCAGCACCAGGGCTATCTTTGCTATCTCCGAGGGCTGGAACTCCACTCCGACGGTTATCCAGCGGTTTGCGCCGTTATGCGGGGTAGCTATTCCCGGCACAAAGCAGAGTATCATCAGCGCCAGCGCGCCGAAATACGCTCCCGTTACCACCCACTGCTTCTGGAAAAAGTGATAGTCCAGAAAGGACAGCCCGAACATTCCCACAAGACCTATTCCTGCCATCATGCACTGCCGCTTGAAATAATAGTCTCCCGGCAGATTTTCCGCTATCGCCCATGCATAGCCTGCGGAGAACATCATGATTATGCCGAACACCAGCATTACCAGTATTATCACCACCATGGGCGCGTCAACGCCTACCTGTCTGTCGTTCTTCGGACGGGACACTCCCGCCGTGAAAAACAGCCTGAACGTGGATTCCTTTTTCGGCTGTGTTTTTTTCTTCTGCGGAGTATTCTCTCTGCTTACATTTTCCGCCAAATCAGCTCCTCCTTCCGATGATCTTACATGTATGTTATATTTTCGCCTGAAGCAAAGCCAGCGCGGCTATTACGCAGACAAGCGAAAATATGAAATATTCAAAGATTATTGCCGCTGTGTTTTTTGCTCCGTATGATGTTTCCTTAACGCGGCGAAGCCCGAGCAGACCGCATATCCCGTCGAAAAGCACGGGTATCAGCATTATCAGCATGTATACCGCTTTCCCCGAAAGGACGGTCATCACTGCCGCTCCGAGCCCCATCAGCATTGAGCCGCACCGTCCTCCGAGTATCTTCACCGACGGGTAATTCCACACCAGAAAGCCCATAGCGCTGCCTGCCGAGGCTGCCGCCAATATGCCATATTCGTTTACGGACAGTCCCGAGAACACCGCCATCGCTCCTATGGAAAACACCGCATATGCCGATACTGCCGCGCCTGCCTGCTTATCCGTTTCGGAAAAGCAGCCGCATATTATCGTCATCACAGCGAGCATTATCGGATAATACGCCGCTCCGAGATCAATTTCGCCCGCAAAGGGGATATCAAGCGCCGTGCTCACATCGCCCTTTATGAACAGTATGACAAGAAACACTGCCGATAATATCATATCGCAGAGGATAACATATCCGTCGGATATGCCGCCCTTTTTTCCGCGGCTTTGAAGATGATCGCTGTAAAAGCCCGCTATTGCCGCGGTCAGCATGATAAGCTGTCCGATAAAATACGGGAAGGCGTTTTCCGAGCTTCGGTCGAGACTGTCCGAGAAAAATCTCATGGTGAGATATCCTGCCGCCGAGGAAATGAGTATCCCCGCGCAGAGCATTATCCCTCCGCTTATGGGGAGCTTTTCTCCCGAGGAGTCCCTTTCCTCGCCGTCGGTGATGAAACGCAGCCTTTTCAGCAGGGGAAGCAGACTGTTCCCTATGAGAAACGTCACGCACAGTCCCAGCAGCGCTGCAAGAATATTTATCCAGAGACCCTTATACATTCTCGCCGTAAAGCTCCGCTATGACCTTTTCCAGCTTCATCGCCCTGCTGCCCTTGAACAGTATGACGTCGCCCTCGTGGGTATTCATCTTTAGGAAATCCTCCAGAGCGTTCTCGCTGTCGGTGTACGCCGATTTTATGCCCGCCGCCTTGGCTGTCTGTGCGGCATATTTTGCAAAGCTGCCGTAGCATACCAGCAGGTCTACCTTCTTTTCCGCCGCATATCTGCCCATCTGACGGTGAAGCTTTTCGGACATATCTCCAAGCTCCAGCATATCTCCGAAAACGCAGATACGCTTTCCGTTCTCGTCGGGCTTTTTAACCGAGACCAGAACGTCTATCGCCGCCTTCATCGAAGCGGGGGCTGCGTTGTAGCAGTCGATTATCAGCTTCTGACCATTTCTCTCGGTGATATGCTGCCTTAGTCCTGCGGGGACGTAATTTTTCAGTGCTTCCGCCGCCTCGGTGATGGAACAGCCCGCAAGCTGCGCCGCCGCCGCCGCAAGAAGCGCGTCGATTATATAATGCCTGCCCGTAACGGGAAGCCCGCAGTGAGCGCATATCAGTCCGCTGTGCATTATGTCGAATTCTACGAAGTTTTCGTCCGATACGATGTTTACTGCTCTGTAGTCAACATCGGCATTATCCACGCCGCAGGTCATCACCTTATGACCGCCTACGCCGTCCTTAAGGGCGTAAAGCAGCGGGTCGTCGCCGTTTACCACGAGGGGAGCATCAGCTTTTGCTCCGTCGAGTATCTCAAGCTTTGCCTTTAATATGCCCTGCTGTGAGCCGAGATTCTCGATATGAGAATAGCCGATATTTGTGATAACGCAGATATCGGGCTTTGCCGCCTTTGACAGCACGCTTATCTCGCCCGAGTGGGACATTCCCATTTCGATGACTGCCGCCTGTATCTCCGAATTGAGCCTGAACAGGGTGAAGGGAAGTCCTATATCATTATTGCGGTTGCCCTCGGTCTTCATGGTGACAAGCTCCGAGGACAGCGCACAGCTTAAAAATTCCTTAGATGTAGTCTTTCCGACGCTGCCCGTCACTCCCACCACAACGGGGGAGAATTTCCGTCTGAAATAGCCCGCCAGTTCAAGGAGAGCCTTTCTCGTATCCGATACCACTATGCAGGAAGTATTCTTCACGATGCGGTTCGTAACTGCGCATACTGCGCCCAGCTCGTTAACTGCCTTTTCCGCGAAGGCATTGCCGTCGAAGTTTTCGCCCTTGATTCCGATGAACAGCGCGCCTTTTCTGATAGTCCGCGTATCGGAGCTTATCTCACTCGCACATACTGCCGTATTCGGTGAGTAATTCATTCCGAAGGGTCTTCCGTTCACAACTCTGCATATCTCATCGAGAGTGAGGGGCTCCTTCTTCTGCGGAACAGACTTTACGGTACCGCCGAACGCCTTTTTCAGACATTCCGCTACCACCTCGCGCTCGTCGAAATGGATATGCTTTCCGTCCGCCAGTATCTGATAATCCTCATGACCCTTTCCCGCAAGAACGAGAACGTCGTTTTTCTTAGCTATCCTGATGCCGTGGAGGATAGCAGCCTTTCGGTCGGCTATCCTGTCGTAGGAGGCGTTTTCGGAGAATCCCGCCACGATATCGTCGATTATCGCTTCGGGGTCCTCATTTCTCGGGTTATCCGAGGTAACGATTATATGGTCCGCATATTTTTCCACAGCCTGTGCCATAAGCGGACGCTTTGTCCTGTCCCGGTCTCCGCCGCAGCCGAACAGGCAGATAAGTCTGCCCTTGGTATTTTCCCTGACTCCGGGGAGCATTTTCTCCAGTGCGTCGGGGGAGTGGGCATAATCGCACACCACCGTGAAATCCCGTCCCGTGGGGATTATCTCGCATCTTCCGCGTACTCCGCCGAATATAGCCATTGCCGCCGCGGCGTCCTTGACGGGCATGCCCAGCTTAAGGCAAACAGCTATTGCCGCCGCCGCATTGAGGACGTTGAATCCACCCACCATATTAAGCGTTACGGGGCATGCGGTGGTATTCTCGGCGCCCTGAACATATATCCAGAATTTCATTCCGTTTCCGCCGGGCGCAACATTATCCGCATAGACGGAATAGCCCTTTCCGATACCGTAGGAATACTTCTCGCAGGATATCTCGTTAAACAGCCTGTCGCCGTATGGGTCCGACCTGTTGATAACGGCTATATCACAGCTTTCGGTGAAAAGCTTTTTCTTTGCCCTGTAGTAGTTCTCCATTGTCTTATGATAATCGAGATGATCCTGCGTAAGATTGGTAAACACGCCTATCTTAAATCTTGCGGGACCTATCCTGTTCTGTTCCAGCGCAAAGGAGGTGACCTCCATCACCACATAGTCACAGCCCGCCCTTGCCATTTTATCGAAAATGCCGAAAAGCTCAAAAACTCTGGGAGTAGTGGGGGTAGAATCGTCCCTGTCTATCGGCTTTCCGCAGATATAAGCTCCCGTGGTGCCGATAAGACCTACCTTTTTATGGCGATATTCAAGCATAGCGGTTATCATGGAAGTCATAGTAGTCTTGCCGTTAGTGCCCGTAACTCCGATAAGGGTCATTTTCTTTTCGGGGTGACCGAACCACGCGGCGCAGAGGAGACCGTAAAACCGTCTCGAATCGGAAACGATTATCTGTTTGTTCCCGAGACCCACATCATGCTCCGCAACAACGCACACTGCGCCCATAGCGATCATTTCCGCCGCCGCGGCATGACCGTCGAAATTCTCTCCCTTTACGCACACAAATATCATATCGGGATCAAGCCTTCTTGTATCGTCGGTGATACCTATGATATCCGACGACATATCAAGTCCGTTTGCGGAATACGGCATATTTTTTCCCGCGTCATTTAAAAGCTGTTGTAATTTCATTTTCTGACTCCTTTTGTTAGCTTCTTTATGCAGACTTTGGTGGGTGTATGATCTTAGTACTTAGTACTTAGTTTTTAGCCCTTGGTTATTATTCTTTGGGTTACCTGACATTGGCTGTTCGCTTTCGGCGGAGCGGAGCTCCGCGCATTTGATTCGCTTCGCTGTCAAATGCAGCGCCGCCCGTGGTTCGCTTCAAGTCCGTGATTATTTGCTGTTGGTTTTCTGCCTTCCGTATTTTTGACACGGGCGGCGCTTTATTATTGTTCGCCGCTTCGGCTCAGACTTACAGCATCGCTGTGTTACGTGCCGGTGGGGGAGTTTCGCCGCGTGCGCGCGGCGACCAAAGGGCGCTGCCCTTTGGAAACCTGCGGCCTTGAAAGGCCGGCGAACTTTTTAATTCGGGCTTACTGCTTAGTAACTGTTACTCTCAGCCTCGAACCTTACCTTCCTTCGGGACTTGCTTACTTCCGCGGCTTGATAGTTACCTAAGCTAAATACTAACTACGCGGAATCAGCCGCGGGTCATCCCGCTAACCCTCGTCCTTTACCGTGAAGTATACCTCCACAACTGTGCCCTTCGGTACAACATCTCCGTAATAATAGCTCTGCGAGCTCGCTATCGCACCCGAGTGATTCGCTGCGCCGCCGTCTCCTACCTTGAAGTTCAGGTCAGCCTGCGCAAGCAGCAGATTTACGTCCGATACCGAGTATCCCAGTACATTGGGTACTGTTGTGTATTCCGTCTCGTAATCCTCGTCGGTGTAGAGTATCACTCTTCCCTCACGGGGAACAGATGAGCCTCTTGCGGGCATCTGCGATACTACGCTGTTTCCGCTGCCGATAATTACCGATGAGAGACCTAATTCCGTCAGGGTCTCCTCCGCCTTTTCGACGGACTGTCCCTCTACCGACGGAACGGTTACGTCCATTGCGGCAAGCTCCTCCTCGGAATATTCGGGATAGTATCCCATGTAGGGGAGCGCTTCCTTGAATATATTGGTGACAACGGGACACGCAGTAACGCTTCCGTAATAGATATGGCTTCCGTTTGCGTCCAGTCCCAGCGGCTCGTCTACCATGACAAGCAGGATTATCTCGGGATCGTCCGCAGGGAAAAATCCGCAGTATGATGAAGCGTACAGGTCCTCTCTGCCGCGTTTGTTGTTTTCGTCCTGCTTCTGAGCGGTACCCGACTTTCCGCCGATTCGGTAGCCCTTGATGTATGCGTTTCCGCCGCCGTTTCCGCTGACTACGTTTTCGAGGACTGTCCTCATCTCGGCGGAGGTCTCCTCGGAGATGACCTGTCTGATTATTTTGGTCTCCTCGGTCTTGACGACGTTTCCGTTGGAATCGACTATCTTTTCAACAACATGGGGCTGAACAAGATATCCGCCGTTGATAACAGCCGCATAAGCGGTTATCATCTGAATGGGGGTTATCTTGTTGGTCTGACCGAAGGAGCTGGATGCCAGCTCAACAGGTCCCATATTTTCCGCAGGAACATAGATACTGTCCACCTCGCCGGGGAGGTCTATGCCTGTTTTCTCGGTAAAGCCGAATGCCTTGAAATACTCGCAGAATTTAGTTCCGCCCATAGCCTGACCCACCTGAATGAAGAAGGGGTTGCAGGAAACGGTCATGGCGCGCTGGAAATCGAGGGGTCCGTGAGAGCCTGCCGACCAGCAGTGGAAATCCGTGTCAATAACGGTATAGGTATGATTGCAGGAGAATACAGTGTTGAGATTTACCGCCTTTTCCTCCAGAGCCGCCGTGCCCGTGATGACCTTGAAAACGGAGCCGGGATAATAGGTCTCGGAGATAGCCTTGTTCTTCCACTGCTTTTCGCGGAGGGCGGCATAGGTCTCATCGTAGAGGTCCTGATCGTCTATTTCCGCGAGGGTGTTCCTGTCCTTGTAGTAGTATATGGAGTTTCTGTCGTTGAGGTCAAAGCCGGGAGTCGTTGCCATTGCAAGGATAGCTCCCGTTTTAGCGTTCATCATAATGCCGCAGGCTCTGTTCTCCACGCCGTAATCCTCGATAGCCGCGTTGAGGTTGTTTTCGAGGAAATATTGCAGATTCATGTCAAGAGTCAGATATATGGAGCTTCCGTCCTTAGCGGAATAGTTCTTGTCGTTTTTGTAGGGCATCTCGTCGCCGTTGGCGTCGGTAGCGGTGATATTCTTTCCGTCCACGCCTGCGAGGTAGTCGTTATAGTAAGCCTCAACGCCGTAAACTCCGTCACCGTCGTAGTTTGTAAACCCGATGACAGCCGCCGCCTGATCGCCCTGAGGATAATATCTCTTAGTATCCTGATTGGTGAAGATGACCTTCGATTCCAGCTCCTGCTCGTTCATTTCGGCGAGTATCTCGTCCGCCACGGGCTTTTCTATCTTATCGGCGACCTTGAGCCACTGGGAATCGGGATTATCCTCGATAGCCTTTTCCAGCTTTTCAAGGAAGGAGTCGTATTCAACATCGGGGATATTGTCGCTGAGTATCTTTGCCACAGCCTGTTTCTGTCTGGTCTGTTCGGCAGGGTCCTCGATATCCGCCAACTTTATGGGCGCAACGGCGATAGTATACACGGTAGCCGACTGTGCCAGTATCTTTCCCGTAGAGTCGTAGATACTGCCTCGGTTCGCCTTGATAACGTTGCTTCTGAACTGATTTTCGTTGGCGAGAACCTCATATTTAGCATTGTCAATTATTGAGATACTAAACAGCGTAAACACGATATATGCGATAAAAATAACAAGCACAACGCATATAAGGAGCATACGTCTGCGCATCTGTCCGTCGGGCCGATGATTGTCTTTTTTTCTTGACTTTGCATTATTGCTCATAGATCTTTCCTTTCCGGCGATCAGCCATTAGCTATTAGC
>JALEMR010000003.1 GCA_022768245.1 Oscillospiraceae bacterium
TTCAGATAAACATTCGATGTATCTTCTGCCTCTTTGATCTCAAAGCCAAGAACATCTCTGTAAAAACGAATCATCCTTGCCATATCTTCAACAAATATTCCAAAACCGTCTAATCTCATATTAACCTCCACAATTTCCTATTGGTTTATTTCACCGTATTTTTTAATTCTTCCCACGCCCTGCGTGTTATAGCATAGGCATACGAAATCTTATTATTTTCATCGGGATATTCTTTGACTTTTTTCATTCCGTTAGCAATAGCGGTAGAATATGAACCTATATTTGTATATTTCATATAGGAATATAAACAATCATATTCAGTATTTTCAAATGCCCAGTCCCTGACCGCCCTTGCTGCCTCACTGCCAAATCCTCTTCTCCAATATTTTTTATGAATATGGTAGCCTATTTCCGGAAGAAGAAATCCGTTAATATTTTGTATTGTAAGCCCACAATCGCCTATAAATTCGCCTGTTTCTTTCAGAATAACAGCCCATAAACCAAATCCGTATTCTTTGTAGTTTCGGAGATTCCATTCTATCCAGTCCTTTGTACGCTCTTCATCAAAGGGCTTTGGATAATGCTGCATCGTTTCCGGATCTGACAATATTTCATATAGTGCGTCAAAATCATCAAGAGTTAATTCTCTTAATAATAGTCTTTCTGTTTCAATTTTCATTATCACCACTCCTAATCCCGTTTGTAATCAGATTTATCTTTTTAAATTAGAATTTCTCAAATTGAATTTCTGATCCAATTATCAAGAAACTCCATCTGCTTATCTGTATGAAACCAGTGTTCTCCGTCATTCATTACTGTGAGAATTGCCCCAATTTGTTCTGCAAATACGGATACGGTTTCTATGGAAGTCAAATTATCATTTGCACCATATAAAATGCACGTCGGAATGTTCCACTTAATCGGGTGATTTCGTACATAGCACAGGTACTTCCAAGATAATGTTTCTCCAAAAGCCGTAGATATTTCTTTCTTTCTGCAAAGTTCGTCTTCCGTAACATTTGACCAAATCATCATATCCGTAATCAATTTTTCCATATTCACGATAGGTGAAATAAACAAGGCTTTGGAAATCTTCTTTTCAGCAAAAGCATTCATCGAAAAAAATGCCCCTATGCTGTTAGCTACCAAAATGACAGAATCATACCCTTTGCTGTTCAAATCGTAGAAATCGGAAAATTCGCTTCCGGCTTCCCAAGGATTTTGCGATTTATAGTCAAAACCAATAACATCACTTTCTGCAAAGAGCGGCTGATAATGCTTTGCTTCCTCTGCTGTTCCCCCTTTGCCGTGTACATATATAACTAATTTTTTCATTTAATAACCTCCAGCATATTTCAATTAGCGAATAAGTTTATCAGAACGACAAACCTTGAATTCTATCAAATTATCTTATTCATTTCAGTGGAAAACAAATATCTATCTCCATGTATCCGTCCTTCCAAAGTCTTTTGCATTTTGGGTAGAAAATGTGTCAGGGGATATTGACAATATCAATCGTATTATAATATTCTTAAGAAACATTTCCTTTTATTATTTCAAGGGTTTCTATGAGGACATTATCCCAGTACAGCTTATATGGGTAGTTTAATATATTTGTATCAAGAGCAAGGCATTGGCTGAATTTTACGAAACTGTCAGCCGATTGGTTTATATAAATATCGGGAACAGTACAATTTCCTTCCGAATACAGACTCTGTGAACCGTTAACTTCAAATATAATACCGCTGTTTGGCATTTGAAATGTAAATGCTGCATCACAGACTCCCTCACCTCCCGTTTCCGAACCGATCAATATACCATTTCCGTATTTTTGAATTGCATATGCAGCTGTATCGGCTGCGGAACACACTGTTGAATCTGTTATTGTATATATTTTTCGTGTGGTTTTCGACCTGCCATTGACATCAAAATATCTTCTTCCGTAAAGATATTCATTGGTTTCCTTTATTATAGTGTTCTCAAAGTCTCTCTTTTCTTTCCACAAGCTATTTCTGAGGGGATCACGGATTGACGGAAATGAACGAAAATCCATAGTCACTCTGTTGTCATTGCTCATAAGCACTGACAACACATATTCTGACAGATATTCAGTTCTGCCGCCTGAATTCATACGCAGGTCAAGTATTATAGGATTATTGGGGTCAAGTCCAACTATCCCATCTCTTAATGCTTTTCCATCTGAATTTGAAAAATCAGTTACTCTTATATATGAAACCGAATTGTTTGTATCCTCACAAACATATCCCGCTTCGCCGTTGTACAATTCCTTAATGCCATCAAAGCTTATTTCCACAGCCGCCTGTTCCTCATAATTCAATAGGTTCAAATTATCTTTAAGGTAAGCATTCCTATTTGCTATGGAATCCTTTTTTCTGATATATGTATCGGCAGTAAATATCTCTCCGTCAGCCTTACGGAATTTTACCGTGACAAGTGTACCGTCTGAATTATTTAGTCGAAGAGAAAATCTATATAATTTATCATTACATTTATCATAACGATACTCGCCTGTCACTGACGCTTGTTTTATGTACTCATCAACTGATGTATTATCTATTTCAACAAGCTCGATCAATCCGCCTTTCCCACCAAAGATTGCAGGATCATACGCAAGATACGAACCATCAATATATCTGAAAACAGATTCATCTGTTCCTATATCAATGTTGCTGCAAACGCTTTCCCAATATAGTGAAACGGCATAAGCATCCTTGCTTCCGCATATCTTTTTTGCATTGTAATGTCCCGACGAGAATAACGAATCATATCCATGGCTTACCACGGAAGTGTGACAGCTTGGTATATCTTCGGAAATCATTTCAATTACCGCAAAAAAATCCTCATTGCTGCTTGTTTTTTTTACACATTCAATGTAATAATCATAGTTGCTTCTCAGGTCGAATCCGTAGTTTTCGGCATAATGATCCATACATGGCACATATTCAAGTATAGTATCCATAAAATATCTGACATCTTCTGTTTTTTCCTGCTCTGACAACATTATCTCTTTGGGGCTCTTCACAAATGTTTTCTGAAACATATATGACAATTCAAGCCTCATTTCAACACACAATATAGCCGCAAGTAAAATCAATATTGCTATTATAATCTTCTTTTTATGTTTCATTGCTCAATTACGTTATATAATACTAATCCCTCATTAAAGTGTAGACAAAAAATCTGCGCAAAATCCATATATGCGAGATTTTGCTTGATTTTTTGTACACTTTATAATCGGGGATTAGTATAACGTCTCCTTATAGAATAGCTTAGCAAAATCGCTTAATACTTTATATTCAGCTTCTAACAGTCCGATTTATTCCATTATACCCCAGATCCAAAATACAGTCAAGCATTAAAAATGGAAAAATCAGGGCAACCTTCAAAATAATTTGTCATAACTGACTCCTCCTTTTTATTATTATCAATTTTAACACATTTTTCATGCGGCTGCCCTGCCTGACTGATGCAGTTTTCCCCCCCCTTGATTTTTCCGACAGGATATGGTATACTTTATTATGAATATATTTAAGGCAACACCGCACTAAGCACGCCTAATGCTTTGCACAAAATCTGACGGCGCATCTTGCGCACAAGCTTTATGCGGTGTTGCCTTAACAGAAATATCACAATTAATCAAGGAAAGCGAGTTGGCAAAAGAATGATAGTTTGCAGGCAGACCTTTCATATATTTATGTTTATGGCGAAAGAAATGCAGAGAGGAGAACGTATATGAAAAGAATGATCAAAAGTATAGTTGTAACGGTAATGTCAATAATGCTTATAACTGCAATGGGCATAACTGTTTCGGCAATGCAGATATTTGTTAAGACGATTCAAGGCAAGACTATTACAATAGATGCCGAGCCGACAGACAGCATTGAAGCTCTTAAGGGTAAGATAAAAGAAAAGGAAGGTATCCCCCCGAATCTGCAAAGGCTTTTATTTGCGGGCAAGGAATTGGAGGACGGCAAAACCCTTTCGGATTACAATATCCAGAAGGAAAGCACGCTTTATCTTGTTTTGATGAATAATACAGGAGATTTTATTGTAACAGGCGGAACAAGCGTCACAGACTACAAGTACGAAGACAATGTGCTGACTATCCTCACAGATACACCACTGACAATTTCAGGCAAAACAACGACAGACCGAATCAAGGTCGAGGCAGGTGTTTCCGCAAATATCATATTTAACAATGTTGATATACAGGTATCAAGCGCTCCCGCATTTGAGATCGCAGAAAACAGCACAGGCAATGTCACCATAACCCTTGCGGACGGGTCCGTAAACACGCTGAAAGGCGGTTATATGTGCGCAGGATTGCAGAAGAACGGCGCATATACTGATACACTCGGAATGCTGACCATTAAGGGCGGCACAAACGGCACAGGCAAGCTTACCGCAACCGGCGTCTATGGCGGAGCAGGCATAGGAGGCGGCAGTGACGCTGACGGCTCAAATATCACCATAAGCGGCGGCACAGTTACTGCAAACGGCGGTCACTATGGCGCAGGCATAGGCGGCGGCAATAGCGGCTCAGGTTCAAACATTGAAATAAGCGGCGGCACAGTTACCGCAATGGGCGGCAATGATGGCGCAGGCATAGGCGGCGGCTATTACGGCGAAGGTTCAGACATAATCATAACCGGCGGTTCGGTAAAGGCGGCTGCAGGTTCAGGCGCAAACGATATCGGCGGCGGCTGCTGCAATAAGGCAGTTACCCCCACCAACGGCACAAATGAGGTATATCTGCTCATCATAGCAAACCCCGACAGCGAAGATATTATGATCAACGATAATGACTACCCTGTCGGACACACATATTATGACGCTGAAACTGCACAGGACGTTACTGAAAATAAGATATACGCATATCTCCCCGCATCGACTGCCACTGTCAAAGTGGGCGGCAAAACAACACAGTATTCCTTTGATACGGCCGGATTAAAGTGGCTCATGCCTCTTGAAATGTTCGAACTTCCCATAAAGACAGAATATTTCATAGATGAACCTCTTGATTTGAAAGGCGGCTTGTTAAAGGTCACTTACGGGGACGGAACAGCAATGTTCACCGGCTTGACTGAAGATATGGTCAGCGGATTTGACAGCTCCACACCTGGTACAAAGACAATTACTGTAAGCTATAATAACATGACGACAGAATTTACGGTAGTTGTAAAGGAGGGTGTATCCGAACTGACAAAATATCCCATATATATCGAAAACAGCAGTCTTATCAAGACTGACAAGTCAACGGCTGCGGCAGGCGAGAGGGTGACTGTCTCGGTAATGCTCGGATATATCGCTCATGTGTACGACAAGGACGGCAATGAGACAGCAAGAATTAGCGGCACAGCGCGGTTCATCATGCCCGCGGGCGGCGTGAAGATATTCGCGGAATATCCCATGAATTATGCGGCTACATGGCAGAATTCCTACATCTATTCCTATGACAGCGATATGAATAAGATAACCGTGAACCGCACAAGGAAGCAGGGTGTTATCACCGTTGACCTGGGCAGGGAGTACGCAGGAAAGACAGTAACGCTCTACGAGGGCAAGAACAGCACCGAGGTCAAGGTCACCGAGGGCGTGCTGGACGAGAACGGAAAGCTCACCTTCTCCGTTGACAGCGGTAAGAATTATACCCTTGTGGTAGACTGACATGCAAATAATGACCGTATATTCCGCAATAGTGGAGTATACGGTCATTTTTCATATTTGTGGTATAATTTCAATATAAAGTTGCCTGTTGCTAACGAGAAAGTATGTACAGATATACAAATCGCTTAAAAATCCTTGACAAATACCGAAATATAGAGTATTATAAATATGGTTAGTTAAAGCTAACCAACTAAAATGCAGATAAGCTGCCTTCGTCTAAAACCTTAGAAGGCGTGGATATATGATGCTGCATAATGATAAAGTAGGTGATACTAAATGCGCAGTGCAGGTACAGAAACTATTGATACGGAAAGACTGCTTCTTCGGCGGTTTACCCGTTCCGACAGATTCGATATGCTCAAATATTGGGTCGCAGATGAGAGGGTACAGCCTTCCTACGGCGAGCCCGTATACTCCACAGAAGCGGAGGCAGACGGACTTCTTGACAGATATATCTCCGCGTATGAGGACGGCGATAATTATCGCTGGGCGATCATCGAAAAGGAAAGCGGCTGCTGTATCGGTCAGATAGCATTCTTTCTTGTGGACTGCAAAAATCATTTTGCAGAAATATAGTAAACGACATTGAAATTGATGCTTTCAGTCTGCGCAAAATCCATATATGCAAGATTTTGCTTGACTTCAAGTTCAATTTCTAATGTAGTTTATTATAGAATACTGCATCGGCGTTGATTTTCAGCGTCGGGGATATGCTTCGGAAGCCGCAGGGGCAGTGATAAAATACGGCTTTGAAACGATCCGGCTGCATAAGGTGCAGATATGCTGCAGGTCGAATAATCTTCCTTCAAAGCGCGTGATCGAGAAATGCGGCTTCACATACGAGGGCGCTCTTCGGGAATATTTTTTCATTGACGGACAGTATTATGACAGGCTTTACTATTCGATCCTGCGTGACGAATATCTTATCTGCCCCCCGATAAAATTGAATAATGATAAAACCGACAGCCGATGTGACTGTCGGTTTTTTAGAACCCGTCCACATATCCTATGTGAACAGGTTCTAAGATAAGCAGATGATATCAGCGAAGTCCTCTTGTGCTGAATCTGAACTGGGAGATAAGCTGTTTGAGCGTGTTAGCCTGACTTGAAAGCTCTTCCGACGCCGCGGCGGATTGCTCGGAGGTGGCGGAGTTCGCCTGGACTACCTCGGATATCTGCTCCACTCCGATAGTTATCTGACTGATAGAATCGGCTGTGTTTTTGGAGGCTTCGGATATCTTCGAATTGATTTCCGCAACAGCGCCTGCTGCTGCAGAAACGGAAGACATCTTCTCGGCGACCTCGTCAACAAGAGCAGTGCCCCTGCGGATAGTTGAAACGGTGCTTTCGATAAGCGCGGTGGTGTTCTGTGCAGCCACGGCGGATTTTCCCGCAAGATTTCTCACCTCGTCCGCTACCACGGCAAAGCCCTTTCCCGCTTCGCCTGCTCTTGCAGCCTCGACAGCGGCATTAAGGGAAAGTATATTTGTCTGGAATGCGATATCCTCAATGGTCTGAATGATCTTGCTTGTCTCGTCGGAGGATCTGATGATGTCGTTCATTGCGTCAACGAGATCGTTCATGCGTGAGATAGCATTCTGCATCTCTCCGCCTGCGGCATTAGTCTTATTCATTGCGTCTTCCGCATTAACGGCATTTTCCTTTATCTGACCTGCGATAACTTCGATAGTGGCGGCAAGCTCTTCAATGGAGGAAGCCTGCTCGGTAGCTCCCTGTGCGAGAGCCTGTGCGCCCGACGATACCTGGTCGGAGCCTGCGGAGACCTGTTCTCCTGCGGTGTTTATCTGATACATTGTGTGCGAGAGCCTGTTATTGATAAGCTCGATATATTCGATGAGCTGACTGTAATCGCCTACATAGTAACTCTGATTCTCACGGGAATTGACCGCAAGATTGCCCTTGGATATCTCTTCAAGGATACGTTCGATATCCTTGAAAATGCTGTTGAGCTGTGACACAACGGTAGATGTGGCATCGGCAAGCCTTTTGGTCTCGTCGCGGGAGGTGACGGCGGGGACGCTGCTTGTAAGGTCGCCCTCCGAAAGCTTTACGATACGCTCGGAGCAGGAAACGATAGGGTCTGCGATCTTTTTTGAGAATATCACGGCAATTGCGGCAGCTATTGCGCAGGTAACAGCCATTATGACTATGCTTATAACAACGGCAGTGTATGTACCGCCCATGAATTCATCACGGACAACATTTACTCCGATGCTCCAGCCCGGAGTGCCTTCAACAGGCGCATAAGCCACAAGCTCGAGATTTCCGTTATATTTATACTGGTCGAAGCCTGTTTCGCCCGCGCACATTTTTGCTTCGACCTCGGCAAGCTTCTCATAGGAGGGGTCGGTCTTTGCGGATTCCTGTGCGTTTTCCTTTCCGACCACCGCAGGGTCGTGGAATGCGATGGTGAGACCTTCCGACGAGAGGAGATATGCCGTTCCACCCTCGCCGACGTTTATTCCGGTGACGATATCGTTAAGGAAAGAGTTGTCGGGTATCATATATACTACTCCCGCGACCTTGCCGCCGTTTATTCCGTTCTCCCAGAGGGGAGCGGAAATTATGACTGCATTTTCAACGCCGAAGCTGCTTTCGACCATGAAATCGGAGCAGTATTCATCTCCTGCGGACGATACCTTGAAAAACTCTTCGTCCGAGCAGTCGGTGCCGTTTATCATATCCTTTCCGTCGATGGTGAGAACGCCGCAGACCTCAAGACCGTATTTTGCTGTCCGTTCAGCGACTATCTCGGCGCACGCGGACTCGGCCTCTTCGGGGTCGGTGAGACTGCTTACGGAGCCTATCTCGGAAGCGATCGCCTTGTAGCGGTCTATTTCCGTTCTGACGCGGGAAGCTGCCAGCTTTGCGGTCTCCGCCATGGATTTGTCGAGAATGCTCTCCGCCGAAGAGAAATTCAGTCCGGCGCCCGCTATGCCGATAATAAGCGACGAAAACAGTCCGATACCCGTCATAGCTGCAAGGATCTTTGTTTTGATACTTTTCAATTTAATTCCCCCTGTAATTTTCGGACGGTTTTTCCGAAGACATCCGAATCGCTGCCGAAATACTGTATCCTATTAGCATTTTAACATTTAATTTGAAAAAAGTCAATAGCTTTTGGCGGTATTGTCTTAAGATATATGAAATATCATGCATCGGCAGTTGACGAAGGTTTTGACGATTTATGCATTATTATTTGAAAAATGCTTTACAAAATCGTCGGAATAAGGTATAATTTATATGACCCGATAAATATGAAGACGATGTCAGAAAAGACTGCTGTTCGCCATCCAAAAACCCCGTAAGCAAAGAAGAGGATGTTATGTATCATTTATTGATTATTGACGACAATAAAATAAATCTGTCTGCCGCGAAGAACGCTCTGGCGGGGAATTATAAGATCACTGCCGTTACCTCCGGCACACAGGCACTGCGATTTCTGGAACACAATACCTGCGACCTTATCCTACTGGACATAAATATGCCCGAAATGGACGGCTTTGAGGTCATGGGCAGGATAAGGAGCAACCCCGAACTCTCGGATATCCCCATAATTTTCCTTACCTCCGATAATGACCCTCAGACTGAAAGCCGATGTCTTGAAGCGGGCGCTATGGATTTCATCTCAAAGCCCTTTATGCAGAATGTCATGCTTTCAAGAATAAGCCGCACTCTTGAGCTGGAAGCCCTCCGACGGGACCTTTCCGTTCAGCTGGAGGCGCGCACAAGGCATATAAAGTATATCCAGGATATGATGGTGCTGGGAATGGCGGCAATGGTCGAGAGCCGTGACCTTTCCACAGGCGGACATATCAAGCGGACAAGCATGGTGGTGAAGATATTTGCGGAAAGGCTTTCAAAGGAGCATGATACTCTGAAAAGAAGCTTTCTGGATATGGTCATACGCGCCGCGCCTATGCACGATCTGGGAAAGATCGCCGTTGATGACAGGGTCCTCCGCAAGCAGGGGAAGTTCACTCCCGAGGAATACGCCGAGATGAAAAAGCACTCTGCCGAGGGCTCGCGGATTGTCAAGCAGATACTTGAAGGCGTAGAAGAGGAGAAATTTGTCAGGATAGCCGAAAATGTAGCCCATTATCATCACGAAAAATGGGACGGCACGGGCTACCCCGACGGACTTGCGGGAGAAGCTATCCCCATCGAGGCAAGGATAATGGCGCTTGCGGACGTGTTCGACGCTCTGGTGAGCAAGCGGTGCTACAAGGAAGCGTACTCCTATGATACCGCCTTTTCGATAATTGACAGCTCCATAGGCACTCATTTTGACCCGCAGCTGGGCAGGCTGTTCCTGAAAAGCCGTCCCGAGCTGGAGGCGCTGTATAATATGGTCAGCATTGATTACAGGGAGGACGAAATAGGCTGATGAACGGTCAGACTGTGTTTGTATGCATTTCGGGTATTATATGAGCGTTTTGCTCCGAATGTATTGACATATCATGATAATTGTGTTATAATAACTATAATTGGCAGGATATTTTCTGCGGGACTGGCGGTGCTGGTGCTTATTGCGGCAGTATTGACGGTATTCCCTGCGGTAAGGGTCTTTGCGGATATGACGGAGAACCGGACAGACTA
Organism: Oscillospiraceae bacterium; assembly: GCA_022768245.1. Lineage (GTDB taxonomy): Bacteria > Bacillota > Clostridia > Oscillospirales > Ruminococcaceae > RGIG4694. The sequence continues at coordinate 10,309 of JALEMR010000003.1, forward strand.
TGCGGCGGAAATGTTTCGGATAATACTGTAAAATCTGTGACATATTCGGGCAGCGCGATCTCCGATGAGCAGCCGCTGATATTCACTCTCGATTATAACGGCACGTTTTCCGATTATCTTAACAGCGTCACCAAAACAGCTGACTTCGGCGAAAACGCTCCCGAGCCCGAGCCCACACCCGGATATCCCGCTGATAACGAGAGAGTAGTGGTAAAGACCGACTGAAAATAAAAAAAGCCCGGACATGGATAATGTCCGGGCTTTTTTTCGTTATTTCGGAGCTTTCCTGTCAGAGGGACAGCTTTGCGAAGAAGTCTGCCGTTTTTTCGCAGACGGTCCGTCTTGCTTCGGGAGAAAAGCCGTGACCCTCGTTTTCATACACATCAAGGGTGCAGTGGGGGAAGGCTTTGCATATCCGCTTAGAATAGGAGATATCCACCAGCGTATCGGAGGTGCCGTGGAATACGAGCACAGGCTTGTCAAAGGCTGCAATATGTTCATAAACATCATAACGGGGGACTTCGCGGTAAAATTTATCCGAGAGGGTCATTCCCATAAAATCTAAGGTCTCCGTGATATCCTCGGGAGCCTTTGTGAGCCAGTTGTCGGGAATGCAGAAGGCAGGATAAAGCAAGACCATCCCCGCAATATCGGCAGGCATTTCCGCGGCAGTCAGCGCAGACACGAATCCGCCCTGACTTTCCCCGTAGAGAAATATTCTCTCATTATCGGCAAAGCCGCAGGTTTTTATCATTCGGATAACGTTTTTCAAATCTTCCTGTTCGGTCATGACGCTCATGTCAGTTGAACTGCCGCCGCTTTTTGATAATACGGAGCCTCCGCAGAAATCATAGCAATACGCGCCGATGCCGTTTTCGGCAAGCATCCCGGCAATGTCGGTCACATGGGAATACGATGAATTATAGCCGTGGCTCAATATCACGGCGGGGATATTACGGGTCGTTTCTGCGGGAAGATACATCACCCCGAAGATAGTATTATTTTCGCTTTTGCAGGGCATTTCCTTTATTGAATAATTCATAATTATCCTCCTGAATTATCGTCACATTTACAGATATTATAACACGTCCGCCCTGATATGTCAATCATAAATGAGTTCCGAAAAATATCATTTTGCAGAATTCATTGGTATTTCATTTTAAAAAAAATCATGCTATAATGAATGCACAAAAGGAGGTGCAAACCCATGAATGATGAATATACGGACGATACAGTTCCCGATGAGGATATCGAAGCCTTTGTTGACTGCATGAAAAGGCACGGCACCGATATACATAGGCTGAGGGCAGAATATAAAGGCAACACCGCACAAAGCCCGCCTGACGGCTTTGCACGCAATCTGCTTGCAGATTTTCCGTCATATTGCACAGAAATTTCTTGCCGGGCGTCAGCCCGCCTGCGAAATATCTATACAATCTGACAAAAAATCTGACGGCGCATCTTGCGCACAAGCTTTGTGCGGTGTTGCCTAAAGGAAATACCGCACTCAGAGCTTTGAGCCGAATTTCAAAAAGCTGCTGCTCAAATGTCAGATCATTGCTAAAGCGGACAGATACATCAGGGAGCATAAGGAGATTTCCGAACGGTATTATCGGCTTATCCTCGATCGCGAGACCGATAAGTGCCTGCCGATTATAACCGATGTTATCAATGAATCCGAGATACAGTCGGATTCTATCACGCCGAAAAATGTTGACTGTGCGTATATAAGCATAATGACCTGCATTATGAACAGCGTCAGCGAGGTAATCAGGGAAGAGATGCTTGAAACCGCAGATAAACTCATGCAGTGGTATGAGTCACTGAATATATAGGAAAGGAAAAGCTTATGAATATCAAGTCGAATTATGAGATCGCAGATCCCGATATCGTTATTACGGAACAGCTCAAAAAATTCAAGGTGCTGTATGTGATACCGGTAATAATGTTTTTTTTACTAATGTTTCAGTCCACCGAACCGTTCGTTCAGTCGCTGTTTTTGGCAGCCTTCGGTGCAGCTTTTTTCGTTTCCATTTCCGCAATTGTGCTGTGTATAATTTCAAGCAGCCTTATGAAAAAGGGGAAAAAGATACAATTTGCATTCAATGCCGACATGGACAAGGACGAGTTCGTCAGAGCTGCGGCGGAGCCTCTCAGGCAGGTATTCGGTGCGGATATCTGTCGTGAAAAGGGGACCATTATCATCGGAAAAGGTGACTATTACTACATCACCTTCGGAGTGCTCTATATAACGCTTAATGCCATAGACGATCATATGACCCTCTCATTTGGCGTCACGGGCAAGGATATCAAGAATTACAGAGCATATATGCAGGCATATGATGAATACCGCAGAGTGTTTTATCCTATGGCATATCTGCTCCAGAATATCTCTTACGGGAAGGATGTATCGGATAAATTCGCTGCTTTAAAAAAGAACAGCACTTCCGCACCGTCAAAAACTGCCGAAAAGGGCGTGGAGCTATCCAAAACACCATCGGCTGTAAGATTCTGTCCGAAATGCGGAAACAAGCTTGACGCAAATTCAACCTTCTGCGGCAAATGCGGAAATAAAATATTATAAAAAGGGGTAATCAATATGTTTTGTAAAAAATGCGGCACACCTATTCCCGACGGATTTTCCTTCTGTTCCAACTGCGGAACACCTGCCGAAGATACATCACCCGAAAAGGAAGAAATCATTCCTCAGAACGGCGGGACGGACGGAGGAAGCGAAGACGGGACCTTTTCCTACGAAGCGCCTAAACGTAAGTTTATACCTGGTTTCGTTATAACTATCATAGTGGTCATCGTGTCCCTGGTGATCTGTAAAGCTATGATGACCTCCGAGTTCAATAAGCTCTATGACCTGCAGTTCGGAGATAATTACATATCCATCGGAGATCACATAGATTCATTCTTTGATGACTATGAATATTCCGTCCGCTGGGAGGGCAGCTGCTCAAGGATAGACATAAAAGGCAAGAATCATCAGGGCGTGGAGTATCGTCTTATTTTTCAGCAGGAATCCGCCGATGATGAATCCACATTTATTCTTGAAAGCATTTATGTAAACGGCACCCGCTATACAACGGACGATATTGCATATGTAACATATTTTTATGAGATATTCGGATGATCTTGGGAAACGGAGATGAGTGGTATCAAGACAGCTGCACACCAACTCTTCTATTATGATCTCAAGCGGCGTTCCGATAACTGCCACCGTCAAAAGGTCAGGACACAGCACGTCAGCGGCAACTGTAGGTCACACCGACCAAAGCAGCTATATTTCGATATCAAAAGCGTTACCTCTTAATTTTGTGAAAGGTAACGCTTTTTTAGGCATCACCGTACAATGCCGCCAATAAATTCTCGCAAATCAAGTCAAACGCATAACGTTCTGTAACGAGGATACTGCCTCCGCAAATCTGCAAGCAGATTGTGTGCAAAGCCATTAGGCGTGCTTTGTGCGGTGTTCCCTTAAAAATAGCAAATGCTTATTTGGAATGTAAATCTATGAACCTGTCTTCACAAGAAATGTGTGCGGATCTTCGAGCATAATTTTGTAAGCGTAGTGGTCTACGCTACAGACAATGAAAAAATGCGCAGGCGGGCTGGCGCCCGGCAAGCATTTTTAACGCAGTCTGCGGCAAAATTTGCCGAAAAGACGTGCGCATACGCTTGTGAAGACAGGTTCTATGCTTTACAGCTATATCCGGAGTCGGTAAATGATATGCTTGCGTCAGTCAGAACCCAAAATTGAGATTGGTATAAGTCTTGTTTGGGAAAAATATCAGGTTTTCTTCAAAGCGGCAGAAAATGATCAATGCGTTTTTGGCATAGTTATCTATACAATATAAGTATTTGCTATTTTGAAAAATTGTGGTATAATAAAATAAATAAGGTACAAAGGAATGTGATAAAATGATCTACAGCGATTTTCATGATGAAAAGCTCTCCGCTCTTGCACTGGGAGCAATGCGCCTGCCTACGGTCGACGGCAACGATTCTGTCATTGACGGGGAGAAAACGGCTGAAATGGTAGACTACGCCATGAAGCACGGTATCAACTACTATGACACCGCATGGGGCTATCACGGCGGAAACTCCGAGCTTGTTATGGGAAAGATACTTGAAAATTATCCCCGCGACAGCTTTAAGCTGGCAAGCAAATTCCCCGGCTACGACCTTTCCAACATGGATAAGGTTCAGGAAATATTTGAGCGTCAGCTTGAAAAATGCCGTGTGCAATACTTTGATTTTTATCTTTTCCACAACGTCTGTGAAATGAACATCAACGAATATCTTGACCCGAAATACGGTATTTTCGATTATCTCATTGAGCAGAAGAAAAACGGACGTATAAAGCACCTTGGCTTCTCCGCTCACGGCAATATGGACACAATAAAACGTTTTCTCGACGCTTACGGAAAATATATGGAATTCGGACAGCTCCAGCTGAACTGGATGGACTGGACCTTCCAGAACGCCAAGGAAAAGGCAGAACTGCTCACACAGTACGGCATTCCCGTATGGGTAATGGAGCCTGTCAGAGGCGGCAAGCTTGCTTCTCTGCCCTCAAAATACACCGAGCAGCTCAGGGCGCTTCGTCCCGACGAAACAACGGCGGCTTGGGCATTCAGATTTTTGCAGACCATTCCCGAGGTCAAGGTCACTCTTTCGGGAATGTCAAACTTTGAGCAGCTGCGTGAAAACATTGCTACATATGAAGAAGCTAAGCCTCTGACTAATCAGGAGATGGACACTATCCTTGCTGTTGCAGACGATATGCTTCAAGGAAATACCGTGCCCTGCACAGCATGTCATTACTGCGTGAGCCATTGTCCCCGGGGACTTGATATTCCCCGTCTGCTTGAGCTATACAATGAGCACAGATTTACAGGCGGCGGTTTTATCGCACCTATGGCGCTTTCGTCCATATCCGAAGATAAACAGCCGAGCGCCTGCATAGGCTGCCGAAGCTGTGAAGCAGTATGTCCTCAGCAGATAAAAATTTCCGAAGCAATGTCGGATTTTGATTCCAAACTCAGATAAAAGGAGAATTATTATGTCAGCAGTAAAAACAACTGAAAAACCCCGTCTTTCCGTAAAGGTTCAGACCCTTGCGGCAGTATTTGCAATAATAGGCGCAGTTGCACTTCCTCAGCTATTCCACGTTATGGGCGCAGTTTCCGGACTTGGTACAAAGCTCGGCGAAACATTTCTGCCTATGCATCTCACCATATTCCTCGCAGGACTTCTGGCAGGGCCCTATGCAGGAGCAATCGCAGGACTTCTTGCACCGTTCATTAGCTTTGCTCTGACGGGTATGCCCACAGCGGCAATGCTGCCCTTTATGATGATAGAATTATGCGCATACGGACTTTTTTCGGGACTTCTCCGCAATGTGAATATCCCCGTTGCCGCAAAAGTTCTCGCAGTACAGATAGGCGGACGTGCAGTTCGTGCAGGCGCTATCCTTCTTTCCGTTTACGCTTTCGGAAATACAGCGATACCCGTTTCAATTATCTGGACAAGCATCGCCGCAGGTATCTTCGGAATAGCTTTACAGCTGGTGCTTATCCCCCTCATCATTTACCGTGTGGAGAATATGAGCAAAAATGAAAAGTGATATTGAAAAAGCAAAGTCGCTGCTCAAAAGCGAAGGCTATACCTGCGTTGTCTGCTCCGAGGACAAAATTTACACAAGCACGGAACGGGGTGTAAAGCCTCTGCTTGCGTGGATAGACGGAAATACCGATATGAAAGGCTTTTCCGCAGCGGATAAGGTGGTGGGAAAAGCGGCAGCGTTTTTGTACGTTATCCTCGGAGTAAAAGCGGTGTATGCGGACGTGATAAGCGAGCCTGCAAAACAAGTCCTGAATGAAAACGGGATAGACGTTGAATACGTCACCCTTACCGATGCCATACGCAATCGTGCAGGAACGGGATTTTGTCCTATGGAAACTGCGGTGAAAAGCATTTCCGAGCCTGCTGCCGCTGCGGAGGCTGTCCGAAGGAAAATCGAAGAGTTGAAATAAATGATTTGTTTGTAAGGTTTGCTATTACAGTAATGGAACGTTATAAGAACAAAGTCAAGTATTGGATGACCAATGCCGTCAAGGCGGTAGTGTTGGCAGACGGAAACGGTGTTGCCTTAAAACTCAACGAAGTATGTATAACTATCAAATATAGGCAATACCGCATAAAGCTTGTGCGCAAGATGCGCCGTCAGATTTTTTGTCAGATTGCATAGAAATTTCGCAGGCGGGCTGACGCCCGGCAAGAAATTTCTGTGCAATATGACGGAAAATCTGCAAGCAGATTGCGTGCAAAGCCGTCAGGCGGGCTTTGTGCGGTATTGCCTATATATAATGCCGTCGGATTATCATTGGTGGGACGGCGATTCATGACTACATGCCGCAGCGGGCGGCGGAACGGTGATCAGTATGCTTAAAGAGCTGTATATTAAAAATCTTGCTGTCATAAGCGAGGCTGTTATTCCCTTTACCGATTCATTCAACGTGTTTACGGGTGAAACGGGCGCGGGTAAATCTATTCTTATCAACGGTATCAATGCCGTCCTCGGACAGAGGACCTCTAAGGATATCGTCCGCAGCGGCTGTGACAAGGCTGTTATAACCGCTCTCTTTACCGACCTTTCTCCTAAGGCGGAGGAAAAGCTGGACGAGCTGGGAATTTCTCACGAGGAACACGAGATATCCGTTACAAGGGAAATTATGGCGGACGGCGGCAGCGTGGCACGCATAAACTCTCACACTGCCACAGTCTCGGCGCTCCGCGAGATAGGCGAGCTGCTGGTCAATATCCACGGTCAGCACGATAATCAGGCACTGCTGGCTCCCGAAAGGCACATTGACATTCTCGACGGCTACGGCGGTCTCGAAGATATGATAGCAGATTACAGGAAAAGCTTCGTCAGTCTCCAGGAGGTCTCCCGAAGGCTGAAAAGGCTTGCCGCCGAGGAACGGGAACGCGCAGGACGGGAAGAGCTTATCCGCATGAAGATAAAGGAGATAGGTCAGGCGGACATCGAGGATGGCGAGGACGAGCTTCTTGAAGCGGAATACAAAAAGGCGATAAACGTCTACGACATCTCACAGGCGCTCTCACAGGCTTATAATGTTATCGACGGCGACGAGGACAGCTCGGGCATAGGCGAAATGCTGGACGGGATAATCGAAGCGCTTTCCCCATTTTCCGAGATGATAGGCAGTCTGCCCGAGCTTATCGGACGGCTGAAAACCATTCGGGTGGAGCTTTCCGATATATCCTCCGAGCTTATCCGCGAAAACGACAGCATAGACGCAGACCCTGCTCACATCGCCGAAATATCCGAGAGGATAGACGTTCTGCGGGAGCTTAAGAAAAAATACGGTCCTGCGCTGTCCGATGTGCTGGACGCTTACAATACGGCGCTTGCAGAGGCAGAGAAGATAGAAGGCTCCTCCGAGGAGATAAAGGAAACGGCAAGAGAACGGGAAAAGCTTCTGGCGGAGGTCTCCGAAAAGGCTAAGGCTCTTTCGGCGGCAAGGGCAAAAGCGGGTGAACGGTTCGTTAGTCAGATAGAAGAGGAGCTTGCTTTTCTGGATATGCCCAACGTGAAGCTGGCAGTCTCACAGACTACGGGCAAGCTTACCGGCAGCGGCATGGATTCCGTGGAGTTCCTTATCTCCGCAAACAAGGGCGAGGCGCTCAAACCGCTGTCGAAAATTGCTTCGGGCGGCGAGCTTTCGCGTATAATGCTGGCACTGAAAAATGTTATCGCCGACAAGGACGACATACATACGCTGATATTCGATGAAATTGATACCGGAGTCAGCGGACGTGCGGCGCAGAAGATAGGCATCAAGCTCAGGGAAGTATCCTCCGCGAGACAGGTCCTCTGCGTGACTCATCTGGCGCAGATGGCGGCAATGGCGGATAATCACCTGCTCATCGAGAAAAAGACCGAGAACGGCAGGACCTTTACCACCGTCCGCACTCTTGCCGAGGAAGAGCGTAAATACGAGATCGCACGCATAATGGTGGGCGACAGCATTACCGACGCGGCTCTTAAAAATGCCGAGGAAATGCTCGGGATACGCTGAATTTAAATCACTTAGATTGGAGAATTACTATGTCTGTTTCTTACAAACGTGAAAATATATGCGAGGGCGCGGGATATACCGAGATAATCGACAAGCGCTTCAAGACCAATTATATCTACATTCATCTTCTGGAGCCTATGGACAGGAAAAATGCGTCCGCCAATGCGGTCATTCCCGAACTGCTCCACGATTCGAACGAGAAATATCCCACTATCACAGCCCTCTGCCGCAAGCTGTCCTCTCTTTATCATGCGGGCATTTCCAGCGGTGCTTCAAAGCTGGGCGACTATCAGGTGATGACTCTTAAGTCGAGCTCTATCGCCGACAAGTACACTATCGACGGCGAGAATATCAGCGGCGAGGTGGTGGATATCCTGCTGGACTGCCTTACGAAGCCTTATCTTGAAAACGGAATATTCCCCGAAAATGAATTCCGCCTGAAAAAGCAGGAGCTTTTAGACGATATCGACGCAGAGATTAACGACAAGCGCAAATTCGCCGTGGGCAAGGCAAGGGAGACAATTTACAAGGACGAGCCTGCGGGTATCCCCGTGGAAGGCTTCCGTGAGGACGCGGAAAAGCTGACCTCTGCCAATGTATATAAAAGATATACAGAGCTTCTGAAAAATGCCCGCATCGAGGTGGTATTTTCGGGCTGCGGCATAGGCGAGACGGACAAGCAGAAGATATTCGACAGGATAAGAGGTCTTGACAGGAATGCTCCTTTGGGATATAAGACGATGCCTTCCGCAAGGAAGTCCGATATGGTCTACGTTACCGACAGAATGGACGTTAATCAGTCAAAAATGGTCATTGCCTACAAGACCGACTGCGATTCAAAGCAGACAATGAAAATGCTTTCCTTCGTTTTCGGCGGAACACCCTTCTCCATGCTCTTTGAAAATGTCCGAGAAAAGCTCAGTCTCTGCTACTACTGCCCCTCGGGCTACAATGAGAAAAAACAGGTCCTTATGATAGACTGCGGCATTGAACACAGGAATATCAATCCCGCAAGAGAAGAGATATTCCGTCAGCTGGAGCTGCTCAAAAACGGCGAATTTTCCGAGGAGCTTCTCGCAAATTCAAAGCTGCTGGCGAAAAGCTCGCTGAAAGCCGTATACGACAGCCCAAGCAGCGTTGCTAACTGGTTTTTCTCCCAGTGCATGGACGACAAGATCGTTACTCCCGAGGAGGAGGCACGGCTCATCGACGCTGTGACTAAGGAAGATATAGTCGCTGCCGCAAACACTCTTGTACCCGATACGGTATATGTTCTCACAGGAAAGGAGGATCCCGAGAATGAATAAGAAAATTATCGAAAGCAAGCGCCTTGACGAAAAATATACGGTCATCGAGCATCCGTCGGGACTGCGCATATGCATATGGAAAATGGAGGGCTACAGCACCGCTCACGCTCTCTTCGGAACAAAGTACGGCTCGGTCAACACCACCTTCAAGACCAAGAAGGACAAGGACTTTATAACCGTGCCCAACGGGATCGCTCACTATCTGGAGCACAAGCTCTTCGAAAACGAGGACTGCGACGTTTTTCAGCTGTACGCGCAGACAGGCGCTTCGGGCAACGCTTACACAAGCTTTGACAGGACCTGCTATCTGTTCAGCTGCACCGATAATTTTGAAAAGTCTCTGGAAATTCTGCTTGACTTCGTTCAGAAGCCATATTTCACCGAGGAAACTGTTGCTAAGGAACAGGGTATCATCGGGCAGGAGATAAAAATGTACGACGACAACCCCGACTGGTGCGTGTTCTTCAATTTGCTTGAAGCAGTGTACTTCAACAATCCCGTCAGAATAAACATCGCAGGTACGGTGGAATCTATCTCCCATATCACTCCCGAGCTGCTCTATCAATGCTATTACGCGTTCTACAATCTGCAGAACATGGTACTGAGCATCGCGGGCGACGTGGACGAGGACAGGATACTTGAGATATGCGACAGGCTGCTTATCCCCAACGAGGATATGGAGCTGCAGACCGTTTTCCCCGACGAGCCCCACGAGATAGTTACTCCGCTGGTGAGAAAGAGCATGGAGGTGGCTGTGCCTATTTTCAATCTGGGCTACAAGTGCTCCGCTTATGAAGGCAGGGAAATGCTCAGGGCAGAGGTGGAGACCAACATTGTATTGTATCTGCTGGTGGAAAAGACCAGCGACTTTTACAAGAGGCTCTACGACGAGGGGCTGATAAACTATACCTTCTCTACCGAGGTGTTCTGCGGCGAAGGCTTCTTTATGCCGATATTCGGCGGAGAGTCACGGGACCCCGAAAGAGTCAGGGATCTTATCAATGCGGAGATAGAACGCTGCAAGAAGGAGGGCTTCGACAGGGAACTGTTCGAAAATGCCAAGAAGGCATACTACGGCTCTTTAGTCAAGGACCTGAATTCTCCCTCCGATATCGCCACAAACATGATAAACAAGACCATGTGCGGACTCACAGCCTTTGACGAGCTGGAGATCGCGGCGGCAGTTACCCTTGAGGATGTGGAAAATCGACTCAAGTCTGATTTCGATACGAGCCGTGCGGTGCTTTCGATAATCGACCCTATCGCATGATGTGTGTTAAAAGGAGAAGATGTAAATGGAATATCTTGACAAGCTGCCCTGGAACCAGCTCACTTTCCCGGGCTTCGGCATTGAGCTTAATGTGAACAGCGACGCGTTCACCATCGGCGGACTTACTATCAAATGGTACGGGATAATCATTGCGGTGGGACTGATGCTGGCGCTTATCTACTGCTTCGGAAAAATGAAGGACTTCGGTCTGGACGGTGATAAGGTCATCGACGCGGTATTTGCGGGAATTATCGGAGGTATCGTCTGCGCCCGCATCTATTACATCATTTTTAACCTTGACCGGTATCACGACATCAAGGAGATATTTAACATACGCAACGGCGGACTTGCCATATACGGCGGACTTATCGGAGCCATAGTTTTCGGCTGCCTTGTGCTGAAGCTGCGCAAGGTGAAGATACTGCCCGTTCTCGATCTGGCAGGAATGGGATTTCTTATCGGTCAGGGCATCGGACGCTGGGGAAATTTCTTCAACCACGAGGCTTTCGGCACAAATACCACACTTCCCTGGGGAATGTCCAGCGGCCGCATCCAGAACTATCTTATCGTTCACGGCGCGGAGATAACCGACAAGACAGGTATCGTCGTTGACCCGTATCTGCCCGTGCACCCCTGCTTCTTATATGAGTCCATATGGTGTCTGCTGGGCTTTCTGCTGCTCCACCTGTACTACAAGAAGCGCCGCTTTGACGGTGAGATGATACTTATGTACACCTGCTGGTACGGCTTTGAGAGAATGATAGTCGAGGGTCTGCGCACCGACAGCCTTTATATCGGCGATGTGAGAGTGTCTCAGCTGCTGGCTGCCGTGCTGTTTGCGGCTTCGCTTATCACCCTGATAGTTATGCGGATACGCATAAAGAAGCATGGCGCTCCCGTTCTCTACGTGAACACCGAGGAATCTAAGGCTATGCTTAAGGCTGCCGAGGAACGGGAAAAAGAGGAAGAGCAGAGGATAAAGGAAAAGAAAAATAAGAAGCGCTCCAAGGAGAAGGCAGAGCTTGCTCCCGAGCAGAGGATAATCTTCGATAATGACGACATTACCGATGATGAAAAAAATAACGAGGAGGAAAAAGAAAATGGCAAAGCTGATTGACGGAAAGGCAGTCTCCGCAAAGGTCAAGGCTCAGGTGAGAGACGAGGTGTCAGCTCTTAAGGAAAAGGGCGTGCATGTGGGACTGGCTGTGGTTATCGTGGGGAACAATCAGGCTTCACGGGTATACGTGAACAACAAGAAAAAGGCATGCGCCGAGGTGGGCATAGAATCCTTTGAGTATGCGCTTCCCGAGGAAACGACGCAGGCAGAGCTCCTGGAGCTGGTGGCTAAGCTCAACGGCGACGACAATGTGAACGGCATACTGGTTCAGCTGCCTCTTCCGAAGCAGATCGACGAGAACGCCGTTATCAACGAGATACTCCCCGAAAAGGATGTGGACGCTTTCCACCCCGCAAACGTTGGTCACATCATGATAGGCGATTACAGCTTCCTGCCCTGCACTCCCGCGGGTATCATGGAGCTTATCGCCGATACGGGCATCGACGTCTGCGGCAAAAAATGCGTGGTGGTCGGCAGAAGCAATATCGTAGGAAAGCCTATGGCTATGCTGCTGCTCCACAGCAACGGCACCGTGACTATATGCCATTCCAGAACGGAAAACCTTAAGGAGATATGCGCCGAGGCGGATATCCTCGTTGCCGCTGTGGGCAGGAGAGATTTTATCACGGGGGATATGGTCAAGGAGGGAGCTGTTGTCATCGACGTGGGCATGAACCGCAACGACGAGGGCAAGCTCTGCGGCGACTGCAAATTTGACGAATGCGCCGAGAAGGCGGGATTCATCACTCCCGTGCCCGGCGGAGTGGGGCCCATGACTATCGCTATGCTTATGAAAAACACGGTGACTGCTGCCAGGATCAAGGCGGGTATCGCATAAAACAGGATACGACTGATACTAATCCCCGATTAAAAAGTGTACAAAGAATCAAGCAAAAACTTGAATATATGGTTTTTGCGCAGATTTTTTGTCTGCACTTTTATCGGGGATTAGTATGAGCTGCCCGATAAATCGGAAATTGTTTATGAGGTGGATCATGGATATAAAGATCGAAAACGGCAAAATCATTTTCAGCGAGAATAATACTGAATATTCATTTGATGCTCACGGAGAGTATCCTCGTCCGTCAATAATGCCTGCGGTCAGCGTTGGCGGAAAGCATTTGTCCAACAGAAGCGATGATATTAAAATCGAAAAGCATACAGCCGTTCAGGATGTTGCTGTCGGAAACAATATGGCTGCATGGTATACTCAGGAATTTCTTCCTGACGGAGCCGATTACAAGCTGAGCAAAAAAGCAAGCATATATATCGGAGATTTCTCTTCGGGAAAGGAAAAGCAGATATATAAAGGTGAATGTTACGGCGATCTTTGCTTTTACGAAAACGATCTGTTTTTCAATATAGGCAACAAAGTTGCTGTATACCACTTAAACAGCGGAGAAACCGAAGTATTGTTCAAGCATTCGGGCATCAAGAAAAGCGGACTTGACTTGCATATTACGCCAAAGCGTATCTTTTTTCAGCACTGGACACACAGTAATAACAATACAATGTGGTATGACCGTGAAACACAAGAACTCATCAATCCGCATTTTGATGGCTCTGTCATGTTTTTCCTTGATGATGAAACAATTATCTACAAAGGTCTTGATCATACCTGGATCTATGATGTTGATTCTATGAAAAAGAAACGTTTTTTCAGTAATAAAGACCGTAATAAGATAATTGAAATGGTAGGAATGTTTTTTGATATCCCTGAAGAACATATTAATAAGTATACTTCTTCCTGGACAAGAATTAAGCTCAACGATTTTGAGAATGGCAGATTATACTTTGAATGTGATCTTTACTATTCAGATGACAGCTCGTCTTTTGAAGACGGCCAAAGAAATTGTCATTCATTGGGTATTCCAAACATGGCGGAAACGCTGATATCCTGCGATATTTCCGGAAAAAACATTTTAATAGAAGCGGACAGATCTGACATCGTAATTGAAGAAACGCCATACAGCACACTCATCAAGGAAAAATTCGGTTTTCCAATGGTTACAAAACAGGCTTTTCGCAACAAACAAGAAAATAACGAATAATCTATCAGAACCTGTCTTTACAAGCAAATGCGCAGTCTTCGGCAAATTTTGCCGCAGACTGCGCATTTTTTCATTGTCTATAGCGCAGACCACTGCGCTTACAGAATTATGCTCGAAAATCCGCACACATATCCTATGTGGACAGGTTCTATAGTAAACGACATTAGAAATTGAACTTGAAGTCAAGCAAAATCTTGAATATATGGATTTTGCGCAGACTGAAAGCATCAATTTCAATGTCGTTTACTATATGATATGATTTTATAAAGGTAAGTAATTGTTCCGACGCTTTAATGTAACTTGCCACGCAAAACGCAAAAAATTGACAAGCAAAACGCAAAAAAAACCCTTTAAAATGCCATTTACAAGCAATTTAAAGGGGATTTTTAATTCATTTATAAGAGTTATTTGGTGGTCAGCAAATCGCCAATGCTGCAGCCCAGCACCGAGCATATTTTATCAATGTTATCAAGTTTGAGAAACGATGCGTTATTATTGTAGATAT